>NZ_CP107031.2:2791785-3110000 GCF_027474845.2 Maribacter aestuarii
AGGCCACTGCTGCCATTGGCATTGAAATCTTTGAACAACCAACTAAAATCGAATCTGAAGAGCGTTTGGGACAAGTTACCAATGAGGTGGCCATTCCTGTAATGGCGGATGAGAGCCTTAAGACCTTGACCGATGCTTTCCGATTGGCCCAAAACGAGCGGGTGGACATGATCAATATTAAATTACAAAAAGTTGGAGGTATTATGGTAGGAATGCATATTAACTCCGTGGCAAAATCGGCCGGTTTGGAGACTATGGTAGGCTGTATTGATGAATGCGGCTTGGGTATTGCCGCGGGACTTCACTTTGCGTTGTCCCGGCCCAACATCGTTTATGCGGATTTAGACGGCCATTTGGAATTGATTGATGACCCCTATAAAGATATTTTCAATCTAAAAAATGGAGTTTTATATCCTTCGGAGAAGTATGGGCTCGGTGTTAATTGAAATGTCTCCGCTAACTATCAATCTCTTCAATTAAATTAGCCACCAATGCTGTCCAACCGGTTTGGTGGGACGCGCCTAGGCCACGGCCATTTTCCCCATGAAAATATTCGTAGAAAAGAATATGGTCTTTGAAGTTTTTGTCCTTATAAATATGGTGGTAGAGCTCGTTATAGGGTCTATTGCCATTCTCATCCTGTTGAAAAATCTTAATGAGCCGCTTGCTCAATTCCGTGCTAATCTCCTTTAAATTTAATTTTTCCGTACTTCCAGTAGGATATGCAAATTGCAGTTCGTCCCCGCAGTAACTGTAATACTCCCGTAAGGCTTGAATGAACAAATAGTTCATGGGCATCCAGACAGGACCTCTCCAATTGGAGTTTCCACCAAATAACGATACCGTAGATTCTGCAGGTTCGTAGTCAATCGAATAATTAACACCTTCAATCTCTATTTCATAGGGCTTTTCATGGATTTTAGATAAGGACCGAATACCATGGGGACTCAAAAATTCATTCTCGTCCAAAAGGCTTTTCACCAATAATTCAACCCGGTCTCTTGGTACAAGGGATAGCAATAAATCCTCACCCTCGGCAAATTCTTGTATGACCGCATATTTTAAATTTTTCATACGGTATTTTTTAAACCAAACTACACTGGCTTTGAACTTGGGTAGCTTTTCCAGTATATCTTTTTTTATGGTGAGGACAGCGGCTAAGGATAACATACCTGCAATAGACCTTACTTTTATAGTGCCAGAGTTACCATTTGGTAAAATAAGACGATCATAAAAGAAGCCTTCCTCATCATCCCAGGTACCCCCGTGGTTGGCATCCATCTTGTTCAAAGCTTCGGCGATAAAAATAAAGTGACCAAAATATTTAGTAGCCATTTCTTCGTAGGCATCGTCCTCCATGGCTATTTCCAGACTCATTTCAAGCATGTTCAGACAATAAAGGGCCATCCACGCCGTACCGTCTACCTGTTCTAAAGTACCGCCACCGGGAACGCCATGGCTACGGTCAAATACCCCAATGTTGTCCAAGCCAAGAAATCCACCTTGGAAGACATTGTTATTGTTGTTATCCAAACGGTTAACCCACCATGTAAAGTTTAGGGCCAACTTGTTGAACATTCGCTTTAGAAAGTTAACATCGCCTACTCCGGATTTTTTCTTGTCTACCTTGTAAATGCGTAGCGCGGACCAAGCCTGAACCGGCGGGTTAACATCGCTGAAATTCCATTCATAAGCTGGAATTTGACCATTGGGCGCCATATACCATTCTTTGGTGAACAGCAATAGCTGTTCTTTGGCGAACTGCGGGTCGATAAGTGCAAAAGAAGTACAGTGAAAGGCAGAATCCCAAGCAGCGTACCAAGGATATTCCCAGGCATCCGGCATAGAGAGCACGTCGTGGTTCCTTAAGGTTTTCCATCCGCTGTTCCTTCCGGATAATCGCTCAACTGGGGGTTGGGAATTTTTTGAATCTCCTTTGAGCCACTGTTCTACCTCGTAATTATAGTATTGTTTGGTCCACAATAGCCCTGCGAACGCCTGCCTGAGAATAGCTTTCTTGTCCACTGAGGCTTTTGGGGCCATGGTATCATAAAAGGATTGGGACTCCTCCTGCCGCTTGTTAAATATGCGGTCATAATTTTTATCAAAGGGATTTTTTAAAGTTTTTTCAGATAGTCGAAGTTTAATGGAGATGGAAGCTCCTCCCTTGATTTCTAATTGATATAAAGGGGAAAATTTGGTTCCTTGCTTGTTTTTCGTAGCCAGCTTGTAATCATTATTACAAACGGCGTTATGGAAAAGATCTTTTCTGAAGGGGTGACTATTCTTGTCCTGATAGACTTTTTCCCTGTTGGTTTCATTTTCGGTAAATAAAAGTTTATCGGCATCGTCAAAATAAAGTTGATAATTGCCTACATACGGATGTTCAATTGCAACGTAGGGCGACTTCGCTTGAATACGCTTTTGGATTTTAGGCTTTGTTGACATTTCCTTAAACGTCCAATGGTTTCGTATGGTCAAAGTAGGGAGTAAGTGTAAAGCGGCGCTTTCGCTATTCCTGTTTACCACCGTAATTTTTATAAGGATATCCGTTGCTTCGGCCTTTGCATATTCCGTGTAAACGTCAAAATATTCACTGTTGTCGAACAGACCCGTATCCAGAAGCTCATATTCAAGTTCATTACGTCCCCTTTTTTGATTTTCCGTTACCAATTCATTGTACGGATATTCATTTTGGGGATACTTGTACAAATGTTTCATATAGGAATGGGAAGGTGTGTTTTCCAGATAATAGTACAGTTCTTTTACATCCTCCCCATGGTTACCTTGCGGACCCGTGAGACCAAAAAGTCTTTCCTTAAGAATAGGGTCCTTTCCGTTCCATAATCCGATTCCAAAACACACGTTGCAATAGCGGTCGGAAAACCCTGCGATACCATCTTCGCCCCATCTATAGGTCCTGCTTCTCGCATGTTCGTGTGGGAAATAGTTCCAGGCGTCGCCATGAGCGCTATAATCCTCACGTACAGTACCCCATTGGCGTTCACTGAGATAGGGCCCCCATTTAAGCCAGTCTTTTTTTTCGGAAAGTTGTTCTTGAAGTCTTGTTTCTTCTGCGTTCTTCATATTGGGTAATAAGGTTTAAAGGGAATGGGAATAACAGGGTTGAAGTTCAAGAAGGTAGGAAGATGCTACCCTTATACCGCCTTTTGAACCACTTCGAAAACACGATTGGCATCGCACTTCAAGGTCTTTGAAGGATATTTTAAAATTAGCGCATAATCATGGGTGGCCATTAAAATAGTGCGTCCGGACTTGTTGATTTCCTGTAGTACCTTCATTACCTCAACACTGGTCTGTGGATCCAGATTTCCCGTAGGTTCATCGGCAAGAATAAGTTCAGGATCGTTCAATAAGGCCCTAGCAATAGCGACCCTTTGTTGTTCCCCTCCAGAGAGTTCGTGTGGAAACTTGAAACCCTTAGTCTTCATCCCCACTTTCTCCAATACTTGTAGAACTTGAGCATCCATTTTGGCCTGATCTTTCCATCCAGTAGCCTTAAGGACGAAAAGAAGGTTTTTATTAATATTTCTATCCGGTAAAAGCTTAAAATCTTGGAACACGATACCTAGCTTTCTTCTTAAAAATGGGATATCACTTTCCTTTAGGGTCTTTAGGTTAAAATCCACGATTTTACCCTCTCCTTTCTTTAAGGGCAAATCCCCATAAAGCGTTTTCATAAAGCTACTTTTTCCACTACCCGTTTTACCGATAAGATATACAAATTCCCCCTTGGTAACTTGCAAGCTTACCTCGCTGAGTACCAAACTTTCCTTTTGGAATATGGATACGTCCTTTAGCTCTAAAACTGTCTCTTCCATAACGCAAATGTTGATATAAAAGTAATAAGTTCCCAACGATATTGGAGAACCGTTTTGCAAATTCTTTTCTTTTGTATGGACGAGCTACATACTTAGTAACAATATTTGCCGTTATCCTTTGTGATACTTAGGTACCATAAAATAGTCAGAGAACGCTATGCTTAAAAAAATCATTTTTTTTACTCCTTTACTTATTGGAATAACTGGGATTGCCAGTGCGCAGGAATCCAAAATTTATACCCACAAACAAAAAGATTTTCAAGACGCTCTAACCTTATATAACAATGAGCAATACCAAGCTGCGCAGACCCTTTTTGAAAAGGTAAAGGCGACAACGGAAGATGAGGAGACCGCTGCCAACAGTGCCTATTACGCGGCGAATGCCGCGGTTAGATTAAACCAATCCGGTGCGGATAGGTTAATGGAGGACTTTGTTGAAAAATATCCAACCTCTACCAAAAGGAATTCCGCCTTTGCCGATGTTGCCGAATATTATTTTGAAACCGGAAAATACCCATATGCTTTAAAGTGGTACAATAAGGTTGACCAAGGTGCGCTTTCGCGGGGTGAAATGGAGAAATTCAATTTCAATTATGGATATTCCCTCTTCGCGTCAAGAAAAACAGAAGAAGCTGAGAAGTATTTAGAAAAAGTGGTCAATTCCCCAGTTTACGGGTCGCAAGCAAAATATTATCTGGGATATATTTCCTACCAACAAGATGATTACGAAGCGGCGAACGAGCGTTTTGACCAAATTACAGATCAAGATGTTTTGGAGGAAAAATTGAGCTATTATCAGGCCGATATGAATTTTAAATTGGGCAAGTTTGAGGAAGCCATCGCCTTGGCCAAAAAACAATTGCCCAAATCTGACCGAAAAGAAATTTCGGAGTTAAATAAAATCATAGGAGAAAGTTATTTTAACCTTGGTCAGTATAGCAACGCCATACCTTATTTAACGGAGTATAAGGGTAAAGGAGGCAAATGGAGCAATACGGATTACTATCTCTTGGGATACGCCTATTACAAGCAACAGGATTATGAGAACGCAATTCAGCAATTCAACAAAATAATAGGCGGCACGAACAGTGTTTCCCAAAATGCCTATTACCATTTGGCGGAATGTTATTTAAAATTAGATAAGAAACAAGAAGCCTTGAACGCTTTCCGGAATGCTTCTCAAATGGAGTTTGCTCCGGAAATTCAAAAAGACGCTTTTCTGAATTACGCACGACTAAGCTACGAGATAGGTAATGCTTACGAGCCTGTACCTCAAGTTATCACAAATTATTTGGAGACGTACCCTAATGATGAACATCAAGAGGAAATGCAGAACTTGTTGGTAGATTCATTCATTACTTCTAAGAATTTTGCCGGCGCCATGGAGCTGTTGGAAAATAATAGAAACTATGCCAGTAAGGAGACCTATCAAAAAGTAGCATATTTCCGAGGCATTGAACAATTTATGGAGGGTGATTATAGTGGTGCTTCCGAGAATTTGGGTAAATCCTTGCGTAGCGCTGAGAATCCTTTATTCGAGGCTAGAGGCAGATATTGGAAAGCTGAGGCAGATTATCTTTTGAATCGGTTTGATGAAGCTGTTGCGGGATTCACTTCTTTTAAACAAAACGCTAGTTCAAACCGGACGGTAGAGGCCAAGGATGTGGATTACAATTTGGCCTATTCCTACTTCAAACAGAAAGATTATGGAAATGCCATCACGTATTTCAATGCCTTTACAAATTCAGGAAGTGATGAGGTTGAAAAGCTAAATGATGGTTACTTGCGCTTAGGGGATAGTTATTTTGCGACCAGCAAATATTGGCCTGCCATAGAGACGTACAACAAGGCTTTGGAGCTTACCGGTCCAGAAAAGGATTATGCCTCCTATCAAAAGGCCATGAGCTACGGTTTTGTTGGAAGAGGGGCAACGAAAATCGAAAGTCTTGAAAATTTTGTTGCTCAGTATCCGCAATCAAGCTTTAAGGACGATGCCCTCTTTGAATTAGCGAATTCTTATGTTTCCGAAGGAAAAGAAAATCAAGGGCTGCAGGCATATGACCGACTCATAAGTGAATATAGGGGTAGTTCCCTGGTGCCGCAGGCCTTAATGCGTCAGGGTTTAATTCACTATAACGGCAACAGGAACGAAGCTGCCTTGGCCAAGTTTAAAACTGTGGTAAGGGATTACCCCAAGACACAAGAGGCGATTCAGGCGGTAGCCACGGCCAAATTGGTTTATGTGGATTTGGGACGCGTAAACGAATATGCGGATTGGGTGCGGGATTTGGATTTCGTTGAGGTAACGGACTCGGAATTGGACAACGCTAGTTTTGAATCCGCCGAAAAACAGGACAGGGATGGCAATAAGGATGCCGCCATCCGTGGATATAAAAGTTACATTCAACAATTCCCGAATGGATTGCACGCGGTCGATGCGAACTTTAATTTGGCGCAGTTGTATTTTGGCAAGGGTGATAAAGAAGCCGCACTACCTTATTATAAATACGTTGCGGACAGAAGCACAAGCGAGTATGCCGAGCAGGCCTTAACACGTGTATGTGAGGTATATATTGGAAACCAAGATTATGAAAAGGCTTTGCCTTATTTGTTGAAGCTGGAAGACCAAGCGAATATTCAACAGAACAGAACTTTTGCCCAATCTAATTTGATGAAAGGATATTATGAACAGCGCAATTATGCCAAAACACTCGAATATGCGGATAAGGTTTTGGACACCCCTAGTATTGACGACCGTATAAAGAGTGATGCCCAAATTATGATTGCCCGATCCGCTATCGCCACCAACGACGAGGCTAAGGCAAAGTCCGCTTACGGGGAGGTGCTGAAAATTGCTTCTGGCGCTACAGCCGCGGAGGCATTGTATTATGACGCCTATTTTAAGCATAAGGAGGGAGATTATGAATCTTCGAATATTTCCGTTCAGAAATTGGCAAAAGACTACGCGACCTATAAAGAATGGGGCGGAAAAGGACTGGTGTTGATGGCGAAGAATTTTTATGCCTTGGGCGATGCCTACCAAGCCACTTATATATTGGACAGCGTCATTTCCAATTTTAGTCAATATCCGGAAATAGTGGCGGACGCCAAGGGGGAGCTGGCAATTATCAAGTCCAAGGAAGCTCAAAGTAATTCCTCAATTAATCCAAACCAAAATTAAAGTACACTAGTAAAAGAACACGTATGTACAAAAGCATAAAATTAGGGATAGGTCTGTTGTTTTTAGTAGGACAATTTGCCGTGGCTCAGGATGAGACCGATGATTTAGGGACCGAGACCGTAACGGTGACCAAGGCCTACACGCCTACAGTTTCGGATGCGTTTAAAATTAAGTCGGTGCCCAATCTCAACGATTCCATAGTGCTGCAAAAAAAGAAAATAACCTATAGTATTTTCTCCGTGCCCGTTGCTTCAACCTTCACCCCGAACAAGGGGACAGCTTCCCGTGTAGAGAAAACACCGCCACCGGTACTTTTTAATTCCTATGCTTCCGCGGGAGGTGGTAATCCTGCCAACATCATGGCTCAGTTTTATACCAGTCATGAAATTGATAGGGATTCGGATTACACCTTGGGTCTGGACCATAATTCGTCGCGAGGGGATATAGACGGCGTACAACTGGACAATATATTTTCCAATTCCGAACTAGTGGCCGCCTTCAAGAAAAGGGACCGTGATTTTGATTGGGGAGCGGACCTCGGATTTCAACATCAATTGTATAATTGGTATGGTCTTCCAGAAGGTAGGTTTGATGATGCAACAGCAGAGAGTATTGATGAACGTCAGAACTATTTTATGGGAGAGGCCTCAGGGCATGTGAACTTGGAGGACTCGTTCTTTAAACGGGCCGATTTAAAATATCGTAGGTTCTGGGATGCGGTAAAATCCGGGGAGAACAGGGCCATTTTCAACACGCAATTCGAATTTCCATTGAACGAGGAATCTTTGGGAATTAGGGCAAAGGTAGATTACGTGGGCGGCAATTTTGAAAATGCCAGCCTGAACAGTACCACGAATGACGAGGGAATCAACTATGGCCTTCTACAGGTAGGAATAAATCCTAGTTTGATTATGCTGCGCGATGATCTCTCTCTTAATCTTGGGGTAAATTTTGTTTATGGAATGGATTTGGAAAACAGTGAGGGTAATTTTTACATCTATCCTGCAGTAACGGCATCCTATAGGTTGTTGGACGAAACGGTCATTGCCTATGGCGGGGTAGAAGGTGAGTTGCGCCAGAATTCCTACTATGATTTTGTGGAGGAAAATTCTTTTGTATCACCCACCTTGACCATAGCACCAACAGATAGTCAGTATAACGGCTACATTGGTCTAAAGGGACAACTGTTACCTAATTTGAGTTATAATATAAAAGGAAGCTACACGGCGGAGAATAACCGGCCTTTGTTCAAGTTGAATCCACAGAATCTTTTCAGAAATGATGAGAAGGGATATTACTACGGAAACTCTTTTGAAGTATTTTATGATGATATAAAAACGATTGGAGTTTTTGGGGAATTAAATGTTGATGTCAACCGTAACTTTACTTTGGGCATCAATGCCGAAGTCTATGATTACAATACGGAAACCGATAATCCAGCTTGGAACCTTCCCAATCTTACGGGTTCCCTTTTCATGGATTATCAAATTGGAAAAAAATGGTTCGCGGGAGTCAATTTATTCTACGTTGGAGAGCGTGAAGATTTCGAAACACAGGTGGTTGAATTTGTTGCACCCTCGGAATTTCCGGCAACGCTTATCACTTTGGACAGTTATTTTGATGCAAACGCACATATTGGGCATCGTTTGAACGATCAGTTTTCAATCTTTGTAAAAGCGGCCAATATCGCCAATAACAATTACCAACGATGGGCTAATTATCCGGTACAGGGATTTCAAGTTCTAGGTGGGGCGACCTATAAGTTCGATTTTTAGGATTCCGCTATTCTTTTAAAGAAACTAATGCCCCTTATAACGATGAGTTGTTATAAAGCGACAGGAATTTTCTAACTTGAAGGAAATAAATAAGTGTTGTGCACCGGTCTTTATACATTACGGGCTTTTTGTCGGGATACCTTTTATTATTTTGTGGGGTCTCCTTTGCTCAAAACCTTGTGCACAATCCCAGTTTTGAAACCTTTATAAATTGTCCTAAAACCTTGGGAAATCTGGAGGCCGATTTGGAAGATTGGCAAGCACCGACCAATGGATCAACCGATTATTTTAATGGATGCAGCCAGGCCATGGGGACCCCGGAAAATTTTAACGGGGAACAGCCAGCTGATTTTGGAGTGGGATACGTGGGACTCTATTTGTACGCTCCACAAGATTACAGGGAGTATATTCAAGCTGAGCTGAAGAGCACTTTAAAGAAGGGGGAAACCTATAACGTATCGTTCTATGTGAGTTTGGCCGAGCGTTCCGATTTTGCAATTAAGGAATTCGGAATCCAATTTTCAGAAAATCCGATTGAGGTAAATACCACCAAAACACTATCTAGAATGCACTTGTCCAAGGTTCCTGGAGATGTTTCCAATTATTTTGAAATACGCTATTCCGATTTTTATTCGGATGAAAAGGACTGGGTGTTGGTAGAGCAAGAATTCGTAGCCAATGGCACAGAGAACTACATGATTATTGGAAATTTTAAGAGCAATAAAAGAACCCAGAAATTTGCGACTAAAAGAAACAGTACAAGAGGTTCCTATTACTACTTGGATATGGTTTCCATAACTACACTAGAAGATAAAAGTTATGTAGCGGTAAATATGGATGGCAATAAAAAATCGGATACATTTGAAGTGGATAAGACAAATGTGTTCAGCGATGTTCTTTTTGATTTCGATGCATTTAAATTGCTATCTACGGCAGAAAAGGAACTGGAACGTGTTCATGGGTTTCTGATACAAAATCCCAACTTTAGAATTGCAATATCCGGCCATACCGATGCAAAAGGCTCAGATAGTTACAATAAGATATTATCAGAAAAAAGAGCGCTAGCGGTTAGTGGATACTTAATTGCCAACGGGATTTCCCAAGATAGGATATCCGCCAAAGGCTTTGGGAGTACCAAGCCAGTTTCAACGAATAATACAAGCATAGGCCGCAAAAAAAATAGGCGGGTGGAGTTTATTATCACGAATTAGGATTGCCCTAATAATCCGAATATTCGGTGGGGTAGAGGAGGAAGGAATCCAACTTGTTCACGTTATTCTGATATTTTTCCATCCCTGAAATTTCTTTCCACTTAGGTGAATCCACAAAATCCTTCCATAATGCGTTACGTTTTTCCATGTTCGGAAAAGTGGTCATGTACATGAGATTAGGCATCCGATCACCCGAAATGACTTCGGCATAGAATACGGCATTAAAACCTAAATCTTCAAAAAGCGTTACTTCCCCACCTTCGTTAAACATAGCTACCTTATTCTTATAAATTGCCTCCGTGGGAGATTCGTAACTTCTAAGTTCGTAAACCCTTTCAGACCTGGGACCTTCGACATTTGTCGGTTTCATTTTGGGCATATCTGGAAATGCCCGTAATAAAACAGAATTGATACGCTCATACGGTGGATTGTCATAGCTCGCGTTTAAATAGTCTTTACCCGCAGTCATATGAGTTTTATCTACCGAAAGCATGGCTTCCATACGTTCAAATTCCGCTAGGGAGTTAAAAGGAATGAGTACATATATTTTATTGCTCATCTGAAACTTATCCTGGCGTATTTTAAAGACTCCTATATTTTCTAAACCCATTCTTTTCAATGCAGGTAAATACGCTTTTTCCAAATAAGCATCCACCCTTTTTTCTTGATTTTCGTTCTTAACGGTATACGTTTTAAGCTCGTAAAATTCTTTCTTGGTAGTTTGGCCGCTTATGGCACTAATGGTCAGGAGAAATATGAGTATGGGCAAGAATGGTTTAGTTTTCATGTATTCTTTTTTAAAGTTTTAGGTTGATGAAGTTAGGCAATATTGCTTAAATATATAAAAGCTACTTTTTATTAAATCGGTTTCCTTTAAGTCAGCATTAAATCTTGTTGCCCTTAGATAATGCATTTGTTCAAATGCTCTAAATCATTTTAATGTAAGGAGTTGAAATTCAACATATAAAATAGAACAGTTAAAAACTATTTTGGTAATATAATTCCTATGGGATTGGTAATATTTATCATATACAATATATTTGAAACTACGAATGAATCCTAAATGCCTTACAAATGACCGAGATAATTGAATTCTTTCAGAATTTATTCAACACTTCCGATTGGCCACCAAGATGGGTGTGTGGTAAATGGAGTGATTTTCACGGTTGGTTGTACATAGGAAGTGATATTGCCATTTGGTTGGCGTATTTTATTATACCTGTGGTCATTATATATTTTGTGCAGAAAAGACCAAAAGTTCCTTTCCTTCCTGTGTTCTGGTTGTTTGCCGCATTTATTATCTTTTGTGGTTCAACGCATATCTTGGATGCCATAATCTTTTGGTGGCCAGCGTATAGATTAAGTGCTTTATTAAAATTTCTCACGGCAATTATAAGCTTTGCAACCGTTTTTGCATTAATCCGGGATTTACCGAAACTCTTGGATGCCAAAGCTCCCAACCTTCCAAATTCAGATGAGACCGCACGGTTGATGTCGAAAATAAGTGAAAAGGATGCGGAAATAGAAAGATTAAGGAGGCAACTATCGGATTGATAGTTTTTATAGATGAATAAAAAAACTAGGTCGAGTATCGTCAAGGATGCCATATTGTTCTGTATTGCTTTGGTTATTGCCTTGGTGGTTTATAGCATAGACATTAATGTGCCCAGTAGTATTGCCATTGGGAGTATCTATTGCATGGTCATTTTATACAGCTGGATACTATCGGGTAAGTACACTTCCATATACTTGGGTATTATCTGTACTATTTTGATTATAACGGCAATGGTAAAAGGGGCCGATAGTCTTTCTGGGGGAAGAATGGAAGGACTAAATTCATTTATTTCCATAATCGTAGTGTGGATTTGTGTAGCACTTGTATCCGCTGCCAAAAGTGGTTATGAAGGATTGGAAAGGGTTCTGGCGTCATTGGAGGATAAAGTACGAGAAAGAACAAAGGATTTAAATAAAAGCCGGGAAAAGCTAGAAGTAAGCGAAAAGGTGTACAGGTACCTTTATGAAAACGCTAATGAAATGCACGCCAACGTACAGTTGAACAATAACCATATTATAAGATGTAACGATACCTTATGTAAGAAATTGGGTTATTCGAAAGATGAGCTACTGGGCAAACCAGTTGAGCTATTGCACCATATGGCAAGTAAGCCAAATCTAGATATCGCTTTGCAAAGCTTTAGGGATAAGGGTTCGATAAAGAATGCGGAATTGGTTTTAAGAACAAAATCTGGAAAGAAGATAGACGTTATTTTAAACGCAAGCTCGGCGAGGAACGATCAAGGTGAAATTACATATAGCCGGTTAAGTTGGACAGATATTTCCGAACTTAAGAAAATTGAGGAGGAGCGCATTGCTTACGCGCAAAGTCTAGAGATGAAAAACAAGGAATTGGAGCAATTTGCCTTTATTGCATCGCACGATTTACAAGAGCCCTTGCGTACGGTATCCAGTTTTTCCGGACTATTGGCCACTGAATATGTAGAAAAATTTGATCAGACAGGAAAGGATAGTCTAAATTTTATCGTTGAGGCTACCACAAGGATGCAGAATTTGGTCAAAGGTCTGTTGGACTATAGTAGAATTGGGAAGGATGCGGCAAAATCACAAATTGATATCACAAAAGTACTCGGCGACCTTGAGAAGGACTTAAGTTTAAAAATTGCCGAAACCAATACTACTATAAATTATAAAAAACTTCCAGATAGTGTTATAGGTTACCGGGCGGAGCTAAGACAATTATTCCAAAACCTGATTGTAAATGCCATGAAATTCACTAGGCCTGAGATAAATCCAATAATCAATATTAGCGGTGCAAAAAGAAAGGGGAATATTCTTTTCTGTATAGAGGATAATGGTATAGGTGTGCCAAAAGAACATCAGCAAAAAATCTTTAAAATTTTTAAGCGCTTACATATTCGGGATGAATATGAGGGTACCGGAATCGGTTTGGCACATTGCCAAAAAATTGTTGATCTTCACGGTGGTAAAATTTGGATAGAATCTGAACCCGGAAAGGGAAGTAAATTTTTCTTTACACTCTCCAACAAATTAAAAATAACTTCTGTATGAAAAAAAAATTGAGCTGTGTTCTGTTAATCGATGACGATTACGCTACCAACTATATTCACGAAAGGACCATTAAGCAAGCCGATATGGCGGAAAAAGTGGTGGCGAAGCAAAGCGGATATGATGCACTCGACTATCTGAGGGAAACTAACAGCGATGAATACATATGTCCGGAGATTATTTTTTTGGACATCAATATGCCGGGAATGGACGGGTGGGAATTTCTGGATGAATATGACAAACTAGAAGAAGTGAAAAAAGCAAGGATGGTGCTCGTCATGCTGACCACTTCTTTGAATCCCGATGACGAAAATACTTCCAAAGATATTCCCAATATAAGCGGTTTCAAGAACAAGCCTTTAACGGTGCCGGTACTTGATGAAATTATTGATACACATTTTCCAGATTATAGATAGTGGTATACACTCGCTAAACACTCCTTCCTAAGGCTTGTCCTCATTCTGTCAGCTTGGATTCTCTCCTCATATATCGTTTGAGCCAAGGCGTAGAACTCTAATTTTTTAGTAAAAAACCACCTACCTTTACAAAAAACCTAGACAATGGACATGAATTTAGCAGTTTTGATTGATGGAGATAATATTCCATCGGCATACGTCAAAGAAATGATGGAAGAGATAGCTAAATATGGTAACCCTACCATTAAACGTATATATGGGGATTGGACCAATCCGCGGTTAGGAAAGTGGAAAAACGTATTGTTGGAAAATGCCATCACGCCTATCCAACAATATGGCTATACGCAAGGTAAAAATGCTACAGATTCCGCGATGATTATTGACGCTATGGATATACTGTATACTGGAAAAGTGAACGGATTTTGTATCGTTAGCAGTGATAGTGATTTTACTAGATTGGCCACCAGACTACGGGAGGCCGGAATGCAGGTTTTTGGGATAGGGGAACGTAAAACTCCAAACCCCTTCATAGTGGCCTGCGATAAATTCATCTATATTGAAATCTTAAAAAGTCAGGTCGAAGAAAGTATAGATTCTGATGAAAATAAAGCTAAGGTAGATGCCAAAGTAGATAAAATTACACCAAAAGAACTTCGCTTTATTGCCAATACCATAGAAGACGTGGCGGATGACGATGGTTGGGCTTTTTTGGGGGATGTCGGTAGCCTTTTACAGAAGAAACAACCCAATTTTGACTCAAGGAATTATGGTTTTCAAAAGTTGACGCCGTTGATTAATTCTATTCCACATTTTGAAATTGAGCGTAGGGAGGATTCTAAAGGAAGAAGAAAACTTATCTATGTGAAAATCAAGGAGAAGAAAAAACCAAAATCAGCCAAGTAGTTCTGACACATGATATTATCAAATAACTCGTACCAATGAACCGCCTCTTATTTTTTATACTCATTCCAATAATCCTCATCTCTTGCAAACAAAATAACGCTGCCGAATCTAACGGCCACGAAGCTAGACCAGTGGATAGCCTATTTATAGATTTCTACGAGTTTAAAAAAAGCATCAATCCCATTGAGGCTACAAAAGCTGGTTTTACGGAGTATAATGATACGATAGCCAATTACATATCCGATGAATATCAATTATACGCAAAGGAAAAGTACACTTACTTTTTGGATGAGTTGACTAAATATGATTCAACAATGGTCAGTCCGGAAGATTGGATGAGTTTAAGAGTTATGGAATGGGACTGTTCTATAAAATTGGAGGGATTAATGAACCCCATCAAAACTATAGCCTCTCCAATATATGATTTGCCAAGTTTTGAATTGATGCCTCTCTTTCAGATACAATCGTTGCACTTGTACGTAGCACAGTTGGCAGGTGGCACCAGTGTCCAGCCTTTTGAAACGGAACAGGACTATTGGAATTGGTTGAAACGCCTGGAAGACTATTTACTTTTTCTGGACACCAGTATGATTAAAATGCAGGAGGGAATGCGCAAAAATGTGGTTGCGCCAAAAGTTTTGATTAGTAAAATGCTTCCCCAGCTTGATGCTTTCATTGATATTCCTGTGACCGACAATGTTTTTTACAAACCAATAGTACAGTTGCCCGATTCTTTTTCTAAAGAGGTCAAGGAAGAGTTGACTTCTCGTTACGTAGAATATATAAATACGAAATTGGAACCCAAGTATGTTGAACTCTATAGTTTTGTAAAGAACTCTTATCTACTGGCAGGCAGGGATACCCACGGTTTAAGTGATTTACCAAATGGTCCCAGCACCTATGACTACCTTATTAAACTGCATACTACGACCAATATGACAGCCGATGAAATCCATGAACTTGGATTGAAAGAGGTAGCACGGATTTCTACGGAAATGATCACCATAAAAAACGAGCTAGGGTTTGAAGGTAACCTAAATGAATTTTTTAGTGAACTAAGGGAAAAGAAAGAACTGGTGCCATTTAAAACTCCGCAAGAGGTTATTGCCAATTTCAATGCAATTAATGAGCGAATTTCTGAGACCTTGGGAGATGTTTTTAGTTTGCGACCTAAGGCCGGTTTTGAAGTGAGACGGACGGAAGCGTTTAGGGAGGCTTCGGCCAGTGCCGAATATGTACCAGGATCAAAAGATGCCAAGAGACCCGGAACGTTTTATGTTCCAATTCCGGATGTTGCAGCGTACAATATGCTTCATGATGAAGCACTTTTTCTACATGAGGCCATTCCTGGACATCACTATCAATTATCGTTACAGCAGGAAAATAAGAATTTGCCGGAGTTTTTACACCCGGAGAGCATGGGTGTTTTCGTAGAAGGCTGGGCACTATACGCTGAATCCTTGGGTAAAGAGTTGGGCCTGTATAAAGATCCCTATCAATATTTTGGAATGTTTAGCATGGAGATGCATAGAGCTATCCGGTTAGTGGTTGATACGGGAATTCATGCCAAAGGTTGGAGTAGGGAAAAAGCAATAGCCTACTCCTTGGAGAATGAAGCGGAATCGGAAGATAACATAATCGCGGAAGTAGAACGCTATATGGCCACTCCTGGGCAAGCTTTATCCTATAAAATAGGCCAGCTAAAAATACGGGAGCTACGCACTAAGGCAGAATCGGAATTAGGGGCCAATTTTGACGTTCGTGAGTTTCATAATCAAGTTTTAAATTCCGGGAGTGTACCTTTAGTACTTTTAGAGGAGAAAATTGGAAGATGGATTGATTCCCATAAACAAAACTAATTTTCATAATTCTATTCTAGTGGAATATTTTTTTATTTTTAACGTTTAGCTATGAACATCAACTGTATTCAGGGTTCATGAAAAATAATCTTCTTTCTTTAATTGCGGTTTTTTCATTTTTTTTAGCTCAAAATGCCAGTGCTTTTGTAATTGAAAACATGGCCATTTCACAAACGGAAGAGACCATAGTGTTTGATGGTAATCCAATAGGTGTTTGGGATTATACGGTTACTGGTGCTGGACCTGAGTATGAAAAAGGAGTTTTATTTATAAGAAAGGATAAGAGCGACTATGTTGTGGAAGTGAATTTGGGTAATGGAACGCTGACCGGACAGGATGTGCAAATAGAAGGAAGTTCTGTTAAATTCAACATCATTCTCGAAGGTACAGAACGAGTATCCGTTGTATTGCAGGTAGTAGGCGATGCTATTGTGGGGAAGAGCTATTCTAATCAAGGTACCTACGACATCCAAGGCACTCGAAAAATACCGAGGGACAATTAGGGATAGTCCAAAGAAATTAATCCTCAGAAAAGTCTGGGATATAAAAAAATCCCAAGGCTAAACTTGGGATTTTTATTTTAAACCTTTTTAATGATTTACATCGTAATTGGAACGGCAACCCTCGTTTTGTCCCAGCCCATTACCATGTGTACTCCGTTATCAACATCCTTAAAGGCAATGGAAAATTCTTCTAGTGAAGCTGAGTCGGAACCGTTTGGTACCGTAACTCTGGCAACATCCGCAGCTTCATCATAGAAATATGAACCCCATTGGTTCAAATTCTTGTTAAGAATAACGGTCCACTCTTCTTCACCAGGAATGGTAAATAGGGAATAGGTCCCGGCTTTGATGTCCTTGCCACCAAAATTCACATCTTTATAAAATGTAATTTCAGGAGCTTCGTTAGCTCCTGTTCTCCAAACTTTACCTGTAGGGGCAAGTTCGGCTAAAGAACGCCCTTTTAATTGTGGTCGCCCGTAAGAAATACGAATGGCCTTTTCGGAAACCTTATAATCGGTAGGATAAGCGGCCATGTCCAATGGGCTTTTGTCCAGTCCGGAAAACTTTTGAGCACTGGCAGTAGTGGTAAAGGCCAATGCGAAAATAAATGTGGTAAGTGCTACTAATTTTTTCATGCGTGTTTTAATTTAGTTAAAGTATTTCAAAACTAAGGTCTTCACTTAGTATAGACTGATAAAAAGACGTTAAAATTTGAAGGACTTACAGAATAAAAACTGTGAATCAATCTTTTTTGAAAATTATTCCAATAAATCAATAATATACACAAAAAAGTTTAAATATGTAATTATTAATTGTATTCGTGTTTCTAATATAAAAGTTTTAATTCATTTTTGTAATGAAATTGAAATAAAATAAATATTATGTGTGGAATTGTTTGTGCATTTGATGTAAAGGAAAGTACAGAAGCCCTTAGGCCCCAGTTACTGGAAATGTCAAAAAAAATTAGACATAGAGGACCAGACTGGAGTGGTATCTATGCAGATGACAAAGCTATTTTGGCCCATGAACGATTGGCTATCGTAGACCCAGCCTCAGGCAAACAGCCTTTAGTGAGTCCAGATGGTAAGTTAGTATTGGCTGCAAATGGAGAGATTTATAACCATCGCGAGTTGCGTAAGCAGTTTGAAGGTAAGTACAATTTTAAGACCGAATCTGATTGTGAAGTTATTTTGGCTCTTTATCAAGAAAAGGGCGTAGACTTTTTGGATGAAATGAACGGGATATTCGGTTTCACCATCTATGATGCTTCAAAAGATGAGTATTTTGTAGCTAGGGACCACATGGGTATAATTCCGTTGTACATGGGTTGGGACCAAAACGGAACTTTTTATGTGGCTTCGGAATTGAAAGCTTTAGAAGGCACTTGTACTAAGATCGAATTATTCCCTCCAGGGCATTACTTACATAGCAGTGATGGTGAACTTAAACGGTGGTACGCCCGCGATTGGATGGAGTACGACGCCGTTAAGGAAAACGAGACCAGCATCAAAGCAATCAAGGATGCGTTGGAAGCTGCCGTTCACCGTCAATTAATGTCCGATGTGCCCTATGGGGTTTTACTTTCCGGAGGATTGGATTCCTCCGTTACTTCTGCAATAGCTAAAAAGTATGCGCAAAAACGAATAGAATCGGACGATGTAAAAGATGCCTGGTGGCCACAACTACATTCCTTCTCGGTTGGTTTGGAAGGTTCTCCGGATTTGGCTGCGGCCCAAAAAGTAGCGGACCATATTGGAACGATACATCACGAGATAAAATTCACCATACAGGAAGGCCTAGACGCCATTAAGGATGTCATCTATAACTTGGAAACATATGATATCACCACGATAAGGGCATCCACACCAATGTATTTGATGGCAAGGGTCATTAAATCCATGGGAATAAAAATGGTGCTTTCCGGCGAAGGTGCAGATGAGCTTTTTGGAGGATATTTGTACTTTCATAAAGCACCAAACGATAAAGAGTTTCACGAGGAAACCGTTCGCAAATTAAGCAAACTTCATATGTATGATTGCTTAAGGGCGAACAAATCACTTGCCGCATGGGGCATAGAGGGGCGTGTGCCTTTCTTGGATAAGGAATTTATGGACGTGGCCATGCGTATAAACCCAAAGGATAAAATGATCAATGGGGAGCGCATGGAAAAATGGGTCGTAAGAAAGGCATTTGAGGATATGTTGCCAGGGAGCGTGGCTTGGAGGCAAAAAGAACAATTTTCTGACGGGGTGGGCTATAGCTGGATAGACACTCTGAAGGAAATGGTGAACGATGAGGTGACGGACGACCAATTGGCGAACGCAAAGTTCCGCTTCCCAATACAAACCCCCACCTCAAAAGAGGAGTTTTATTACCGTTCTATTTTTGAGAGTCACTTTCCTTCAGATGCAGCGGCCTTGTCCGTTCCACAGGAGCCATCCGTGGCCTGTAGCACTAAAATAGCATTAGAGTGGGATGAAGCCTTTAAGAACATGAACGACCCATCCGGTAGGGCAGTGGCCAATGTCCATGATGATGCTTATGTTAAACAATAAACCTATTGAATTTAGCTAATTAAAAACCCCGGTTGTTGCCGGGGTTCTTATTTTTCTTAATAATCGAATGTTATAGGCTGTCTATCCAATCCTTCAAATCCTCTTTGGACTCACCTGTCTTTTCTTGAATTTTTCCTAAAAGTTCATCCGACTTACCTTCGGAATAGGTCAAATCATCATCTGTTAGTTCGCCATATTTCTGCTTTAACTTCCCTTTGGCGATATTCCATTTGCCTTTAAATTGATCTTCGTTCATGATTGTTAAGTTTTAGAGTTCAATCCTAATTTAAAGTTTGATTGTAAACTAAATCTTAAAATCCTCCTTATTTTATCAATCGCATCAGTAAAAAAACCATTACAGTACATTTTGCCCATGGCATAGATTTTTTATCCATATTTCTTCATTTTATTATGCTGATATGCATATAAAATGAGTTTCTTCAGTCATAATGGGAAAAGGCAACTTCCATTAAAATATATCTTCTTTAAAATCGACTTCAATTTTCCACAATGGTTGTTGATAACTTAACGGGGTCTGAAGTGGGATAAGCTCATATTTCATAGGGTATTCCGTATATTTGTAGGATTGCAAAATTTGAAGTAAAAACAACCTTAATTGTATGAGCGAAGAAGCAAATAACGAGGAAGAATCAAAGAAAAAAAGGAAGCTGATAAAGTACCGGGTGAGCACCTTACCGGAGAGAACAAAAGGGCATACTCTGCCGATAGCATACAGGCCCTTGAGGGTATGGAGCACGTGCGGATGCGGCCTTCCATGTATATTGGGGACGTAGGGGTCCGTGGATTGCACCATTTGGTATACGAAGTGGTGGATAACTCCATCGATGAGGCAATGGGAGGGCATTGTGATAACATTAGCGTAACCATAAACGAAGATAACTCCATAACCACCAAAGATAACGGTAGGGGTATTCCTGTAGATCTTCATAAAAAAGAAGGTATCTCGGCGCTGGAAGTGGTCATGACCAAAATTGGGGCCGGTGGAAAGTTTGATAAAGATTCCTATAAAGTTTCGGGGGGACTCCACGGTGTAGGTGTCTCCGTAGTGAACGCACTTTCGGATAAATTAAAGGCAACGGTATATCGGGACGGTAAGATTTGGGAGCAAGAATATGAGCGTGGTAAATCCATGTATCCTGTAAAAACTGTTGGAGAAACCACGGAAAGGGGAACCATGGTCACCTTTCATCCGGACGACCAAATTTTTACCCAAACCATAGAATATAGTTACGAGACTTTGGCTAACAGAATGCGGGAACTTTCCTTTTTGAATAAGGGGGTAACAATTTCTATCACCGATAAAAGACAAAAGGACGAGAACGGGGAATACGTGAGCGAAACTTTTTTCTCTAACGAGGGCTTAAAAGAGTTCGTCAAGTTTTTGGATGGTAATAGGGAATCATTGATACAAAATGTGATTTCTATGGAAGGCGAAAAGAACGATATTCCTGTGGAAGTCGCCATGATCTATAACACCAGTTACACAGAGAACCTGCATTCATATGTGAATAACATTAACACACATGAAGGTGGTACACATTTATCCGGTTTTAGAAGAGGGCTTACCTCGACGCTTAAAAAATATGCGGATGCCTCTGGAATGTTGGATAAGTTAAAGTTCGAGATTCAAGGTGATGATTTCCGTGAGGGATTAACGGCCATTGTTTCGGTAAAGGTTCAAGAACCCCAATTTGAAGGACAGACCAAGACCAAGTTAGGGAACAGGGAAGTATCTTCTGCGGTAAGTCAGGCAGTATCGGAGATGTTGACCAATTATTTGGAAGAGCACCCGGATGATGCCAAGGTTATTGTTCAAAAAGTGGTTTTAGCGGCCACCGCAAGACATGCGGCTACTAAGGCCCGTGAGATGGTGCAGCGTAAAACTGTAATGAGTATTGGTGGGCTTCCCGGAAAATTATCAGATTGTTCCGAACAAGATCCAGCATTATGTGAAGTATTCTTGGTTGAGGGAGATTCGGCCGGTGGAACTGCCAAACAAGGTAGGGACAGGAATTTTCAAGCTATTTTGCCACTAAGGGGTAAGATATTGAACGTAGAAAAGGCAATGCCACACCGTGTTTTTGAGAATGAGGAAATAAAGAATATTTATACGGCGCTTGGGGTTACGATCGGAACCGAGGATGATAGTAAGGCATTGAATTTGGAAAAGCTAAGGTATCACAAAGTGGTTATCATGTGTGATGCCGATGTGGATGGAAGTCATATTGAAACCTTGATACTTACCTTTTTCTTCCGCTATATGAGGGAATTGGTCGAAGGGGGTCATGTATACATCGCTACCCCACCCTTATATTTGGTCAAAAAAGGTCAGAAAAAACAATACGCCTGGTCGGATAAGGAAAGAGATGAGATAGCCGATAGTTATAGTGGTGGCGTAAGTATCCAAAGGTATAAAGGTCTTGGAGAAATGAATGCTGAACAGTTATGGGACACTACAATGAATCCTGATTTCCGAACATTGCGTCAAATTACGATTGAAAACGCTACGGAGACCGATCGTGTTTTTTCCATGTTAATGGGCGATGAGGTTCCTCCGCGAAGGGAGTTCATTGAGAAAAATGCCGTTTATGCGAACATTGACACATAGAAATAGCTACTTACACAACAAAAACCTGCGGCGACCCCGCAGGTTTTTTAGTTTTAGGAAAAATTTTACAAGATGAAGAATATACTTACAATATTTTGTTTAGCCAGTGCAAGCATGGCAATGGCACAAGCAGATTTTAACGATGTCTTCGCTGCTGGAGTCGAAGATGCGGAACAGTTTACCAATGATTACATGGCCCCGTTGTCAGAAAGTGCTATTTATAACTTTTCTACGGGATGGTATAATTCTGCCGATGCCAAGCCTTTGGGTGGGTTTGAAATTTCTATTGTTGGAAATATTACAGGTTTCAAAAATAAGGATGATAAGAAAGTCTTTGTTCTAGATCCCAATGACTATCAAAATTTAGATTTCGTAGATAATCCCGGGACGGCACGCGCAGTTTCATCTGCACTGGGAGATTTGAGCGGAATTGATGTTTTTGTAGAAGGCCAAGTTGCTGGTATTACCGTTAGGGAGGAATTTGAATTACCATCTGGTCTTTCAGGTGAAGGTTTGGATTTCATCCCATCAGGTTATCTGCAAGGAAGTGTCGGCTTAGTGAAGGGTTTGGAGATTAAAGCAAGATTTTTGCCAAAAATTGAGTACGAAGGTGCAGCGGTAGGTTTGATTGGTGTTGGTTTACAAAACGACATCACTAAACTTTTACCTGCAGATAAAATTTTGCCAGTTGCCATTTCCGCAGTCATAGGCTATACGAAGGTTAGTGGAGATTATGATTTTACGGATGCCAATTTAATCGAGGGAGAGGATCAAAGAATTGAAGCTGATATCAGCACATGGGCATTTAGTGCTGTGGTATCTACAAAACTACCGATTATTAATTTTTATGGTGGTTTGGGTTATGTTACCGGAAAATCAGTAACCGATGTTTTGGGTACTTATAGGGTTACTCAAGGTCCGTTTGCCTCAGAGACCTACGTAGACCCCTTTTCCATCACTAAAAAAGTAAATGGCGTTACCGGTACTGTTGGGGCTAAGTTAAAACTGGGATTTTTCAGGTTAAATGCTGATTATAATCTTGGTGCTTTTAATACACTTACGTTCGGTATTAATTTCGGGATGAGATAAAAACTATTAATTATTGATAAAAAAAGCGTAGACCATTTATCTACGCTTTTTTATTTTCAGTTTTCCATATAATTTAAAAAAGCCTGCCCGGATTGCTCCGGACAGACCTTTCCCATGGCCCTGTAAAAATTGTTATTCTCTTAAAGCAAGGATATTACCATCGGCTTTTTTAAGCAATATTTCATTGCTATTTTTTTCTATGGTAAGGACATTTTTGGGTTTGTCCTCAAGACCGGGGTATTCTACAATGTATTTACCGTCGGTTTTGGACCATTTAAAATCCGTTTGAAGCGTAATTTCATTACCTATAATTTCATGATATCTGCCTAAATAGACATCGTTGAAAATCCATTCTTCACGAATTGTGGTTTTGGACGTATCGTCCCCAGTGGCCGTTTTGGACTGATACCAGATTCCGATGATGGGGTCATTGTTCTGTTCTATCCTAGAACAGTTCGCGGTTAGAATAATGGCACCGATAGCCATTAACGAAACGAGCTTTTTCATTGTAAGTAGGTTTTTGTTTGGATTTGGGATCCAAGACTATTAACGGGGATGTGGTGATGGTTATTACTAAAATTCGATATACGGTCACTATTTCACCATATCTTCGTTGAACGGTCATTTTTTTTAACGTGTAACGCGGTTTGTCGATTTTTTTCTCTATTGTATAAGGTACATTAGTGAGACAACCAATCCAATTTTTTATCAATTATTACCTATTTTTGGATACCTTATAAATAAAAACAGATAATGGGATTCTTTCCTATTAATAACTAACAATTAAATAGAATCAAATGAAAGTTACAGTAGTTGGAGCAGGCGCAGTAGGTGCAAGTTGTGCAGAGTATATTGCTATAAAGGATTTCGCATCGGAAGTTGTGCTGTTGGATATAAAGGAAGGTTATGCGGAAGGAAAGGCGATGGACCTTATGCAAACGGCTTCGCTCAACGGATTTGATACAAAAATCACGGGAACTACTAATGATTACTCCAAGACCGCAAATAGTCATATTGCCGTAATTACATCTGGAATACCAAGGAAACCCGGAATGACCAGAGAGGAATTAATTGGTATCAATGCAGGGATAGTCAAAACGGTTTCCAGCAACCTCATTAAGCATTCTCCGGATGTTATCCTCATCGTTGTAAGCAATCCTATGGATACGATGACCTATTTAGTGCATAAAACCACAGATTTGCCCAAGAACAAAATTATTGGCATGGGCGGTGCTTTGGACAGCGCCCGATTTAAATATAGGTTAGCAGAGGCATTGGATGCCCCAATTTCCGATGTTGATGGTATGGTCATTGGAGGACATAGCGATACGGGAATGGTACCTTTAACCTCTCATGCCACCAGAAACAGTATTCGGGTTTCTGAATTTTTGAACGAGGAACGTTTGTCCCAAGTGGCAGAGGATACGAAAATAGGTGGTGCCACACTTACCAAACTATTGGGTACAAGTGCATGGTATGCCCCTGGGGCCGCAGTTTCAGCATTGGTGCAGGCAATTGCTTGCGATCAGAAAAAAATGTTCCCTTGTTCTACGATGTTGGAAGGAGAATATGGTCTGGATGACATTTGTATTGGCGTACCAGTAATCTTAGGCAAGAATGGAATAGAACATATTGTAGATATTCCGTTGAGCGATGCCGAGAAAAATAAGATGAAGGAAAGTGCTGAAGGAGTGTCAAAAACAAATGACCTTCTAACCTTATAATCGATAATATTCCAATTTTACAGGAAAGCCATTAGGTCTTCTTTAAAGATACCTAATGGCTTCCTTTTTGCAATTACTGTCAAATATATTGTCAATTCTTAGGGTAAATCATATATTTGCACGCTGTTATAAAAAGCATTCACAAAATTCACATAACCAATGCAAAATAAAGGACTTATAAAGCTTTTCGCCTTATTATTCGGGCTAGTCAGTATCTACCAGCTATCCTATACTTTTATCACAAGTAAAGTAGAAAAGGAAGCAGAAGTATTTGCTGCGAGTCGTATTTCGGAAGCTGAAGAGGATTATGTCTCTAAAAGGGAGGCGTTAGAAGCGAATTATTTAGATTCCATTGGGAGCAATCCAATCTTGGGATACACGAACTATGACGAGGCTAAAAAGAAAGAGCTTAACAAAGGTCTGGATTTAAAAGGTGGTATTAATGTAACCCTGCAAATTTCCGTAAAGGATATATTAAAAGGACTTGCCAATAATACCAAAAATCCGGTATTCAATAAAGCCTTGGCGGATGCGGATGCGGCCAGTAAGAATAGTGATGATACTTATATAGAGCTCTTTTTTGAGGCGTTTGATAATATTAAGGGGGAAACCAAATTAGCATCGCCGGATATTTTTGCGAACAAAGGTCTGAGCGATGAGGTAAACTTCCAAATGTCCGATGATGAGGTAAAACCAATCATTAGAAGAAAAATCGATGAGTCGATTGTTTCTGCTTTTGAAGTGCTTCGTGAGCGTATCGATGGTTTTGGAGTAACACAACCCAATATTCAGAGAGAAGGAAATTCAGGACGTATTCTGGTGGAATTGCCGGGTGCGAGGGACATAGCCCGAGCACAGGACCTTTTATCCAGTACGGCACAGTTGGAGTTTTGGGAAACTTACAAGCAAAGCAATCCTAGCTTTAGCACATTTCTGATTCAGGCGAATGAAAAGTTGAAGGAAATTGTTGAGGTTGAACAGCCAGAGCAGGTTAAGGAAGAATCTGAACTGGACTCCTTGTTATCGGACGTTTCTGCGGATTCGTTGGATTTGGCAAGTCAGGTAAACCCTTTGTATGAATTATTGATACCAGCAAATCCAGGTACGAACGCCATGTTTAGGGCAGCCATTAAGGATACGGCTACCATTGGTTCTTATTTAAGGATGCCAGAAATTAGAAGGCTATTACCAGCAGATATCCAATTTACAAAGTTTGTTTGGGAACGACCATCATCGGAAGAGGTAGAGGTAATAGACTTGTACGCATTAAAATCAAATAGGGAGGGCACACCAAGAATCAGTGGTGATGTCGTAAGTGATGCCAGAGCAGATTTTGACCAGTTTAGTAAACCAGCAGTTTCCATGACCATGAACACCAAGGGTGCTAAGGAATGGGAAAAGCTAACTGGTGATGCTTATACTAACCAAACGGGTATTGCTATTGTTTTGGACAACAAAGTATATACGGCTCCTGGGGTTTCGTCGGGTCCTATTTCTGGTGGACGTTCAGAAATTACCGGAAACTTTACGGTAAACGAAACTAAGGATATCTCAAATGTTCTACGTGCTGGCAAACTACCGGCTTCAGCGGAAATTATACAATCGGAAATAGTTGGTCCGTCTTTGGGACAGGAAGCTATTGATAGTGGTTTTATGTCGTTCTTGATTGCTATGGCAATTGTGTTGCTATGGATGGTTTTTTACTATGGAAAAGCGGGTGCTTTTGCTGATATCGCGTTGTTGTTGAACATCCTTTTAATTTTTGGGGTATTAACCAGTTTGAACGCGGTTTTGACATTACCCGGTATTGCGGGTATCGTATTGACAATTGGTATGTCCGTGGATGCGAACGTTCTTATTTTTGAGCGTATCAAGGAAGAATTGGCGAAAGGCAAAGGAAAAGGTCAGGCGGTATCCGATGGTTTTGGAAATGCACTTTCATCCATTTTGGATGCCAATATAACAACAGGTTTGACGGCGCTTATTCTTTTCGTCTTCGGTTCCGGACCCATAAAAGGTTTTGCGACTACCTTATTAATAGGTATTCTTACATCTCTGTTTACCGCTATCTTCATTACAAGATTGTTAGTGGACTGGTACATCAGTGGAAAAGGTAGGAGTTTGGATTTTTCTACAAGCATCACCAAAGGTCTTTTCAAGAATTTGAATATCAATTTCTTGATTAAAAGGAAGATTGCTTATGTTGTTTCCGGAATTTTAGTGGCCATAGGATTATTTTCTTTATTCTTTGGACCAGGACTGCAGCAAGGGGTTGATTTTGTTGGTGGGCGCTCCTATACAGTCCGTTTTGAGCAACAAGTAAATCCTTCCGAGATTGCGTCCGAATTAAATACCGTTTTTGGTAGTGGCACTAATGTAAAGACCTATGGGGAATCCAACCAAATAAAAATCACAACGCCTTACAAAGTTGATGTTGAGGGTATTGAGGTAGATGTGGAAATACAGGATAAGTTGTATACTTCTTTACAAAAATATTTGCCAGATGGCATAAGTAAAGAAGATTTTAGTGTTGGCAGCGACGGGAAGTCTATCGGTATCTTACAATCGGTAAAAGTAGGACCAACTATAGCGGATGACATAAAGAATAATGCATTCTTGGCCATTTTAGGCTCCTTGGCAGTGGTTTTCTTATATATCTTACTGCGATTCCGTAGATGGCAATTCTCTTTGGGAGCAGTTGCGGCGGTTTTCCATGATGTTTTAATCGTGCTTGGGGTTTTCTCTATTCTTGGTAAGGTAATGCCTTTCAATATGGAAATAGATCAGGCGTTCATTGCTGCGATTCTAACCGTTATCGGATACTCCTTGAACGATACTGTGGTAGTTTTTGACCGTATTCGTGAGATTATCGCAGAACGAGGCTGGAAAGGGGGTGAAAATGTGAACTCTGCCATCAATAGTACCTTAGGAAGAACTTTAAATACTTCGCTAACGACTTTAGTAGTGTTATTGGCCATATTTACATTTGGGGGTGAATCCTTAAGAGGCTTCATGTTTGCAATGATTGTGGGTGTAATCGTAGGTACCTATTCCTCTGTATTCATAGCAACACCAATCATGTACGATGCGTTAAGCAAAAAGATATCTTCGGGAAATAAATAATACGAATATTCTAAAGAATTTAAAATCGCTATTCCTTACGGGGTAGCGATTTTTTTTGACCTAAAGGTTACGAACTATTCCTACAGAGCCTTCTTTAGTCATTTGTAACTGGAATGTTTTTTTTGGATGCAGGCCAGGTTCGGTTCTGTGTGATACAAAAACAATAGCGGTTTTAGTTTCCTTGGCAATTTTGTTCACCAAAGCTACCAATAGTTGAGCAGAACGGTCATCCATCCCAGCGGTGGGCTCATCTAAAATAAGCAAAGACGGATGCTTAACCATAGCTCTTGCAGTCATCACCAATCGTTGTTTTCCAAGTGAAAGGTCCTTAAAATGTACATCCTTAATTTCCCAAAAGTTCAGGAGTACTAACCATTTTTTGATGTATCTCTTTTGTGTTTCTGTTGGGCGTTGGTATAGGCCAATGGAGTCCGTTAAGCCAGAAATTAACATATGTTCAACGGTGTGTCTACCTGCAAATTTATCTGTCATTGCCGGGGAATAATAACCTAATTTTTGTTTAATGTCCCAAACACTTTCACCTGTTCCTTTTTTGCGTCCGAATAAATAGATTTCCTGTCCATAGGCCTTTGGATTATCACCAGTTATCATGGATAATAGCGTAGTTTTCCCGCTACCGTTTGGTCCTAATAACTGCCAGAATTCTCCTTTTTTGATTTTCCAATTAATGTTGTCGAGAATTTTTCTCTCCCCATAAGAAACATAAACAGATTTGAAGTGTACTAAGGTCTCCAGGGATATCTCAATTGATTCCAATGCTTCAGGTATTTTTCCCCTGAATGTTTCTTCTATTTGATCAGTAATGATTTTGGAGTCGTTAACAATACTAAGACCGTTTTTTGTAAAAATTCCGTAACTGTTTACGAAAGGTAAAATATCCACTTTTCTGCTGCAAAGCTGAATGAGGGTAATAGTTTCTGCATGGGAAATAAGTAGTTGCTTTAACTGCTCTTGAAAATCGCTATCCAGATTATCGAAAGGATTATCCAAGATTATATAATCCGGTTGGGATTTAAGAATGTGAAATAGTAATGCTTTTTTTTGTTCTCCACTGGACATGGTCTTCAAAGGCTGATGGTAACCTTCAATTATTTTTCTATTATGTCGTTCTTCCTCATCTACAAATTTTTGTAGGGTCAAGGGAGAAAAAACCTTTCCTTCTTTAGATTTAAAATCCTTAAAAGGTGACTTGGTACCCGGATATTGAATAGCGTGGATTAAAGCAACTTTATCGGAGTCGTTATCAACAAATATGCCCCAGTGATTCAATTTTTTAGGCATAACATCTAAATATATGGACAGGATTGTCTTTATAGGTGGTGGTTTTATCAAGCTGCATACCGTTTTTAAGTGCTACTCTTTGGGAGGGAACATTGTCAACATGAATTATGGAAATAAGGGAAGGAGACCATTTGTTCTCAAAGGCCACTTCTTTACATTTTTGGGCTGCTTCGGTAGCTAACCCATTCCCCCAGGCTTCAGGAAGTATTGAATATCCTATCTCCAATTCTTGTTGACCATCTACTTCCTGTACGAGGAGCCCACATAGACCAACCAGACTGTTTTCTGATTTGAGAATCAAAGCATTCATGCCACCTAAACCTTCCCTATAGCGTTTGAATATCGCCTTAAATTGAACGTCACAAGCAACTTTAGGGTTTTCTGGCAGACCAGACCAATATTGACGGCTTAGCGGTTCTTCGTGAAAGGGAAGCCACTGGGCGTAATCGGAAGATTTTACTTTTCTAAAAGAAAGTCTTTTTGATTGTTCTCCCTCCAGTAAATACTTCATGGCTAGTTTCTGTGAATAGCAACTTTATCTCCAATTCCCAAATTCCATTTTTCGGATAGACCTGCGTTGACTTCAAGAACGAATTGAACCGGCACTTTTGAAGATAGTCCCTGCTCATCATAAGGCTTCGCATTTTCCTGAATACTGCCTATGGTGGAATCTGCTTTTATAAAAATGAGGTCCAAAGGAAATTGGGTATTCTTCATATAGAAAGAATGCATAGCCTCATCAGGAAAAATAAATAACATCCCTTGATTATCCTCCATTCCCTTTCGGTACATCAAACCGGTCTGGGTTTCATAATCGGATTCGGCAATTTCTATATTCAGACGAACCAGTAATGAATCTGAGCTGTTTTCAAGAATTTCTAAATCGCCCTCCTTGGTAAAAGTGACTTCTTGGGTCTTTATCGTTTTTTTTGCATCTTCTTTACATGACGCTATTGAAACTAAAAGTAAAGGAACACATAATATTTTTCCGATGAACTTCATACCTATAAATGGCTCAAGTAGTTTTAGCAGGTTTGAACATTAAATAAAAACCTATCAATATAAAAGGAATACTCAACCACTGTCCCGTAGATAGAAGTCCAAGTGATTCTTCAAACCCACCTTGACTCTTTTTCACAAATTCTACAAAGAAACGTATGGTCCACAAAAGCACCAAGAACAGTCCAAATAAGTACCCTAATTTATTCTTTTTATCGGTTTTCCAGTACAAATAGTATAACAGAATGAATATGAAAATATAGCCTACACCTTCGTATAGCTGTGCAGGGTGTCTGTAAGGTATCTCGGCAAGGTATTGAGAGAATTCCGGATTGTTCTCAATGGCATCATAAGCTGCATTTACGGTTTTTTCTTTCGTGATACCTAGTGCCCTAGAAGGATGTAAATCGTCCGAATCTCGTATGAATTTCGTGGCAAATATAAAGGAATCATCTACTTCCTTTCCGTTTATCTCCGAATTGAAAAAATTACCCAATCTCACACAAAAAGCCCCAATAGCAAATGGAATGGTCATCCTGTCGAAAATCCAAAGCAAACTGAACCCTGGATGTTTTCTGGTATAAAGATAGGTTGAGATAATAATACCAATTATTGCACCATGACTGGCCAGACCAGTAAATCCCGTAAATTCATACCCATCTATTAACCCGAAAAGTAAACTGCCGGTATCACTTTCGCGAATAGGAAGCAGAATTTCGAGCAGATGATTTTTGTAATAAGCCCAGTCATAAAAAATCACATGGCCTAACCTTGCACCTAACATGGTCCCCAATACGGTGTGAATGAATAAAGAATCTAGTTGGTCTACAGACTTTTTTTCATTGACGAAAATTCGTTTCATTAGGTACCAGCCTAAGGCAAATGCAATGATCCAAAGAAGATTGTAATATTTGATTTGAACAAATCCAATGTTGAACAATGTTTCATTTGGATTCCATATAATACCTAAGAAGTGCATATGTTGTTTTTTGAAAGGGCTAAGATAAAAAATACTAGCTAGACCGCTACGGTTTTAAATAATAGACCTAATATTATAAATATGGTTGAACAGAACTTAATGCTGATAAGGTCTAGGGTACAGGGTCGTAACCCTTACCACCCCAAGGAGTACAACTGAAAATCCGTTTGATCGCGAGCCAGCCGCCTTTAATAAGACCGTGTTTTTGTAGTGCTTCTAACGTGTATTGTGAGCAGGTAGGGGAGTAGCGGCAGGTTGCTGGTGTATAGGGAGAAATCACTAATTGATAAAAGCGAACCAAAAGAACAAAAGGGGCTATGAGGATTTTTTTCATTTATGCCAATCTAATTTAAATTCCCCAAATTTCCAGGAAACTGGCCCTAATTTATAGAAAATGTAGTTCCTTCCTTACTATCCTTTAATTGAATTCCCAAGGCTAACAATTGGTCACGTATACTATCCGAAGTTGCGAAATCTTTGTTCTCTCTAGCTTCTTTTCGCATCTGAATCAATAATTCTACAACTTTACTAAGCTTTTCGGTATGCTCGTCCGAGCTGCTCGTGCTTTGTAGGCCCAAAACTTCAAATACGAAACTATGGAAGGTTTCCTTGAGTAAATCCTTATCGGATTCCGTAATCGTTACTTTCCCTTCCTTTATAAGATTGATATGTTTTACGGCATCAAAAAGTTGTGCGATAAGTATGGGCGTATTGAAATCGTCGTTCATCGCACCATAACAGGACTGTCGCCATTTTTCTACATCAAAATGGGTACTTTTTCCCGTTGCTAAACTGTCAATGCTATTAATGGCTTCCATGAGTTTGTTGAAACCTTTTTCTGAAGCCAAAAGTGCATCATCGCTAATATCCAAGATACTGGTATAATGTGCTTGCATCATAAAAAATCTGACCATGGATGGGGAGAAAGGCTTACTCAAAATAGCATTTTCACCAGAAAATATTTCTCCAGGAAGAATACTATTCCCAGTGGATTTTGCCATTTTTTTACCGTTCAACGTAAGCATGTTCGCATGTAACCAATAGTTCACAGGAGATTTACCGTTACTGGCCTCTGCCTGCGCAATTTCGCATTCGTGATGGGGAAACTTCAAGTCCATTCCACCACCATGAATATCAAAGGACTCTCCTAAATATTTGGTACTCATGGCCGTACATTCTAAATGCCAACCTGGGAATCCATCTCCCCAAGGGGAAGGCCAGCGCATGATGTGTTGTGGTTCCGCCTTTTTCCAAAGTGCAAAATCTTGCGGACTTTTTTTCTCATCTTGGGCGGCAAGTTCCCTAGTATTGGCAATCATATCCTCCAATTTTCTACCGCTTAACTTACCATACTCGTGGGTCTGGTTGAATTTTACCACATCAAAATAAACGGAGCCATTTATCTCGTACGCATATCCTTTTGAAAGGATGTCCTTGATGATTTCAATCTGCTCAATGATGTGCCCCGTTGCAGTAGGTTCAATACTTGGGGATAAAAAGTTGAACTTTTCTAGAATATTATGAAAATCGACCGTGTAACGCTGTACTACCTCCATTGGTTCCAGTTGTTCCAACCTTGCTTTTTTGGCAATTTTGTCCTCGCCGTCCTCCGAATCATCAACTAAGTGTCCGGCATCAGTAATATTTCTAACGTAGCGCACTTTGTACCCTAAGTGTCGGAAATATCTAAAAATCATGTCGAAGGACATAAAAGTACGGCAGTTTCCTAAATGTACGTTACTGTAGACCGTTGGGCCACAGACGTACATTCCTATATGGCCTTCATTGATAGGCTTAAATACCTCTTTCTTTCCTGTAAGTGAATTGTGTACCTTAATAACGTGCTCTTCGTACAATGGCATGGAGGTCAAAAAAATTAAAAATTGGTATCCAGATTAAGGTAGTCCAAGAATTCTCTACGCACGGTCTCTTCTTTAAATTTTCCTCCGTATTCTGCAGTTACCGTGCTACTATCTATATCCCGTATCCCCCTTGAATTAACGCAAAGGTGTTTGGCATCTATAACACATGCGACATCCTCTGTTTTCAATACTTTCTGTAACTCTCTCACGATTTGGATATTCAGTCTTTCTTGTACCTGCGGTCTTTTAGCGAAATAATCTACGATACGGTTCATTTTTGAGAGGCCGACTACGCTGCCACTGGATATGTAAGCCACATGGGCCTTACCAACAATGGGCAGTAGATGATGTTCGCATGTGGAATAGAGCGTTATATTTTTTTCCACAAGCATTTCTCCGTATTTGTACTTATTGCTGAACGTGGAAGAATTTGGTTTTTTATCAGGATGAAGTCCGCCAAAAATTTCGTTAACGAACATTTTAGCGACCCTATTGGGAGTTCCCTTTAAACTATCGTCCTCTAAATCCAGACCAAGTGTCAACATTATTTCCCGGACACTGTCCTTTATTCTATCGATTTTTTCATCATCACCCAATACAAACGCATCCTTGCGCAAAGGAGTCTCCTCCGAAGCAGAAATATGATCGTTTTCTAACTCATCCAAATGGTCTTTCAATCTACTCTCAATTTTCATCTAAATAAGACTTTTACAAGCCTCAAAGATATACATTATATGCCACTTTATACCATTATAAGGGCATTACACAACATAAATTAGTGTTAAGTGGGCATCCCAAGTATTTTTAACTTTCCAAATCTGAAAGGATTATGAAACGATTTTATATCGTCCTTATTTTCAATTTCCTTCTCGGAACGTTAGCTACGTTCGGTCAGGTTTCACCTGATTGTGCGAGTGCCGTGCCCATTTGCAATAATACACCGGTAAACGGAGGTACGAACGGATATGGTATTGACGATTTTAATGGCTCCTCAGTATCTGGTTGTATTGCCCAGGCAACAGGAACTATAGAATCTAATTCTGCATGGTATCGGTTTAGAACTGGGGAAAGTGGTCAACTGGGCTTCAATATAGGTTTTGATGTTTCAGAGGATTGGGACTTTGCATTATATAGAACTAATGATTGCAACAATCTTGGAGAGCCCGTTAGATGTAACTATTTTGATAATTCAGACGATAATACTTTCACAGGGGTCGGTGAAGACCCAAAAGGTGTGGACAACTTTCAATATGACGATTGGCTACAAGTAGAAGCAGGTGAGGATTATTTTCTCTTCATCAATAATTTTAGCAATGTAAATTCCGGCTTTTCCATTCAATTTTCAGGAAACATTTTTGTCGAGTTTCCAAATACGGCCTTGGACTGTTCCATTATCAACAACCTTCTGGGCCCGCCCATTGCCGCATGTGATAGCGATAACGTGGTGTTAGACGCAACTACAATTAATGCTATTTCTTATGAATGGTATCTAAGCCTAGGAACTGGTTATCAGCAGATTCCTGCGGAGAACGGACCAACATTATCCGTAGCGGTATCCGCAATGTACCGGGTTCATGTGGTAGTTCCTTCGGGCAATAATATTATCAGCGAAGTTCAAGTCGCGTTTTCTCCATCACCTACGACGAATGAGTTGAGTGATGAATTGGTTTGTTTGGATGGGACCTTAGTAGACCTTTCAGCGAAAACCGTAGAGGCATTAGGTATGCAAAGTCCAAATGAATTTAGGGTAAGTTACCATAGTACAATGATCGAAGCAGTAGAAGGAGCCAATGCTTTGCCGATGATATTTGAACCTACCATGATGTCTCAAACACTTTATGTAAGGACTACTTCCATTGAAAATACCAGTTGTTTTGATGTTTCGCAAGCCTTTGAAATTAATGGTATAGGAGTACCGCAATTAGATTTTCCAACCTCGGTTTATATTTGTGAAGATTCGCCAATAGCTATCATTGGGCAAGTTATTCCGGAACCAGGGTACAATTATTCCTGGGATTCTGGGCAAAATTCATCACAGATTAGCGTAAACCAAGAAGGTACTTATACCTTAACCGCAACAAATGGTCAGGGATCGGTAAGTTGTATGAGCGTTAGGAGTGTTACCGTGATTTTTTCTAGACCACCAATAATAAGTGATGTTGATATAGCCTATTTGGATGATACAAATATGGTTACAATTACAGTTGAGGAAGAAGGGGGTTTTCAATACCAATTGGATACGGATACCCCCCAGGAATCTTCCATGTTTAGAAATGTTATTCCTGGCGTCCATACGGTAACCGTAATAGATATTAACGGTTGCGGTTCCGACTCTGAGGAAATAGTTGTTGTAGGTTTTCCAAAATTCTTTTCACCCAATGGCGATGGAATCAATGACTTATGGCGTGTAGAGGGGTTATCAACTTTAGAGGAGCCTGTTGTTTCCATCCATGACCGTTTTGGAAAATTGATTGTGCAAATGGATGAAAACATGCACGGATGGGACGGCACTTTTAATGGGAGGTTGCTTCCTGCATCCGATTATTGGTTTAAGCTCACCTACACGGATACTCAAGGTCAAACTTCAACGGCCAAATATATCAACAATCATTTTAGCCTGAAGCGGTAAGCTTTGGTGAGGAGGGTGCATTTCATCGATTAACTGCATAAAACTTCGGTGAACAATACTAAAATTACGTGAAGTAAGTTATTATATACGTTAAAGTATACCAAAATAGCCCCACACTTATGCGCGTATTGCTTTGTTTCTTTTGTTGCTTGTTCCTTTTTACATGGGAAAGCAAGGCCCAAAATTCTCCAGATTGTAGAACAGCTATTCCTGTTTGTGCGGATATGCCCATTATGGGTCTCGCTGACGGTGGAGGAGATATCGATGATTTTGACCCGGAAGTGGTTCGCCAATCTGGTTGCTTGGAAAAGGGTAGTGTAAGTTCTGCCAACATTGAGAACAATACCTCATGGTACGTGTTTAGGGCCGGGACCGGAGGCCAAGTTGGTTTTGATATTGAAGCCTTGCCAACCAACGGTGGAATGGGAACCCCGACTGCGGAGTGGGATTTTGCTGTTTACGGTCCATATGATCAAATGAGTGGGCAGAATTTTTGTACAATAATTGGGGATGGCAGTTCTGAACCTATCCGTTGTAATTATGAAGTGAACAATACGAGATTTACGGGTATTGGGGTTAATCCAGAGAACGGTCAAGTGGGAGCTCCTTTTTTGGTAGGTAGTCAAAATACCTATGATGAATGGCTAGATGTACAACCTGGAGAAATCTATTATATTCTTATCAATAATTTCAACACGAATTTCGATGGAGACCCTGAGCCATATATGCTGACATTTACAGGAAATTCGGTTCAAGACGATCAGAATACTGCATTGGATTGTACCTTAAGAGATGAGTTTTTAGGATTGGATATCATTGCCTGTGAAGGAGATCCCGATATCACATTAAGCGCATTAAACTCACCGGCGGGATCTGATATTGCAAATGTTGAATGGACCGTAGATTACGAGGATGATGGTACGGTAGACGCTACGTTGGCAGGGACAGGACCTTTTGGAGCCGAGCTTGTTGTATCAAGTCCCAATTCCGGTCGTTATTTCGCTACGATAACAACAATATCCGGAACGCCACCAACGGTTGCTGATGATGGTGGAATCTTAATAACTTTTTTTGGAATTCCAGTATTAGACCCAGCAAATCCAGTAGAGATTCTAGATACCAATCTGTCCATAGACCCGGATCAAAATGATGTACAGTTTAATGTTCTGGGTGATGGTGATTATGAATATGCCATTAATGGAGGTGCATTTCAAGATGATCCTATATTCACAAATATTCCGCCAGGCATAAACACCGTGATTATCAACGATAAAAATGGATGCGGGACCACTGAACCTATTGAATTTTTGGTCGTGGCATACCCTAAGTTTTTTACGCCTAATGCGGATGGTATTAATGATTCTTGGAACGTAAGGGGTATTGAGACCTTGACCAATCCCATAGTTTTTGTTTTTGACCGCTATGGTAAATTGCTCAAACAACTCGGTGCCGCTGGAGGATGGGACGGAACGTTCAATGGCAGACAAATGCCTTCTACGGACTACTGGTTCCGGTTTGAGTATGAAGAGGACGATGTTGGAGTACTTGTGGCAAAAACCCGAAAAACGCATTTTGCACTAAAGAGATAAAAAAAGCCCCATTGAAAAGTGGGGCTTTTTATTTATTAAAGCAATAATCTTTAGAAGTTAAGGGTATAACTTAATGTTGCATTGGTATAAATTCTGTTGACCATTGCAGGGGTGGTAACCCCTGTATCGAACAAGCGTTCGCTTACATCTTGTTCGGTACGGTTAAGGGATAAATCTAGTCTACTACCCCCAAAATTGTAACCTAGACCTGTAGAGATACCATTAAGATCTCCAATGGTGTTACCGTTCGCATAAGGACTTTGCTCAAAACGATATCCTCCCCTTAAGCTAAATTGTCTAATTCTATACTCTCCTCCAAGTCTAAATGTGGAGACTGCACTAAGTTCATTGGATATTTGATCATTAACTATTTGAAAGCTCGAATCGTTAGCCGGTCTCAATTCTGATTGCGACATATCTTGATATCCATAGTCAAAACTCAATAAACCATTTTTACCAAAGACAACAGCTAAACTACCTGTTAACTTACTTGGTGTCTTTATAGTATAGGTATCAAAGAGGTTTATGATATTAAAATTGATGAAATCGATGTCCTCATCGGCTAAATCCGAATTAATTCTTTGTGAAAAATCGTCCGTTAAACGATACCATGTCGGGGATTGATAACTTCCTCCCAAGCGCACATACTCATTTAGTTTTGCAATCGCACCTAAGCTAAAGGAGAAACCATTTCCTTCCGAACGCAGAAAACTATCAAAGGTTGTATTTTGTATTTCGGAACCCGGGGCATAACCACTTTCCGTAAGTTCATCATATCGATCATAAAGCACACTGTGAAAGTTCAGTGATGCCCCTAGATAGAGATTCTCTTTGTACTGGGAAGCCATATTAACAGTAAACTTACTGTTGTATCCCGCTGTTCTCCTTAAAAACTCCTGGTTAACGGTGCTGTAACTTGCATTACTTACATAATCCGTATTGGCATCTTCCATGTCCACAGGGTCTATTAGGCCTCCATAGTAGCCTAAAAACGCTTGTTGGTCTCCAAATCCTTGACTGGCTCCAATATCTAAGTAAGCATCTTCTATAAACTCATCTTGTTGGATCAAAATGGAGCCAAAGGGAACCCCTTGGGCAAAATCCAAAAAGTAGTTATCTATACCCTGATTACTATTTCCAGAAGCAAAAAACTCATTTTCAAAATTATTTACCAAGTCATAATTAATGGCCAAAGAAAATTTCTTCCAGTCAGAATTATCATTGGTCGAATTGAAAACGAACACGCCTCCAATTTGGTTAAGGCTTACATCGTTAAATACGGTATTATTTCTCCTCCCAAAATAAGTTGCGTCATTATCCCTGTCATAACTCGTGCCGGACAAAGTAAATAAACTGTTGTTAAAAACAGCTGATCCCGCTGGGTTAATATTTAAGGCTGATAAATCTCCGCCCAAGGCTCCAAAAGCCCCGCCCATAGCTTGAAATCGAGCGGTACCTTGTAGATTCTCATTACTATACCTAAGAGCATCGCTTATATTCTGACTACTACCGATTGCACACAATAATAATCCTATGAAAGTGATATAACTTTTCATTGTAAATTTTTTAAAGTTTTTGAAAAATCGTGATTAAGTTACTGCCGTCTCCCACCACTTCTACCGCCGGATGACCTTCCGCTTGATCTTGAGCCTCCCGATGAACCTGAGCTTCTATAGCTTCCAGAACTTCTTGAGCTGCTACCCGAGCTACGGTAACTTCCGGAACTTCTGGAACTACTGCTTCTTCCCGAGCTGTAGCCACCACTTCTAGAGCCACTACTTCTACCGGAGCTATAACCACTGCTTCTACCTGAACTATAGCCGCTACTTCTTGAGCTGTTTCCATAATTACGGTAGGCCGAAGTTCTCGGGGTTGCAGTTCTGGCCCTGGAGGAGACTCCTGTGCGGTATCCGCTGTTTGCGGCACTAGAACGATAAGTGCTGCTTCTGGATGAACCATTGTATCTTGGAACGGCCCTAGTACTTCTGCTTGTCCTGTATGCTCTATTTTGGTCCACCCCAACGGTTCTTCTGGCCGCACCTTGATAATTTCTAGAGCTTCTAGTAGCCGAGTAGTTTCTGGAATTAGATCTAGCTGTCGTACTTCTATACCTGGGATTTGTCCCCCTAGTATTTACATTAGACCTTCCCCTCAATGAAGTTGCAATTCCACTGTTGTTCACCGTATTCCTATTGTAATATCCACGCCTTCCGTTTGTATAAGCAAATCTGTTTCTGTTAAAGCGGTTATTAAAACCTCGGTTATAGCCGTATCCCCAGTTATTCCATCCTAAGCCATAGCCTCCCCAGCCCCAATTGTTCCAACCCCAACCGAAGCCTCCGCCCCAGCCAAAGCCACCATAGCCTCCCCAGCCCCAACGGTTCCATCTCCAAGGATTGTTCCAGCCCCAGCCGTATCCACCCCAACCAAAGCCGCCTCCCCATAACCAAGGGTCGTTCCAGCCCCAGTAAGGATTGGCCCAGCCAAAGGCTCCCCAATTATTCCAACCATTATCATAAATATTAATGCTAACGTTCGTAGCATTATCTCCCCAACCACCAAAGCCTTGATAATCGTTAGAATTGTCATAATAATCCGTTAACTGATTTGGGTTTATGCTGTCATTTACCACATTACTGGAATAGCCATCAACATCGGTGAATATTTCACTCTCCAATATTTCGTCATATTGATTGGCCTTTTGTCCAAAATAATCGGAATAGGTATCGGTATCCTGCGGTTGTTGATTGCGATTCATTTGCTGAGGTTGACGTTCAACAGTTCGTGTGCTACCATCAGAATAAATACCATCATTGTCATAATATGACGCTTGTTGGTATGAACCACATGATATAACAAAAAGAGGTAGAATAGCCATTGTTATGGCATTGCGTAATTTATTGAGGGGTAATGTATTTATCATGGTGTCAAAATTAATTGTTGAACATATTAAAAATAACTAGTTTTACCGAATTATTTTACTGCAATAGTCACAAGTTTTGTGCCAAACTACTTACAATGGGTAAAAATTTAACGAAGAGAAGCGAGGATTATTCTAAATGGTACAATGAACTTGTTGTTAAGGCAGATTTGGCCGAAAATTCAGGTGTACGGGGGTGTATGGTCATAAAACCCTACGGTTTCGCCATCTGGGAAAAGATGCAGGCCGGTTTGGATAAAATGTTCAAGGAAACTGGCCATGAGAACGCCTATTTTCCTCTTTTCATTCCTAAATCTTATTTGAGCAAAGAAGCCAGTCATGTGGAAGGATTTGCGAAAGAATGCGCCGTTGTAACCCACTACAGGCTCAAAAATGCCGAAGATGGAAGTGGGATCATTGTAGACCCAGATGCAAAATTGGAGGAAGAACTAATTGTAAGGCCTACTTCTGAAACCATAATTTGGGATACGTATCGGAAATGGATTCAATCCTATCGAGATTTACCATTGTTAATTAATCAATGGGCAAACGTCGTTAGATGGGAAATGCGCACGCGACTCTTTCTTAGAACCGCTGAATTTTTATGGCAAGAAGGCCATACGGCCCATGCCACTGAACAAGAGGCTATTGAAGAAGCCGAACAGATGATGAACGTTTATGCCGATTTTGCCGAAAACCATATGGCCATGCCGGTAATAAAAGGTGTGAAGACCGCTAGTGAACGCTTTGCAGGAGCCATTGAGACCTATTGTATTGAAGCATTAATGCAAGATGGTAAGGCTTTGCAAGCTGGAACATCCCATTTTTTAGGACAAAATTTCGCCAAAGCTTTTGATGTAAAATTCGCCACGAAAGAAGGCAAACAGGAATATGTTTGGGCTACTTCTTGGGGTGTTTCCACACGATTAATGGGCGCTTTGGTTATGACTCATAGTGATGATAACGGATTGGTCCTTCCTCCAAAGCTGGCACCTATTCAAGTGGTTATTGTTCCCATATATCGCGGATTGGAACAGTTGGATATTATAACTGAGAAAATTAATCCGTTGATAAAAGAGTTGAGGGCTAAGGGAATTTCAGTAAAATATGACAATAGGGATACCCATAAACCCGGATTCAAATTCAACGAATATGAGTTAAAAGGTGTTCCGGTGAGAATTGCCATAGGTCAACGGGATTTGGAAAATGGAACTTACGAGGTGGCAAGAAGGGATACCTTGGAAAAAGAAACGGTTGCCGCAGACGAGGTAGTTTCCAAAATTGAATTCTTACTGGAGGATATTCAACAAAACATTTACAATAAGGCATTAAAGCACAGGGCGGAGCACATAACCCTGGTTGATTCCTATGATGAATTCAAGGAGCTATTGGAAACCAAAGGTGGTTTCTTTTCGGCGCACTGGGATGGTACACCTGAGACTGAAGATCGAATAAAAATAGAGACAAAAGCGACCATAAGATGTATTCCAATTGATGTGACCCCTGAGCAGGGAGAGTGCATGGTAACGGGTAAACCATCTAAAAATAGAGTCCTATTTGCAAAGGCGTACTAAAAGATTGTAAAAAATAATATACAGGGGTTGCGATAGTAAAAAATAATTGTATTTTTGCATCCGCAATTACGCAAAGTAATGGTCCGTTCGTCTAGGGGTTAGGACGCCAGGTTTTCATCCTGGTAACAGGGGTTCGATTCCCCTACGGACTACAAATTGAGTTTAAGAGTATAGAATTAAAAAAAATACTCTTAGCTACTAGATGGCCCGTTCGTCTAGGGGTTAGGACGCCAGGTTTTCATCCTGGTAACAGGGGTTCGATTCCCCTACGGGCTACAAAAGGAAACTAAAAAGAATAAATTAAAATAATGGCAAATCATAAGTCGGCATTAAAAAGAATCAGAAGAAACGAAGCTGTTCGTTTACGTAACAGATATCAACATAAAACCACGCGTAACGCTATTAAAAAGTTACGTAGTGAGGAGAAGAAGAAAGATGCCGAGGCGTTGTTTCCAAGTGTTGTAAGTATGATTGATCGCCTTGCAAAGCGAAACATCATACACGATAATAAAGCTGCTAACCTTAAAAGTAAATTGGCAAAGCATATAGCTGCGCTTTAATACTTTTATTATAGAACACGGAAGGCCTTTTAACATTAGTTAAAGGGCCTTTTTTGTATATTATATATCTTCCTTTAAACGAGTAATCTCATTTCTGAAATCGCGTATACTGCGTCCTAATCCTATTTCAATAAATATAAGTTATCTGCTAAGTTTAAATCTCATGTGGTTTAAATCTCTTCATTCTAATAAATCCAATAATAAAACAACCGTATAATAGAGCAATGGTAAAGAGATGAAATTTTCCTATACCCATTGTGGTGTAGAAATCATATTCAAAACTTACAATATACATGGTAATAGGGTAGAAGAAATGAAAGACGATAATTCCAATACTTATCCAAAACAATAATTTTCGAGTAATCTGAATGCTTTCATTATTATGTAGTTCCATTACGTAAAGAAAAGCCGAAACCACGGTAAATAAGGCACCTACTAAAATGGCATAGTTCTGTGGGGAAACATAAATATTTTGCAGAAATACATTCAAAATACTCACCAGGATGAATAAAACCACACCTACTTTAACGAACATTTTACTGTTTGCAGAGGCTAGAACTTTATGGTATACCGATAAGAAATACAAATAGAAAATAAAGTCGAATATGTTGAAAATTAGTGTATTATAATAATAATAGTCCTCTTCGTAAACAATTTGTATATCATCGAAATTTCTTATTGCAAAACCTAAAATTTCAGATAGTAAGGTATACGCGATCAGTATTGGAAAGTATTTTAATACGGTGTCATAATAAACCCTATAACGTACTATTGAAAGTATGAAAGCTGCAATGTAGAGCAAAAAGAAATAATTATTTTGAACTAGCTCTAACATTTATCTTATTTCTAATTAATTATTGGTCTTTTGGAGGTGGAACACCAGTGCCCCTATTCAAGGTTAAACTCGTACTACCTTGGAGGCTACTAGAAGGTAAAACTGTTGAGGAACTCAAATTTGGAATTATGGCAGCATAGGATTTTGTCGGCTTATCTTCATTTATACCATAACCTTTAATGGCCCCGAAACTATCGTTTAATGGAACCGCTTCGGCACCTTCGGCGCCTTGAGCTATGTAGAAAAGAAAATCACGTTTACCGTCATTATACGTAGGGGATATTAGTATAGAATTCTGTCTTGGGTGCTTTATAGAATCTTTTGTTCCCGGAAAGAATGTTTCATCAGGATAGTTTGAAAAATAAAATCTCAACGTGGAAATTTCTACATTTGCTTTCTTAGCTTCTTGCTCTATATAGGCGAGATACTGTTTAATTGTTTCATAGTCATAGTATACGAACCTCCCAACATCGAAGGCCTTACTATTCTTTTCGTTGATGGCTTTTAAATTTTCTCGGCTTCTATTTATGGAGTCCTCGTATTTCTGAATCAGCGTTACCCTTCTTTTTTCATATGTGTCGTAGGATTCTTTGGCTTCTGGAATTTGTATAATTTGTGCAGGAGGCACTACTTCAATTTCATTTTCCTGTGGCACAGATTTATTATCACCGCAGCTAGATAGCCCTATTACAAATCCCACAGATAAGATTTTTCCAAAGAAGATTGCCGATTTTTTCATTTTTAGGTCGTTTTAAGATTAGTGTTCATGTCTAAGAAATACTACTTAAGATTGGGGGAATAATCTTCAGATAGCTTAAAGATATTAAATTACTGGCAGTGAGAATTCTATGTGGAACTTTTTCGATGAATTTCATTCTTGCCAGAAACAAAAAATCCCGATTTTTCCAAATCGGGATTTATATACATGTGTTGAAGAACTCCTACTGGTTCATGGTCATCAAGAACTCTTCGTTGTTTTTTGTTTGTTTAAATCGCTGCTCTATAAATTCCATGGCTTCCACAGGATTCATGTCGGCAAGATACTTGCGCATGATCCACATACGCTGTAAAGTACTTTCGTCCAATAACATGTCGTCGCGTCTGGTACTTGAAGAAGTTAAGTCTATAGCCGGGAATATTCTTCTGTTGGCAATTTTTCTGTCCAACTGTAATTCCATGTTGCCGGTACCCTTGAATTCCTCAAAAATAACCTCGTCCATTTTAGAGCCTGTTTCAGTCAAAGCTGTGGCGATAATGGATAGTGACCCACCACCTTCAATATTACGGGCCGCTCCAAAGAACCTTTTTGGTTTGTGCAAGGCATTCGCATCTACACCACCACTCAAGACTTTACCTGAAGCCGGTTGTACCGTGTTATAAGCTCTTGCCAATCTGGTAATGGAATCCAATAAAATGACGACATCATGACCGCACTCTACCAAGCGTTTTGCTTTTTCCAATACGATGTTGGCTACCCTTACGTGTTCCGTAGCTTCCTTGTCAAACGTTGAAGCAACCACTTCGCCACGCACGTTGCGTTGCATATCTGTTACCTCCTCCGGGCGTTCATCTATTAAGAGGATAATTTGATATACTTCAGGATGATTTGCCGCAATTCCGTTGGCTATATCCTTTAAAAGCATGGTTTTACCTGTTTTTGGCTGAGACACGATCATACCCCTCTGTCCTTTACCAATAGGTGAAAACAAATCGATAATTCTTGTTGATATGGTACTTTGCCTTTCTGCAAGATTAAACTTCTCTTGAGGAAAAAGTGGTGTTAAATGTTCAAATGACACCCTATCCCTTACAATTTGAGGGTCGATACCGTTAATCTTGTTGACCTTGATTAGTGGGAAATATTTTTCTCCTTCCTTCGGTGGTCTTACGTTTCCTAAAACCGTATCTCCAGTTTTTAACCCAAAAAGTCTAATCTGGGATTGTGAAACATAAATATCATCCGGTGAGGAAAGGTAATTGTAATCGGAAGAACGAAGAAATCCGTAACCGTCTTGCATAATATCCAAAACGCCTTCGCTAGCTATAATGCTATCAAATTCATATTCCGGTTCCTTATAGCGGTTCTTTAAGTCCTTATCAAAATTACTTTTGTCGTAATTACTGTTTTTTTGCGGACGGGAACTTTTGTTGCTGCCTCCATTGCTATTGCCCTTATGCTGCGGATTATTTTTCTGAAAATCTTTTTTTGCTTGACCGCTGTTGGTGGGTTTTGGCCTCGGTCTTGGTTTTCTATTTTCGGGGTTATCCGATTTTGAAGTTTTCTTATCTTCCGTTGTTGAGGCCTCTGTTTTTTTATCCGTTTGTGTTTCCTCTTTTTTCCCGCTTGTGTCTTTCCTTGGCCTCGGCCTAGGTTTTGGTTTACTTGGAGTTTCCGTGGTTGGTGCTATTGCTGCCGCTGCTTTCGGGTTGGCGGCTTGTAGGTCTAGGATTTGATATACCAAATCCAATTTCTTCAAAGTTTTGAATTTTGGAACTTTAAGTCCCTTAGCGATTTCCTGTAATTCAGGTAGCTTTTTTGATTTTAAATCTGTAATCTCAAACATTAAATGTAGAATAAATTATATGTGATTTGTACTGTAAGAAGTAAATTCTTTAGTGGGTATTTTTCGGGATCGATATCCCTTATGGTAAGTGTTATGAAGTATAACAAAGCAATAATACAAATTATTTTCAATATTAGATGGATATTTTTTAAAAAGACCAGTATTTTTGTGCATCTAATAGAGAAGTTGATATGATTCAAAGAGTACAAAGTCTATATTTGGTTATTGTGGCACTCTTGTCTGCCGTACTTCCATTCTTTGTAAATCTTTGGTCGGACGCTCAGGGAACTGAGATTTATGCCAACAACGAGATTTTGGTATCCATTGTTTTTTATGTTTCGGGCGCATTGGCCTTATGGGCTATCTTTCTATTTAAAAACAGAAAAAATCAGTTTGTGGTGAATAGACTGAACATGATATTAAATCTTTTTTTACTAGGATTTTTCGTTTACCGATCACTAAATTTATCCGGAGAGACCACGGTCTCTGAGAAGGGTATTGGGATGTTGATTCCTGTATTTTCTATCGTTTTTTTAGCCCTTGCCAATAGGGCCATAAAGAAGGATGAAGATCTTGTAAAATCTGTAGATCGTTTACGTTAAACCTAACATCTTAGTAGTATTAGTGCGTGAAACCCGGGGTAGTTCCCGGGTTTTTTTGAATATAATCCAAAGCATTTGATTCTAGCGATAGGTCCAGTAGTGTTGGTCTAACGTTTACCTAGCTCAATTATCTCCAAATCTTTAATATCGCTACCATTGATGACAAACCGCAGCATGGTCCTAACTTGATGAAAACCGTGTTTGCCACAGGCGCCAGGATTCATATGTAAAATGCCTAGCTTCTTGTCCCACATCACTTTTAGAATATGCGAGTGACCACAAATGAACAGCTTAGGAGGGTTGCTCTTTATTTCATCTCGGGTTCGTGAATTGTATTTTGGTGGATAGCCGCCAATGTGAGTTATCCAAACATCCACACCTTCGCAAAAAAATCTATTGTTTTCCGGAAACTCTTTTTGGATAACATGGTCATCTATGTTCCCATGGACCCCCCGGACCGGCTTCAGTTTTGCCAGTGTATCTGTTACGTTTAAAGTCCCAATATCTCCTGCATGCCAAATTTCATCGGCCTCTTTTGCATATTTCAAAATGGTATCGTCAATATAGGAATGGGTATCTGAAAGTAAGAGGATTTTTGTCATATCTCAAGTTCTGCTTGGTCTGGTAGGAGTTAGGTTTGCCAAAACTTAGGAACCCCACTTTTAACTATCCTTTTAATATCTTTGGCAGCGTACAAAACTAGCATATCCTTTTGAGATATTTTATTCAATTTTCATACTTTGGTAAGGCTTATCATGGGTGGCAAAAACAACCCAACGCCATAACGGTTCAGGAAGTATTAGAAGATGCTCTCTCTAAATTGGTACGGGAGGAAGTAAATACTACGGGTGCTGGTCGTACGGATACCGGTGTACATGCTAAAATCATGTATGCCCACTTTGATGTAGCAACGATTATGAACCCTTATGCTTTAGTCTTAAGGCTTAATGCCTTTCTCCCAGACGACATTGCGGTGCAAAATATAATTGAAGTGGGTCCCGAGGCACACGCGCGATTCGATGCTACGCAACGCACTTATGAGTATTGGATCTGTACTGAGAAAAACCCATTTTATAAAGATGTCTCTCATTACATTTATAAAAAGCTTGATTTGTCCCGTATGAATCAAGGGGCATCACTCCTAATTGGGAAAAAAGACTTCGAGTGCTTTTCCAAATCAAATACAGATGTCAATACTTATTTCTGTACAATAAAGGAAGCTGTTTGGTTCACCGATGTTGAAAAACTGATATTTCGTATTACCGCAGATCGATTTTTAAGAAATATGGTCAGGGCCGTAGTGGGAACGCTCGTGGATGTTGGGTCTGGCAAGTATGAACCGGACTATGTTAATACCATCATAAATAGTAAAGATCGGTCCAAAGCCGGAGTTTCTGTACCCGCAAAAGGATTATATTTGACATCTATTGTCTATCCCAATACGATTATAAAAAATGGATAAAGATTCCGGTAAAGCTTTTGACACGCGACTATTTAAGCGTTTAATGGCTCATACCAGACCTTATCGAATTACTTTCTACGGCGTTGCTATCGCCGCAATTTTGCTTTCAGGTTTTGCTGTCCTAACCCCCGTTATTCTTAGGGAAATTATCGATGATGCCATAAAGGGACGCGATGCACAAAGATTACTGTACCTGACATTAGCCATGCTGGTCGTGCTTATAGGTCAGGTAGTAAGTCAGCTGGGTTTCAACTACTACGCCAACTGGTTAGGGGAGTCCGTTATCAGGGATATTCGGATAGAACTCTTTAGAAAGATGCTCGGATTTCGAATGAAGTATTTCGACAATTCCTCCTTGGGGGTTTTAGTAACTAGGGCTGTTGCGGATATGCAACGCATTGGGGAGATTTTTAGTCAGGGATTTTTCGTTATTGTTTCGGATTTACTCAAAATGTTGGTCGCGGCGGTTGTGATGTTAGTTATTAACTGGAAATTGGCCCTCATCGTATTTACGGTTTTACCAATCATATTATATGCGACCAGATTATTTCAAAAGGCCATGAAAGTGGCTTTTACCGAAGTAAGAGCGGAAGTGTCCAATTTAAATTCCTTTGTTCAGGAACGTATAACGGGAATGAAAATCGTGCAACTTTTTACACGAGAAAAAATTGAAAGCGAAAACTTCCGAAAAATAAACGAGAAACATAAAAAGGCTTGGTTAAAAACAGTTTGGTACAATTCTATTTTCTTTCCTATCGCTGAAATCGTTTCGTCCATAACCGTGGGTTTGATAGTCTGGTACGGGGGGCTTCAAAACGTGGCCAATATTTCCAATGATATCGCAGGTACCGTTTTTGCGTTTATTATGTTAATCGACTTACTATTTAGACCCCTACGGCAGATTGCGGATAAATTTAATACGTTACAGATGGGGATGGTAGCGGCCAATAGGGTTTTCAATATATTGGATACGAAGAGTAATATTGAGGATATCGGTACGGTTGAAAACCATGAAGTTAGAGGGGACATTGTGTTTAAAGATGTACGGTTCGGATATCTTGAGGATGAAGAAGTGTTGCACGGTATTTCGTTCGAGGTCAAGGCTGGGGAGACTATTGCCATAGTTGGGGCAACGGGAGCGGGAAAATCTACCATAATCAATTTATTGAATAGGTTCTACGAAATTAATTCAGGGACTATCAGCGTAGATGGCATAGATATAAAGGATTATAAATTAGCTTCACTAAGGACTCACATTGCAGTAGTACTTCAGGATGTTTTCCTGTTTGCGGATACTATCGCCAATAATATATCCCTTAAGGAACCTTCTATCACAATTGCCGATATTGAAAAGGCTGCCGAGGCCATAGGGGTGGATGAGTTTATCACAAGTCTTCCTGGAGGTTACGAATATAATGTGAAAGAACGGGGTAGTATGTTGTCCAGTGGGCAACGCCAGCTTATCGCTTTTTTAAGGGCCTATGTAAGTAATCCAAGTATTTTAGTATTGGACGAGGCGACATCTAGTGTAGACACGTACTCTGAACAGCTCATACAACGTGCCACGGAAAAAATTACGGAGGGACGCACTTCAATTGTTATTGCCCACCGTCTGGCTACTATTAAAAAGGCAGATAAAATTATCGTAATGGATGCCGGTAAGATTGTTGAAATGGGCACACATAAACAACTACTCAAAAAAGGTGGATATTACAGTAATCTCTACGAGGCTCAGTTTCTGGCTGAGGAGGTAGCTTAATAATTATGGAGCCACTTCTTTAAACGTGTCCGTAAATACAGCTATATAAATACCAGCGCCGATAATTATTATAGCAAATAGGGCACCTAATATCACTAAAAAGAATAGCAGTTTCAAAATAGTCTGCGTCATATTCAGTTTGAAGATTTTTTTAAGTACCCAAGTAAAATATAGTATCTGTATCGGTAATGATATCATTGATGAATAATACACCAATTTAGGACTCCATAGAATAAGTATATAGACAACGTTAATTACTATGGACATTTGGGAATACGCATAGATATTAATTACAAAATGTTCGGATATATTAAATTGCTTCCTATTTATAAAGACCAATCTGGATATCAATGACAAGAACGGTAACATAAGGATGTAAAAAAAGCTTTGGTACTTGAATAGGTAGTTGTTCAATTTTTTTGAAAATCAATCGCGAACTTTTCAGAATCGTTTAAGTTGTTAACATCCACATTTTGAAATTGATAGCTTAAGGCATCTGGAAAGAATTCACTCATTAAATAAACGAACAAACCTCCCATTGTGATAGCAATTGTAAAATAGCTAATGGGATTCAGATATTTTTTTCTAACACCATTAATGTATCCAGCAATTACTTCATCTGGTTTTGTAAAGAGATGTTTAAATGTGATGAGAAATGTGTTATCCACATTAAAGAAACGCTCAGTAGCGTCGTACCACAAATTTTTTACGGTAAGTCTATTTCGAATCACCTTTGCTCCACAGTCCGGACAAAAACTATAATCCGTCCGCAGTTGATTGCTACAGTTCTTACATTCCATTTAAACTAAGTCTTGTTTTATCATTGTGGCCAGTTCTGGAATGGATTCGTACATGATAAACGCCCCATTTTTAATATAGGAAATTTGTCCGGTCTCCTCGCTCACTACAATACTCAATGCGTCTGTTTTCTCTGTTATGCCAACAGCGGCCCTATGTCGTAGACCAAAGCGTAAGGGAATATTCCGTTCATTGGACACCGGTAAGATGACACGTGTTGCAACGATATAGTTGTTTACGATTACGGCTGCGCCGTCATGTAATGGACTATTTTTATAAAATATGCTTTCAATGATGGGCTTTGTGATTTCAATGTTCATTCGATCGCCGGAATTCTTGATAAAATCGAGTGAGTTACTACGTTCAATAACCAGTATAGCCCCGGTTTTGGTGCTCGCCATTTTCTCACAAGCCGCTAAAATAGCATCAACATCAACACTGGTAGCAATACCTTCCTGTCTTAGAAACTTAAAATGCTTAATGAAATTTCTCTTGTTGGCGAAGTTGGTGGAACCGATCATTAAAAGAAATTTTCGAATCTCTTGTTGAAAGACAATAATCAATGCAATCAAACCAACCTGCATAAAGGCACCGACCATACTACTGATCATTTCCATTCCCAACAGCTCGGTTAATTTCCAGAATGCCCAGACGATTACAATACCGATAAAAATATTAATGGCTACAGATCCCCTTACCAGCTTGTAAATATAATAGAGCAGAATAGCTACCAAAACGATATCTAGAATATCGGTAATCTTAAAATCAATAAAATTCAAAAAATCCAAGCGCGGCTGTTTTTGTAAAATTAACTAAAATAGATGAATGAAAATTGAGTAAAATCACCTTGCTAACTGCTGGTACAGCAGAACACATTCCATGGCTTCCATTACATCATGCACCCTAAGAATATTAGCCCCTCTGTCCAAAGCGATCATATTTAAAGCGGTCGTCCCGTTTAGGGCTTCATTAGCATGGGTTTCCAAAAGTTTATATATCATGGATTTTCTGCTCAATCCCACTAGCAGCGGATGCCCAATAATTTTCATAGCCCGCAATTCTTGTAGTAGTTTATAATTCTGTTCAAGAGTTTTTGCAAAACCAAAACCAGGATCGATGATAATATCATTTATTCCAAATGATTTAGCCGCCTCCAAACGATGCGAGAAAAAATAGAGAATATCTTCCATCACGTCCTTATAGTTGGTCTGTTGCTGCATGGTCTTTGAAGTACCCCGCATGTGCATCATAATATAAGGCGCTTTCATTCGGGAAACGGTAGCGAGCATATTTTCATCCCGTAATCCAGAAGAAATATCATTGATTACGGCTGCACCTGCTTCCAAACATTCCAAGGCTACCTTACTTCGGAACGTATCAATGGACAAAATTGAATCAGGGTAACTTTTTAGTATCAATTCCACTACAGGAACGATGCGCTTCAATTCAAGTTCTTCTGAAACTTCATCGGCGCCAGGTTTGGAGCTATAGGCACCAACATCAATAAAACTAGCTCCCGCTTTAAACATATGCCCTACTTGGTCAAGTATGCTTTTATCGTTTTTAAATCTACCGCCGTCATAAAAGGAATCTGGTGTACAATTCAGAATACCCATTACTTTTGGAGCGGTTAAATCTATTAGTATTCCTTTGCAGTTAATGGTCATATATGATATTGAATTGAATTTTGGGCAATCCCTAAGGTTTGGACCACCAATCTTGACGGTTACGAAATTTTAAGCGAAATTTACACAAATTAGAAAGAAGTACATGCAACAAACGGCGGGGCAATATGATGCGGTAATTAAAGCATGCCGAGATCTTTATCAGAAAAAAATGTTGGATTATGGATGTGCATGGCGTATTCTTAGGTTGCCATCCCTAACCGACCAGATTTTTATAAAAGCCCAGCGCATTAGGGGTCTTCAGGAAAATGCTGTGAGAAAGATAGATGAAGATGCAAAATCTGAATTTATCGGAATTATTAACTATTCGGTTATGGCGCTTATTCAATTGGAACTTGGAGTGGTAGACCAGCCTGACTTATCGCCCGAAGAGGCCATTGCTCTTTACGATAAACATATTGAGATTACCAAAAAACTCATGCTTGATAAAAATCATGACTATGGGGAGGCATGGCGAGATATGAGAGTGAGTTCATTAACAGATTTAATCCTTCAAAAATTACTCCGTGTAAAGGCCATAGAGAATAATAAGGGTAAAACCTTGGTAAGTGAAGGTATCGATGCAAATTATCAGGATATGATTAACTATGCAGTTTTTGCTTTGATACATTTGGAATTAGGAACGAAATCCGAGTAGGGAATGCGATATGTAATTGGAATAGTCAGAATATTTGTTGGAGTATTATTTGTTATAAGTGGCTTTATAAAGCTCAACGATCCCGTAGGTTTCTCCTTTAAGCTGGAAGAGTATTTTAGTCAGGGGGTGCTGGATTTACCGGTGTTCATGCCCTACGCACTTGCCATATCCATATTCGTTGTCATTGTAGAAGTATTGTTGGGAATTATGCTCATTCTTGGGATTAAAGTAAAGTTTACGGTATGGAGTCTGTTGGGAATGATCGTATTTTTTACATTTCTTACCTTTTATTCGGCATACTTCAATAAAGTGACCGATTGTGGTTGTTTCGGAGATGCTATTAAGTTGACACCATGGGAGTCGTTCACGAAGGACGTGGTGCTGCTATTGCTCATTTTACTATTGTTCTTTGGCCAGAAGTATATAACACCGCTATTCAGACCGTTTCTTACTAAAATTATACTTATTGCTTCCTTTCTATTCTCGGTGGGTTACGTCTATTATGTTTTGAATCATTTACCCGTAATAGATTTTAGACCTTATGAAATTGGAAAGAATATTGAGGATGGCATGAATGTTCCTGAAGGTGCTCCTAAAGCTATTTTTGAATATGCTTGGAAGTTTAATGTAAACGGCGAGGAGAAAATTATTGTTACCAATGGAGATTATCCTGCGGTTGATGGGGAATTCATAGGGGTAGAGACCGAAGAAATTCAAAAAGGTTATGAGCCTCCCGTACATGACTTTACCATAGAGCAAGAGGGTGAAGATTATGCAAAGGCACTTTTGCAGGAACCAAAGTTGGTTGCCATTATAGCATATGATTTAAGAAAAACTAATGAATCTGTTTTTGGTGAAATTAAGGAGGTTACCGACAAAGCGATGCAGAATGGATACAAGGTAATTGGAATGTCCGCCTCGGGACCTGACCAGACCAAAGCGTTAACCGAGCAATATAAATTGAATTTCGATTTTTATTTCACGGATGAAACAACTTTAAAGACCATTGTAAGGTCAAATCCAGGTGTAATGGTTTTGGAAAAGGGAACGATAGTACAAAAGGTTCATTACAACGATTTGGACGATTTAAAATTTGAATAAAAGGAATATAAAACACGTATATGAGAAGTAAAATAGTAGCCGGGAACTGGAAAATGAATAAAAATTTGGAGGAAACCGAAGCTTTGTTGGCAGAACTGTCCGCCAAGTTGCCGGACACCAATGCTGAGGTAATGGTGGCACCAACTTATGTTAATCTAAACAATGCAGTTCGACATTTGGAATCTTCTAAGATTGAAGTTATTGCCCAGAACATGCATTTTGCAGAAAGCGGAGCCTATACCGGGGAAATTTCAGCTGATATGTTATTGAATATTGGTATAGACACCGTTATCATTGGTCATTCCGAAAGACGAGCCTATTTTGGGGAAACGGATGAAATTTTAGCAAAGAAAGTTTCCGCAGCGTTAAAAAAAGGTATGAGGGTGATGTTCTGTTTTGGTGAAGAGTTGGAAGACCGCAAGTCCGGTAACCACTTCAAGGTGGTAGAAAGTCAACTGAAAAATGCACTCTTTTCTTTAGAAGCATCGGAATGGTCTAAGATAATTTTAGCATATGAACCTGTATGGGCCATAGGTACTGGAGAGACCGCCTCTCCGGAACAAGCTCAAGAGATGCATGCATTTATTCGAAAAACCATTATGGAGGCATACGATACGTCGGTAGCAACCAACATATCCATTCTTTACGGTGGAAGTGTAAAGCCTGGCAACGCGGAAGAAATCTTTTCCAAACCTGACGTAGACGGGGGCCTAATTGGAGGGGCTTCTTTAATAGCGGATGATTTTATTGCAATCATAAAAGCTATTTAGTCGTTGAAGTTTTAATATAATAAGAAAGTATAGAAGGGGTATTTATTAATACCCTTTTTTAATTTTAAGTGATGTGAGTACTAAAGTATATATAGAATATCGTTTTGAAGTAAGTCCAATGGAGCCTGGCGGGGATATTTTAATTGCGCAACTAGGAGAGATTGGATTTGAAAGTTTTGTGCAAGAAGACGAGCATATTTTGGCCTACATCCAAAAAGAAGATTGGTCGATAGATAGTATTGAAGATGTTCAATTATTAAATAATCCAATTTTTGAAATAGCGTACAGATTCAAGGAAATTGAACAGGAAAATTGGAACGCGGCTTGGGAGAAAAATTTTCAGCCTATAATAGTAGATAATACTTGTAAGATTAGGGCTCCTTTTCATGAAAAGGGCGATGAGAAGTATGACATTGTAATCGAACCAAAAATGAGTTTTGGTACGGGACATCATGAAACCACGCATATGATGTTACAACACATTTTGGAACTGGACTTAAAAGACAAGTCGGTTTTGGATATGGGTTGTGGAACGGGAGTTCTTGCCATATTATCCGCAATGCGCGGCGCCATTCTGGTGGATGCCATAGATATTGATAATTGGAGCTATTTAAATGCAAAGGAAAATATTGCTAGAAATGGCTTCGAATTCATAGCGGTTTATGAAGGGGATGCAACGCTCTTAGGTAAGGAAAAATATGACCTTATAATAGCTAACATTAATCGAAATATACTACTTAACGACATACCCACATATGTGAACTGTTTAAATGAAAACGGGATATTATTGCTTAGTGGATTTTATAACGAAGATTTGCCCATTATCACCGGCGCTTGCCATAAAGAGGGTATGGAAATTGAAAAAAAACTTGAAAAAAATAATTGGGTTGCAGCAAAATATGTATTTTAGAAGGTAATAAAAGTTTTGAAATGAGCACTAAAGAAAAAATTTCCGAAGAGCTTCTTTTAGCGGAAGAGACTGTAAAGCAGAATGAAATTGTACTTTTTAATGATGAGGTTAATACATTTGATCATGTCATTGAAACACTGATTTCGGTTTGCGAACACAGTCCAGAGCAGGCTGAACAATGTTCCTTAATTGTTCATTACAACGGAAAGTGTACCGTAAAAACGGGTGAATATGATGATTTAAAACCAAAGTGTTCTAAACTACTTCAAGCTGGTCTGAGTGCTGAAATAGTTTAAACATGGGTCATAGGTATAAGGGTATTTCGAATCACCTTTATAAATTATTTGAAATCCGATTTTCTGATAAGATTTTTGTTGTTTTCCTAGCTTTTAACCTATTGATCAATAGGGTCATTTCGCAAGAGTTCCCGCCTCTACAAAGCTTTACACCTCAAGAGTATTAAAAGGAAAATCAGAACTTGGCAATTACCCAAGGTATGGACGACCATATCTATGTTGCCAACAATCAGAACTTATTAGAATTTGTCGGTGTTTGATAGAGCTCAAATGCTTCCCCAAATGTCTCTATTTTTAGGTGCGAGTGGCAAAAGATTCTTTAATCTTTACCTGTCAGTATATGAAGTTTGGTTATTGGAATAGAAACCAGTATTGAAATTTAACGTATACGACCATTTCTTCTCAATTAAGAGAGCCTATGTTGGCAGATGAGAAAGTTTGGAGGAGCGATTGACCCTTCGTTCGCAGAAGATACCATGAAGGTGGATTCCATATGAATCTATCAATAATATTGATTATTAATTTAATCGAAGAAGACCGGTGTATTTTTTGAAATTATTGGTCTTTTTAATTTTTGTAAATAATCCATCAAGTAATATTTTTAACAGTAATCAAACAAGCCAGTTATGAAAACCAATAATGCACAGGTTCAAATGAATAAGTCATATACAATTTTAATTAGTTTAATTGTAGCTCTAGGTGGTTTTTTGTTGGGTTTTGATAGTGCAGTGATATCTGGAGCTATTAGGGGGATAACCATATATTTTGAGATGACCGATGCGATGTTAGGCTTTTCCGTTGGTTGTGTTGTTTTTGGGGCTATGGCTGGTAATTTACTTGCAGGACCATTGGCAGATAAATTTGGAAGAAAGAAGGTTTTGATAATGGTAGCTGCATTATTTACAATTTCCGCTACTTGGTCAGCTTTTGCAACAACATACAATGAGTTTATTATTGCCAGAATTATTGGAGGAATAGGTATTGGTGGCGCCATACTAATCGCACCAATTTATATTGCTGAGATTGCTCCGTCCAAATTGAGGGGAAGTTTGGTTTCTTTTAATCAACTCAATATTGTTATCGGTATTTCGGTTGCTTATTTCTCAAACTACTTTTTAGTAAATATGGAGGGCGAAAGTTGGAGATGGATGTTAGGAGTGGAGGCTATTCCTGCGCTGATTTACTTTTTAGCCCTTTTTACAGTTCCTAGAAGCCCAAGGTGGTTGATACAACGCTTGAACAAGGTAGAACTAGCTCAGAAGATTTTGATTAAAATTGGAGGAGAGCGTTATGCTGAGGCTACAATAGTTGAAATCCAAAAGGGAATTGATAAAAAAGGACCGAAAGGCAAACTATCCGATATTTTTAAAAATAAGTACTCGGGTGTCATGGTGATTGCTTTGGGAATTGCTTTTTTTCAGCAGATAACAGGTATTAACGCAGTGTTCTATTATGCCCCTACTATTTTTGAGCAAGCAGGTGGCAGTACGGATTCCTCGTTTTTACAAGCTATTGTTGTAGGTCTAACAAATCTGATATTTACTTTGGTAGCCATTTGGTTAATAGATCGTCTGGGCAGAAAACCATTGCTACTAATTGGTTCAACTTTTATGACTATTGCACTACTAATGGCTGCATTTGCCTTTTACAATGCTACTTATGATTTTAATGATGAAACAATACAAAAAGTAACTAATACCGAAATTAGAGCTGAGCTTTCTGATTTGAATGGACAGTCGTTTGATAGTCAGTCCAAACTTTTTAGTGCAGTTGAAGCTAAGTTAGATGCGAATAAGTTTTTAGATTTTAAGCGTAACGAAATAACCAATTTCATCCAAATCAATGCAACACTTGTTCTTATCGCTATTTTACTTTATGTGGCTTCTTTTGCAATTTCTCTTGGACCAGTAATGTGGGCATTAATTTCCGAAATATTCCCCACTCGTATAAAAGGAATAGCAATATCTGTTGTTGGTTTCTTTAACTCCCTAATAAGTTTTTCGGTAACACAGGTTTTTCCTTGGGAATTATCTAATCTTGGCCCAACATTGACATTTGGTATTTATGCTGCTCTTTCATTCTTAGCAATCCTTTTTGTTTATAAATATGTTATTGAGACCAAAGGAAAATCTCTGGAGCAAGTGGAAGAAATGTTAATCAAAAAGTAAGAGGGAGAAAGGCTTAAATAAAAGTTCAAAACAAGTAAAATTTTAGTTTGATAGATTACATCTCGAATTGAGAATAAGGGTTATTGTAAAATGTGTAATAGTGATTCTATTAGACCCTTTTTCGTTAGTATCGTAAGCGATTCAAGTCATTTGATGTTCATTTCTAATATTGGCGCAGGTAGAAAGTATATCGATAAGGCTTTATATACAAATTACACAGTTCTTAAGATAACAGAATCTCATGATGCAACGGGCAGTAAAACTATTTTTCAAAATATTTCAAATTCGAAGCAAAAAAATATCTGGGAGCTATTTTCGGATAAATATGCCGGTGTTTTTGAGTCCACGAGAAATTTATATAAAAGTGAATTTGGGAACAAAATCATTTTTGAGGAAATTGATCATGACCTTGGTTTTACTTTTCAATATCAATGGAGTTCTAGCAATCGATTTGGTTTTGTTACAAAAAGTTAATTGATTAATAGTTCACGCCAAAATTCCAATTAAAAGTTTAGACGGTCTACAAAACATTTTGCCATAAGGCGTTGACCCAAAGTTGCAAAATTCGGTCAGTAATCTAGTGTATGCCTAGAAGAGAAATAAGTTACTCTCTACGTCAGGTTTTGGCCTATTTACGCAATGTGCCACTATTGTCGACAGGGCTCAACGGCCAACCCCAACGTTACACTCAAAGCGAACACAGTCTAGAGCAGGCTGAACAATGTTCCTTAATTGTTCATTACAACGGAAAGCGTACCGTAAAAACGGGGAATATGATGATTTAAAACCAAAGTGTTCTAGACTGCTTCAAGCTGGTCTGAGCGCTGAAATTGTGTGAACAACCCAGCCCAGAGCATCAAGTTCTCAATGCGGCAACTTATCTCTTAGAATGCCGTACACAAATGTGCCCAGTAGTGCAGCCACGATAACTATGGTAATCGAATAAAATCCCGCACCTAATAATATATACATAGGTCCTGGGCAAGCTCCTGCGAGTGCCCAACCTAATCCGAAAATTGTACCCCCAGTAAGGTATCGTGTAATGCTTTTATCTTTGGGAGGTAGAAATATGGGTTTCCCCTCGGTAGATTTTAGCCCTGATTTTTTCATCAGATATAGTCCGATGATGCCAAGGATTACGGCTGAACCGATAATACCGTACATGTGAAAAGATTGAAATTTGAACATTTCATAAATACGGTACCACGAGACCGCTTCGGATTTTACCAAAACAATTCCAAAAAAGATACCTACAAGCAAGAATTTTATAAACTTCATAATTAAAAAATCAAAGGGAATAATAAATGCGTCATGAGGAGCCCCCCAATAAAGAAACCAATCACAGCAATCAAGGAGGGTAATTGAAGATTGCTCAATCCAGTAATGGCGTGTCCAGAGGTGCACCCCCCAGCGTATCTGGTCCCAAAACCGACCAAAAATCCAGCGATTAACAAAATACCCAATCCTTTCAAAGATGTAATTGCTTCCCAACTGTACAATTCACTTGGTAGAATGGCTTTCCCTGCGTTTTCAAAGCCCAATTGTGATAAATCCGTGATGGTGTTTGCACTCAAATCTATTGTAGAACCATCGGATAGGAACTGGGTAGCAATGAATCCGCCCAAAATAGCTCCCAGTACAACCGTTAAGTTCCAGCGTTGTGACTTCCAATCAAACCTAAAAAAATTGGAGTATCTGCCGCCACCGGCCATTGTACACATTGTTCTAAGATTTGAGGACATACCAAAGGTTTTGCCGAAGTAGACCAAAAACAGGAGGACCAAAGCAATTAAGGGGCCTGAGATGTACCATGGCCATGGTTTCAATAAAATATCCATTTCATATAATTTTTAAAATAAAAGAATGGAAAGGTCTTGAAACTTTTGTTAACTACAAAATCTAAAGAGCTTGATTGAAGTGGTCTAAATTATACAATCCTAAATGACATATAAATACAGGATGATGAATGCCATGGAGAAGCAGAACAGCACAAAAAAAGGTAGAAATATTTTGGAGAACAAACCAACTATTTTGATTAGTCTTCTCCGTAAAACTACCGTAATTGATAAAATAGTTTTCATCTAAGAATATTTGTGATATTTAAAGATGCAATCTCCAATTGAAAAGAAATAAAATTATGGACGAAATGGTGCTTTAGTAGTTAACGAGCTTGAGGATTTTTAAATTTCGGCAAGCGGTACTCATTTAGGGGTAAAAGAAAACCCTCTTATTACTAAGAAGGTTTCATTAACTGTTGGACAGGGGTTTAAAATTTAAAACATATTTGCATATGTTGTAATCACATATATATTTCAAAAACAGTATAAACCTATACCAGTGGTACCCCGTTTAAACGCTTTTCAATCTTTTTTTCTTAACGGTGATTTCTTTCATCACATCCATCAAATTAGGGTCGTTAGTTTCCTTATAGATTTTGTTAATGCTTAATATCAAACCTTTTGCTTCTCTAGAAGCTTCTACCCTATCACTAGTGGACATGTTGCTCATTTTCCGACCAACAAATTCCTTAGCTCTCTCAAGTAACTCCATTCTTGTTTTTTTTCAAAGTTAGCATAAAAATCAAATTACGCAATTCTTTGTCGATTGTATGTTATTATGGTGCAATCAGAATATCATATTTGTGAATAATTTAACGATTAACCTATAGTTCAAAGTACTTTTACAGCGCTATCCGAAGAAATGAGTATTAGTTGAACCTATTTTATCTTGACGAAGTTTAGAACCCAGTTTAAATCATTAAGACAGACTCCTTTTTAATGATTTACAATTCGTATTTTGTTGAAGTATTATAACAATGGATGACTTAATAGTATTTGATGTTTGATTTAAAGAATAAGGTAGCTATCGTAACAGGAGCCAGTGGCATTTTAGCAAGCTCTATCATTAAAAGTCTGGCACGTTCCGGGGTACATCTGGTGCTTCTCTCCAGAAATAAAGCATCACTTAGGGATGTAGAAGAGGGTATTTCAAAGTTTGATACAAAAGTACTGTCGTTAGAATGCGATATTTTAAGCAAAGATTCTCTAATGACGGTAAAGGATAGCATCCTCAAACACTTTGGCCGAATCGATATCCTTTTGAATGTCGCAGGGGGTAATTTACCAGGAGCCACCATTAGGCCCGATCAGAATGTTTTTGATATGTCGCTTGATGATTTTAATACCGTTGTAGAGCTCAATTTGAACGGAACTGTTCTTCCCTGCATGGTATTCGCGGAAGTAATGGCACAACAGAAGTATGGAACCATTGTAAATTATTCTTCAATGGCCGCACAGCGAACAATAACTAGGGTCGCTGGGTACTCCGCATCCAAGGCTGCCATGGAAAATTTTACGAAATGGCTGGCGATAGAAATGGCCACGAAATTTGGAGAAGGCATTCGGGTAAATGCCATAGCCCCGGGCTTTTTTATAGGTAAACAAAACAAACAGCTTTTATTAAACGAGGATGGGAGTTATACGGACAGAGGTAAAAGAATAATTGAAAATACCCCTATGGGGCGTTTTGGTGAGGCGGAGGAATTAAACGGCGCGGTACATTTTTTATGTAGCGATGCATCAAAATTCGTAACCGGAATAGTACTTCCCATTGACGGTGGTTTTAATGCTTTCAGTGGGGTTTAGTTAGATAATATGAAAATGACACAGACATGGCGATGGTACGGTCCAATGGATCCCGTATCACTCAATGATATTCGACAGGCAGGTGCAACAGGTGTCGTAAGTGCTCTTCACCATATCCCGAACGGAGAAGTTTGGAGTATCGAGGAGATAGTAAAGCGAAAAGAAACCATTGAAAGTACGGCTTTGAAATGGACCGTAGTGGAGTCCGTTCCCGTGCATGAAGATATAAAAACCAGAACAGGTCAATATAAATCTTACATCAAGAACTATTGTAGCACGTTAGAAAATTTATCCAGAGTGGGAATTAAAGTAGTGTGCTATAATTTTATGCCTGTCCTAGATTGGACGCGCACCACCTTGGATAAGGAAATGGAGGACGGTTCCAAAGCACTTGCTTTTGAAATGGACGCATTGGTTGCGTTCGACGCAATTATCCTCCAAAGACCAGGGACGGAGTTGAAATATAGTGTTATGCAATTAGAGCGTGCCAAGGCATATTATGATTCCCTTAGCAAAAAAGAAATTCTTAGTTTAATTCGGAACATTATAGCCGGTCTACCTGGTTCAGAGGAAGGGTATCCGGTGCCAGATGACGGATATGACCTAAGCCGTTTTAAAGGATTCTTAGACGCTTATGCCGATATAGACCCTAATCAAATGAGAACAAATTTAGCCATGTTCATGGCGGATATTGTGCCGACTGCTGAGAAATATGGGATTTTACTATGTATTCATCCGGACGACCCCCTTTTCCTATCCTTGGATTACCGAGGGTAGTAAGTACCCAGTCAGATTTTTCCTTTTTGTTCGAAAAAGTTCCGTCGATAAATAATGGAATTACCTTTTGTGCAGGTTCTTTGGGCGTAAGACCGGATAATAAACTTTCTGAAATTTTCGACAAATTTTCTGAAAGAATACACTTCCTACACCTGCGAAGTACGCAAAGGGATTCTGAAGGAAATTTTTATGAAGCCAATCACTTGGAAGGCGACGTTAATATGCACGATATTATTAAAAGAGTAATCAATGAGCAGAAGCGACGAATATCAATCGGTAGGACTGACACTTCCATACCAATGAGACCGGACCATGGCCATCAAATGCTTGATGATTTGCAGAAAAAAACGAATCCGGGATATTCCGCCATCGGTAGGTTAAGAGGGCTTGCGGAGTTGCGAGGTTTAGAGCTGGGAATACTGCTGTCTCAGGAAAGCGAATAACAGGACTGCTCTTTTAAAAAAAATTCTAGCTATCTTGATTGATGAATTTCAAACCGACCAATGAAGAATAAGATTGCTGGTTGGACAAGTGGAGAATAATTGAAGTTAAATGAACACCAGTTTTATTTCTGATAATTTTTTATTGACAAATCGGTTTGCAGAGGAATTGTATCATCAGTATGCAGCCAAAATGCCAATTATTGACTATCATAACCATCTTTCTCCGAAGGATATTTCCGATAACAGATTTTTCCCCAACATAACGAAGCTTTGGATAGACGGTGACCACTATAAGTGGCGAGCTATTCGGACTTTGGGCATTTCAGAGAAGTACGTAACCGGCAACGCCGGTGATGCCGAAAAATTCATGAAATGGGCGGAGACCGTACCTTATACTGTGAGAAACCCTCTATACCATTGGACGCACCTAGAACTGAACCGTTATTTTAATATCGATGAACTTTTAACTGCAAACAATGCAAAGAAAATTTATGACAGAACCTCAGAAGTATTAAGTAAGCCCGAGTATTCTTGTCAAAGTTTAATCTCAAAAATGAATGTTGAGCTTCTCTGTACTACGGAAGACCCAACGGATAACTTAAAATACCATCGAAAACTGCGTTCATCAGATTTTAAAACTAAAGTTACCACTGCTTTTCGACCGGATAGAGCGCTACAAATTGAAAAAGAGGAGTTTAATGAATACTTGAATTCCTTGGAACAAATATCCGATAAACATATTCATACCTATCAAGACCTGTGTGATGTATTACGGTCGAGAATAGGATTTTTTCATGAAAATGGTTGTAAGCTTTCGGATCACGGGTTGGAATATGTGCCCTTTGCGGAACATACCGAAAAGGAGGTCGCCGAGCTTTTTAAAAAAAGAAGGGGAGGGGATGAGGTTAGCGAAATCCAAGCAGTAAAGTTCAAGACATCACTACTTATTTTTCTTTCGGAAGAGTACCATAGTTTGGGATGGGTGCAACAATTTCACCTCGGTGCCTTAAGGAATAATAATAGTAGAAAACTCAGACTATTGGGTCCCGATACGGGTTGGGATTCCATCGGCGATTGGTTGCAGGCCCAGAGCTTGTCAAGATTCTTAAACAGGTTGGATAGCACCGATAAATTGACCAAAACCATAATTTATAACCTCAATCCGAGGGATAATGAAGTTATGGCCTCAATGATCGGTAATTTTAATGACGGCTCGGTAAAAGGAAAAATTCAGTTTGGCTCCGGCTGGTGGTTTCTCGATCAAAAGGACGGTATGGAAAAGCAACTGAACGCACTTTCGAACATAGGTCTAATCAGCTGTTTTATTGGTATGCTGACTGATTCTAGAAGTTTTCTATCCTTTCCGAGACATGAATATTTTAGAAGAATCTTATGCAACCTATTCGGACAAGAAATGGCAAACGGTCAGTTACCCCAAGAAACTGAATGGATTGGTAAAATTATACAGGACATCTGTTATTACAACGCTAAAGCGTATTTCAACTTTTAAAAAAGCTATGGAGAAAAATCAAAGTAAAGTTTCTCTTCTGGTAACTATTTCGGGATTCACGCTATCACCTACAAAAATGAATCTTTTCTTAATGTTCGGAATGCTCCTGTTTATCAATATAGGTTGTAGTACTCAAAACAGTATTAAAACAATAAAGCTGGCTCACGGTTTAGACGTAAACCATTCAGTGCACAAGGCTATGGTCTTAATGGGAGAGGACCTTAGCCGATTTTCAGACGGAAAATTGAAATTAGAAATTTACCCAAGCGAGCAACTGGGTACAGAACGGCAGTCATTGGAATTGTTGCAAATTGGAAGTTTGGATATGACCAAGGTTTCTGCAGGTACTTTAGAGAATTTCGCTCCTAAAATTAAGGTTTTGGGATTGCCTTTTCTGTTTAAGGATAGAAGACATTCTTTCAAGGTTTTGGATGGTCCGATCGGCGAAAGATTATTGAACGGAATGGATAAATATTGGCTTAAAGGTCTGGGGTACTATGACGCCGGTAGTCGCAGTTTTTATACCAAGGAGACTCCAATTAACACACCAAATGACTTATCCGGTTTAAAAATCAGGGTTATGGAAAGTGTGAACGCCGTAAATATGGTTAAGGCACTTGGGGGGTCACCTACACCGATTTCTTGGGGGGAACTTTACACCGCTTTGCAACAAGGGGTCGTAGATGGGGCTGAAAATAACCCGCCTAGTTTTTACCTCAGTAGGCACTACGAAGTTTGTAAGTATTATTCATTGGACGAACACACTGTGCTGCCGGATGTTTTGCTGACAAGCACACATCTTTGGAATTCATTGAGCAATGAAGAACAGGGTTGGCTGGTTAAGGCGGTAAAACGGTCATTGGCTTATCAAAGGAAACTTTGGTTGGAAGCGGAAGAAAGGGCACTTACCGAAGTTCAAAAAGCTGGAGTGACCATTATAAGACCGGACAAAAAGCTGTTTTCGGAGAAAACCGATCAGCTTTTAGAGGATTTCAAAAATGACAAAGAGTTTTATGAGATCATACAACAAATTAGGTCTACCGAATAATATTACCATGAGAGAGCGAGTCGATAAAATTTTAGCAACAACGCTGGTCATTATAATGACCTTAATGGTGGTCAACGTTCTTTGGCAAGTTTGCAGTCGATTTCTATTGGGTTCTCCAAGCTCGTTTACCGATGAATTGGCGAGATTTTTATTGATTTGGATTGGAATTTTGGGTGCTGCATATGTATCAGGTAAAAATTTGCATGTAGCTATTAACGTATTGCCAACTAGGTTTTCCAAGCGAACTCAGGGCAAATTGAAAATTATTGTGCGTATTCTTGTAGCCTCATTTTGTCTGTTAGTACTAGTGATTGGTGGCTCCAGATTAGTATATATTACTCACGTCCTGGAACAATACTCGCCTGCCTTACAGTTACCCCTGTCGGTGGTTTATGTAGTGATACCGATAAGCGGTTTGCTTATCATATTTTATCAGATTTCGGACGTTTTAAAAAGCAGGAAGTAATGGAGTACCTACCGGTAATTGTTTTGATACTGAGTTTTATCTCACTTTTGGCCATAGGAACGCCCGTGGCTTGGAGTATTGCTATTTCTTCTCTCTTGACCATTTTGATTAGTATTCCTGCATTGCCCGCCTATACGACCATTGCACAAAGAATGGCAACAGGACTGGATAGTTTCGCCTTATTGGCCATACCCTTGTTCATACTCTCTGGAGAATTGATGAATAAAGGTGGGATAGCGCACCGGCTTATTGCCTTTGCAAAGTCTATTGTTGGGGCCTTTCCCGGTGGCCTTGCGCTTATAAATATTATTTCGGCTATGCTAATGGGCGCCATCGCCGGCTCCGCTATGGCATCCGCTTCAGCCATGGGTAGTATTTTAGGCCCGGAGATGGAAAAGGAAGGTTACGCTAAAGAATTCGGGGCTGCCGTTAATATTACAGCCGCCACTACCGGATTGGTCATACCACCCAGTAATATATTAATAGTCTATTCATTGGCTAGTGGAGGTGCGTCGATAGCAGCTTTGTTCCTCGCAGGTTATATCCCTGGAATTCTTACCGGATTGCTACTCATGGTCGTAGCTTCATTTTGGGCCAAGAAAAAAGGATATAAACTGGGGCAAACAAGTACGTTCCGACAAATTTTCAAAACATTTGTGGATGCCGTTCCCAGCCTGTTACTCCTGGTGATTGTCATTGGCGGAATTGTTGCCGGTGTATTTACGGCTACGGAAGCCTCTGCCATTGCCGTTTTTTATAGTTTTGTTTTGGGACTTATTTATAAGGAGATATCATTTCAAAAACTGCCACAGATATTACTTGATTCTTCTTCTACGACCGCAATCGTCATGCTTTTAATTGCTGCATCCATAAGCATGTCATGGGTGCTGTCTTACGAAAATATCCCACAGGATATAAGTAACGGCTTATTGGGTATAAGCGAGAATAAAATAGTTATTCTTTTGCTTATCAATTTGCTATTATTATTAGTGGGAACCTTCATGGATATGACGCCGGCGGTTCTTATTTTTACACCGATATTTCTTCCGGTTGTAACCAAGTTGGGGCTAGACCCCGTTCATTTTGGTATCATTATGATTTTGAATTTGTGCATTGGACTTTGCACACCACCCGTTGGCTCAGTTTTATTTGTGGGGGTGGGGATAGCCAAAACTTCCATAGAGAAGGTCATTAAACCCTTGATACCTTTATTCATAGCGATGGTAGTAGCACTTTTTTTAGTAACCTACTTTCCGCAATTAAGCCTTTGGTTACCAAGCCTGTTTGATTTGTAAAACGGGAAGACTTAAATTTTTATGCACCTCGAATTTGGCTCTTATGGCAAAGAACCAATGCAAAACAGTAATACGATTTATCAAATTTTGGGATTTGGCGAAGATGGATATTCTTTAAGCTTCTTCTTGAAAAATGAAAACTCTTACAAATCAAAAATAGCAAGCTTTATCATGTAGCTTGCTTTTTATTTATTCGTGACCTAGACAGGATTACCTTTAGTTTTCCTTGGAACCCCTATATGAAAATAGAAAGTTCAAATCGCTGAAATTGGCGGTGCAATTTTTTCATTTCAATCCACTTACAAAAGCTTAGTGCTTTTGACATTGCTTGAAACAAAAAATCCACTCCTTGCTGGAGCGGACTTTCTGCTTTAAGTGACCTCGACAGGATTCAAACCTGTAACCTTCTGAGCCGTAATCAGATGCGCTATTCAGTTGCGCCACGAGGCCGTTTTGAAATTCTATCTGAGCTTCAAACCTTCTACAATATATATCACAAACGCTCAAATATCCCTATTAACGGGCTGCAAATATATTTCTTTTTACATTTACCGCAAAATTAAGACTAGCATATTACATGGATATAAAGAGCTACATTAGGGATATTCCCGATTTTCCAAAACAAGGTATACTTTTTAAAGATATTACCCCTTTATTAAGCGATGCTGAAGCATTTAAAGCAAGTATTGCCTTATTGCTGGAATTAATTGGAGATATCAAAGTAGACAAGGTAATTGGTATGGAGAGCAGGGGATTCATCTTCGGTCCAGTACTGGCCGAAAACTTGAATGCTGGTTTTGTTCCGGTTAGAAAGCCCGGGAAACTACCATCTTCTATCTATAGCGAGTCTTTTGATTTGGAATATGGTACAGATAGTTTAGAAATACACCTAGATGCCATTAAAAAAGGAGATAAAGTCCTTATACACGACGATGTAATCGCAACAGGAGGAACGGCCAGTGCTGCTTGTAACTTAGTGGAAAGATTAGGTGGGGAGGTAGTTCAAATGAATTTTCTAATAGAACTGGAATTTCTTCATGGGAGGGATAAGTTGAAAGGATATGAAACTAAGTCTTTATTAAAGTATTAATCGAGTGCGCGTATGGTTACATAGTATCTCCAACCTATTATTGCCATTTGTAGTTTTGAGGCCTTTGATAAGTCCAACCGCCTTTTAGCGTAGGAAGGAAACAGAACCTTATTAATTTTAGCTAGAATCTTGAACATACTTTCTTGGGTAGTTGGTTGGAGTAAAAATACAAAATAAAAAACGTGACTTTAATCACGTTCTTTCAAGAGGTATTTTCAAAGGGTTCTATTACATAACATAAAGAACTATAGACAGTATTAGGAAGATTAATATTTTAACTAAAGTTATCATGACATCGTTGTTTTAAGGTTATGTGAAAATTCTTGATTATTGAATTGCGAGATAAGATATAGGAGAAAGATTCTTAAGTCCAAATGTTTTCAGTTAAATAGATAGATTTGAATACACTATTGTTACCTTAAAAATGAATAAGATTTAAATTTGTAAACTTCTTTCTACGTATGAGTTATAATACGTAAGATAAATATTGAGTTATGGTGTAATATTATTATAACTGAAGGGGCTTATTTGTTGATTTTTTAGTTCTCAAAGCGATTTTTAAACAAAAAAAGCATCAATTTTGTAATCTCATTAAATTTGAAATAAAAAGACCGACTCTAGTTTTAAAGTCGGTCGTAAGGTTTTTGAGAAAAATAAAGCTATTTCAATTTTTTTGGTCGTTATTTCTATCACACCGTCTTTAGCCTTTTTCCCGTATTTTTTTATAGCAGATTCACCTTTAAGAATATTGATGGATTCGATAGTTTCAGGAGCCATCTCTTTTACTTTTTTTGCATTACTTGCTTTACCATCCACCATGAAAAGCTCATTTTTTTCACCATCTGTATCAATGAAGAAAAACCCATTACCTTCCTTACTAATAACATGAACGTCATTCTCATCATCAGAATCTGAATGAATGTAAATATGATTTTCACCCTCACCTTTGTTACTTCTAGTTACCTTTATTTTTTTCTTTTTGAACCCTCTTTATCATCGGTAATAAATATGTTGGTGTCCTCCTCTATGTTTATGTCCACATCTTCCAGGTCCTCTTCATCCACTTCTTCGCCATTTATGGTCACGATTTTCTTACCGTTAATTTTCTTAATGATAATCTCTTTTGAATCGGAATCATCATTATCGGAGACCCAGACCTTGGTAAGGGGTTTTGAGCCATGTGAAACGGTTTTACCGCTTCCAATAGATATGCTATTATTGTCAGTATTTATAGATATATAGGTTGGTTTAATAGCATTTTCATCAAGCCTAGATTCATAAGAAGTACTAAATTTTTCTGAAGATCCTTCCGCACTGGCTATTTGAAGTGACAAGGATTGTATTTCTCCCATTTCGTTACGTACGGTCTTGTATGAAAAATCTATGTTCTCTTTTGTCAAATCAGCTTTAATCTTTAGAAGCTCCGCATCTGAAGTATTTTTGTCAATGACCAATTCAATTTGTTCACCAGCTATGGTATTGGTTTTAATTTTTGTTATAGAAGTTGTTGGCTTTTGTGCCATTTTAATCGGGATGAAACTCATGGGGTCCAAAGCTTTGCCAGACTTTAAAATCTCAAAGTGAAGATGAGTTCCGGTCGATTTTCCAGTATTTCCTACATGACCAATCATGTCACCCGACTTTACAATGTCATTTATTTTCACCGCCCTATCTTTTAAGTGGGCGTACTTAGTGCTAAAGCCATCCTTATGCTCAAGAAGGATATAGTTCCCGTTACGCTTGTCTTCTTTACTTGCAACTACTTTACCACCGGCACTTGCAGAAACCCTTTTCCCAGCTGCGGCTACCATATCAATGCCCGTATGCATTTCTACTTCTTTCGAAAACGGATTTTTTACGGGACCAAAACGGGCCGATACTTTTTGGAGGTCATCCTGATTTAAGGGGCTTACAAAAATTGGGGTTTCATTAATCCCTGCGGAATCTTCTTTGGGCTGGTCTGCAAACTTCACGACCTCTTTAGTATTAAAAGCAACTAAGAAGATACCTAAAAAGGGGAGTACGATTAAAATTTTGATGAGATTGATTCTTTTGGATTGAGTCTGATTTAACATGACTATTCGTTTTTTGATGATTGAATTAAAAAATGGGTTTACTATCGTTATTTTATGATTATTGGTGGCTTGCTTCAACATAAGGTATTGGTAATGACGCTTATCTTCGGAAGTGGCGCAAGTCTCAGCATCCGCCAAAAATTCTAAGTTTTGCTTCACTATGGTTTTGTAATTCCATACTGCGGGATTGAACCATAGCAGAACGAAAATTATCTCAGTTAAGAGAATATCCAGGGAGTGTAGCCCAATGGCATGTACCTTTTCATGAGTGATAATGGTTTTCAGTTCGTTCGGAGAAAACTGTTTCGGATGATAAAAAATATGTCTAAAAAACGAGAATGGTGAAATCTGGTTTTTAGTATGTACATGGTATAAATTGTCTTGGGCTATAATGGTGCTGTTCCTTTTAATGGTTTGGACGGCTCGTAATTGAAGTAGGAGCCTTATGGTAAAGTAGCAGACACCGAGAAGATATATAGATAAGTAAAGGTTGTTCCAATCAAAGACTGTAGGGTATTGGTTGGAAGCTATGAGTACTTCAGAATTTAACGGTACCGCCGAAGTTATTGACGTTGGTGTAACAAAAACCGTCTTAGTAATGGTTACAAATGGCAGAATAAAGGAGGTTAAAAGTCCACCTATTAAATAAAGGCGGTTACTTGTAAAAAAGGTTTCCCTTTTTAGGAATACGTGGTAAGTAACCAAAAAGAGAAGAAGAATGAAGGACGATTTGATTAAATGCTCGAAAAAGGCTTCCATTATTTTTTGTTTTCAATAAGGTTGATGATTTCTTTTAGTTCCTCGACCGAAATTTTCTCCTCCTTTGCAAAAAAGGAAACCAAATTTTTATAGGAGTTGTCAAAGTAGTCTACCATACTGGAGTTGACGAACTTCTTTCGGTATTTTTCCTTTGTAACTAATGGATAGTATCGGTGTGTTTTCCCAAAGGCTTCATGGCCCACATAGTCTTTTTCCTCTAAATTTCTAACTATGGTTGACAGGGTATTGTAATGAGGCTTGTCGCCCTTTATTTCGTTCATGATCTCTTTTACAAAAGCCTTCTCTAGCTTCCAAAGAATTTTCATGATTTCCTCCTCTTTGTTGGTCAAGTTTTGCATCTTACTACAATTTATTCCAAACCTATAACTATTTTTATAGTTATACAACTAAATTTACAGTTATTTAACTATTTATATAGTTTGATAGTAGTGTTAGTGCGTAGCTAGGTTGAGGGTATCTAGTTTTGTTCTGTTATATTTGTTAAAACACCACAATGCTAAATGCATTCTTTATTTTAGGCGGACTTGCTTTACTCATAGCAGGGGGGAATTGGCTTTTGAAATCGGCCGTAGACCTGTCTTTGAAGTTAAATGTTCCCAAAATAGTTATTGGGATGACCGTGGTTTCGTTCGCTACTTCCGCCCCAGAACTTATCGTCAGTATTAATGCGGCCCTGGATGGGTTTCCAGATTTGGCACTGGGTAATGTGATAGGTTCCAACATCGCTAATCTAGGTCTGGTTTTGGCGATAACCGTACTTCTATCCAGTATCGACGTTAAGCGTAGCTTTTACACCACGGACTGGCCCGTAATGATGTTAGCCTCTTTGCTATTTTTCTTCTTTATTTTTTTTGATGGGGTCCTGCAGCAATATGAAGGGATAATTATGGTAGTATGCCTGTTTTTATTTTTAGTGTATTTGTTGCGTTTTCAAAAACCTGCTGTCTTGGAAGAGGATGGGGTAATCGAGGTCTCGCTACCCATGTATAAGACCGTTTTATTTCTTGGGCTAGGTGGTGTTGCCTTATGGGGCGGGTCCGAGTTGTTGATAAATGGAGCGGTAGGTCTGGCAACCGCTTTTGGAGTAAGTGAGCGTGTAATTGCGGTCACCGTTGTTTCCGTGGGAACCAGTATTCCGGAGTTGGCGGCATCGGTTATTGCAATTCTTAAAAAAGAAAAGGCAATTTCTTTGGGTAACTTAATAGGCTCTAATATATTCAATCTTCTTGCCGTATTAGGTATCACTTCAATCATAACACCCATAAATGTTATTGATCAAGGCTTGTTGACCAATGATATTCTCTGGATGTTGGCGATATCGTTTCTTATCCTTCCGCTAGTTTTTTTTCCCAAGGGTCTCCGTTTAGGTTGGCGAGATGGCATAATTCTTGTGGGAATTTACTTAGCTTTTGTGTACACTACCATTGGCTGACCAAACCTTGGATATGCGCATATTTACCATTAAGATTGTCTTCTTCTTTCTTTTGTTTGGGATGGGTTGTGCGGTATCAGCTCAAGATTCAGAATTTTTAAGAGGTAAAATACTGGACCAGACCACAGGTGAACCTGTTGTATTTGCCACAGTACGGATAAAAGATAAAGCCAAAGGAGTTGTAACCAATACGGACGGTAGTTTTAGACTACCGCTGTACTTCAGAGCGGCGGGTGAATCCATAGAAATATCCTCTATGGGTTACGAGAAAACAGAATATGAATTATTACAATTATCACCAAAGGATATTAATATCATTCGTTTGACGCCCGGAGTGATTTCATTAAACGAAGCCATTGTAAGAGGAGAGAAAGCAAGGAAATTGTCTGCTCGCCAAATTGTACGTAAGGCCATTGAGAACATTCCCAATAATTACCCCACAAAAAGTTTTACCAGTAAGGGATATTACAGAGATTACCAAAAAGATAGTTTGGGCTATGTAAACCTAAATGAAGCCTTACTGCAAGTCTTTGATTCGGGATTTTATGAGATAGATACGGCCACAACGAAGACGCGGATTTATGACTATGTACAGAATAAAAATTTCCGAAGAGATAGCTTGGCCGATGATTCTTATAATTATAAAAACAGGCGTAAAGTTATAGATAATGCATACTTAAGGCCTTATGGGGGAAATGAGTTTCAAATCCTACGTGTGCATGACGCCATTCGTAATTACAAAATGAACAGCTATGATTTTATTAATAATATGAATGATGGGGATATTCTAAAAAATCATTCATTTAAAAAGCTTTCAGATACTTATTTCGAAGATGAACAACTGTATACAATTCGACTTAAAAAGGTTTATCCAGATTATGAAGCACTTGGTTTTTTATACATCTCCAAGAATGATTTTGCAATTCATAAACTAGAGTATGCTATTTATGATGATAGGAAGCGAAATTCAAATTTAGAACTAAGGGAAAAAGGAATTAAAGGCAGTTTAATTTTTGAGGTCATTACGGAATATAAACGAGGTGTAGATTATAAAATGTTCCTTAATTATATATCCTTTCATAATACTTTTCGAATTAATATTCCCCCAAAATTCGTTATTCGGGATTTATTTGTATCCGCTCCCAAAGGATTTTTTGTAATTAACTTCAATAACAAAATTGCCTTAGATAATAACATTGAGAATAATAATTGGTACGATTTTAAATTCAGGAATAAAAAAATCGATTTCAAAAAAATGTACGTTCTAAATGATTCCTCAATTGTACTAATTCCTGCCATGAATCAAAAATTTTTGACTAATATGTTTGGAGAATTGGAAACCATAAGCAACAAAAGATTGGATTTAAATACAGTACTGGAATTCGAGGTCTCCGGTATCCGAGATGTGGACGGTAATCTATTAAACCAATGGACATATAAGGATTACAATCAATTCCGGGAGTATTTTGTGCAGGAAACGAAGCCTAATTTTAATGCTCCGGAGGAAAATTTAGTAATGGACAAGCGAAAGCCCATCTTTGAGGACCAACCTGTTCACAAACCAGATGATTTTAAGGAGTACTGGATGAACACGCCACTGAAAACAACAAACAATTAGAATATGCTTTTAAGGCCAAATATATGGATATGCTTTCTGCTCCTTTGCAGCAAAACAATAATTGGCCAGGACAATAATTTTTTACGCGGTAGGGTTTTAGACCGCACCACAGGGGAACCAGTGATTTTCGCCACAGTGCGGATAAAAGATAAAGCAAGAGGCGTCATTACCAATATGGACGGTAGTTTCCGGTTACCAATGACTTACCGAGGGGCTGGGGAATCCATAGAAATATCTTCAATGGGTTATGAGAAAAAGGAGTATGAATTATTAAAATTATCCCCAAGGGATATTAATATTATTCGTTTGAGCCCAGGTGTTCTTTCGCTTACCGAAGCTGTGGTAAAAGGCAAGAAGCCCAGAAAATTATCTGCAGTACAGATTGTGCGCAGAGCAATTAAGGCTATTCCTAAAAATTATCCCACGCGCGAGTTTGCCGCTATTGGATATTATCGGGATTATCAAATAAGAAAAGATAATTATGTTAATCTAAACGAAGCCATTTTTGAAGTGGTGGACAAAGGTTTTTTAGCGAACGACCATTTAAGCTCTAAAATCCGAATCTATGACTATTTAAACAATAAAGATTTCAAACAAGATTTCGAGGGTAAATTTAAGTATGACTATAAGTATTATAAAAAATTTATAGACAAAGCCTATTTATATAATTATGGTGGTAATGAGTTCACTATTTTACGCATTCATGATGCTATTAGAAATCATAATATCAACTCCTTTGATTTCATAAATGTATTGGAGAAAGATTTTATAGATAATCATTTTTTTAACAAGAAAGATGATATCTGGCTAGGCGACGAAGTTTTGTACACTATCAACTTTAGTCAGTCTCTTCAAAAATATGTTGCATATGGCAAGATTTATATATCCAAAAGGGACTATGCGATACATAAAATGGAGTATGAAGTTTTTGATAGATACCGCAAAATGGAAGAGGGAAAATTGAACGAACAAGGCGATAATTATGAAACTATTTTTGAAGTCACTACCGAGTACGCGCGGAAATATGGCAAAATGTACCCTAATTATATTTCCTTTTTCAATACGTTCGAAGTAGGTAAGCCTCCTGAGTTTATCGTTGAAGATGTTCTTTTAGATGGTCCTAAACGTTGCTTCGTGGTAGAGTTCAATGACTTTGTGGATATTAAAACAGCAGCAAGTAAAGGCAACTATAACATCCGTTTAAATGGAAATAGATTAAAAATCGAAAAAGTGAAGGTTTTTGATATTGAGGTGGAAGTTTATCCGGATTTGAGTGATAAAGAGTTTACCAATTTAGTGTTGCAAATGGAAACGAAACAACGAAAAAGAATTGATTTTTCGAATATTTTTTCCGTGGAGGTGACCCATGTAGAGAATAAAAAAGGCACCAAAGTAAACGAGATGCAATACGACACCTATAGGCAGTTTCGCGAATTCTTTGTCCAAGAAATAAAACCAAATGGTAGTGTTCTAAAGGACACCTTGTTCATGAAAAAGGATGTTCCTATTTTTAAGGAGCAGCCTATAACAAAACCTGATAATGTTAAGGGGTATTGGATGAATACGCCACTTAAATCCATTAATAAATAAACTATGATGCTAAGAACCAATATTTGGATAGTTTTTATCTTTTGCGCTGCATGGCTCAGTGCTCAGCAGGATGAATTTTTTTTAGGTAAAATTGAGGATAGCTCCACTGGTGAACCGGTAGTTTTTGCCAACATTAGGATCAAGGACAGGGCTTTGGGCATCATCACCAACGTAGACGGTAGTTTCAGGATTCCGTTGAGGTACAAAGAATACGGGGATATCATTGAGATATCGTCCATGGGTTACGAAACCAAGGAAATACCTATTACGGGCTTTTCGCAAGAGGGACTTAATATAATTACATTGAATCCGTCCGCCATAAGTCTGCAGGAGGCGGTGGTTAAGGCGAAGGATAAAAGGGGAAGAAGACTAAGCGCCGAGCAAATAGTGCAACGGGCGATCGACGCCATTCCCAGTAACTACCCTAAGACTTCATTTTCAACAATAGGTTACTATCGGGATTACCAGTTCAATGAAGGCGAGTACATCAATCTCAATGAAGGAATAATGGAAGTTTATGACCAAGGATTTGACCAATCGGATGACCCCACTTCTGAGATTCAAGTGTTTAATTTTGAATTGAACAAGGATTTCAAACAGGACACCATGGCGCGAATGTCCTACGATTATGATAATTATAAGAAAATAATTAGAAAGGCCTATCTAGGTGCTCACGGAGGCAATGAGTTTCGAATATTAAGAATACACGATGCTATTCGAAACTATAATGCATTCTCCTACGATTATATCGGAACTTTAAAATATGATTTTATTGAAAATCATACCTTTCTTAGAAGTAAAGATTCCGATGCTGATAATGAGGCACTTTATGGAATCAAGTTTTGGAGACGATACCCCAATTATAGGGCGCACGGTGAAATATTTATAGCAAAGTCGGATTATGCTATCCATAGATTGGAGTACACGATGTACAATAACAGGAGGACGAACAAGGAAAAGAAAAAAACAAACACGGACATAAACAAAAAGTAATCTTTGATATTATGACCGAATACCAGAGGATTGACGACAAAATGTATTTGAATTACATCTCTTTCCACAATAGTTTTGAAGTAAGGAAACCACCAAAATTTGCTTTAGATTCTACCCTTGTAAATATGCCCGGCGGATATTACTTATTGCATTTTAACAATCCCGTGGATTCTCTCACTGCCATAAATGCTAAAAATTATGATATCCTTTACCAACAAGAAAGGTTCAAAATTGAGAAAATAGAGGTGTTTAGGGATTCGGTCAGATTATTTGGGGATGCAGAGTTCAGAAAAGCACTTAATAATACCAGAGGAGAAACAACTGCTTTGATTAATAAAAGAAGAACTAATGAAGTAGAAAATATGTTTGAATTAGGGATAGAAAATGTTAGAGATGTCTACGGAAATCTGGTAAACGAACCTGATATTCATGAGTATCAACAATTTAGGGAGTTCTTCACACAACGTATAAAACCGAACTCCAGAGCCCCTTTTGATGGGCAATTTATGGATAAGGAAAAACCACTATTTGAAGACCAGCCCATGGTTAAGCCCAAGGATTATAGGGAATATTGGATGAATACGCCCTTACAGGAGAAAATAAATTAAAATTATCGTATGTGGAAAAATCACCTGTTAATAGTGCTATTTTTCATCATGACTTTGGCTTCTGGCCAACAACGGGACTATATTTTTGGCCAACTGGTAGATGCCACCCAGAACGAACCAATACCTTTTGCGACAATTAGGGTTAAGGATAAGGCTTTAGGGGTAATTAGTAATTTTGATGGGACATTCAAAATTCCGTTACGTTATAAAACTCTTGGTGATATCCTATCCATTTCCTGTATGGGTTTTGAGAGCAAAGAGATTCCCGTTCAGGATTTAAAAGAAGAGGAAAGCAATATCATCATTTTAAAGCCGGGGACCTTTGAATTGACAGAAGCGGTTGTATCTGCCAACATCAAAGAATTGAGTGCGAAACAAATCGTTAAAATAGCGGTGAACAGCATTCCGCAGAATTTTCCTGACAATAATTTCCGTCTAGTTGGTTATTACCGCGATTATCAAATAAAAAATAAGGAGTATACCAATCTTAACGAAGCTATTATTCAGTTTTTGGATTATGGGTTTGGAAGGAAAAATAATCTTTACAATCAATATAAAATCTATTCCTATAGTAAGAATCCCGACTTTGAAATAGATTCCTTTGCGAAACAGCCTTATGATTATAGAAAATTTAATAAGGTGGTTCCAAACGCAAAAATGGAGAATGATGGTGGTAACGAATTCATTACCCTAATTATTCATGATGCCATACGAAATTATGGCATTGAGTCTTTTTCATTTGTGGATAACCTGGCTTCTGACTTTGTTGAAAATCATAGATTTAAATTGATTAATGAATCCAATTATAACAAAGAGTCCATTTATGAAATCGAATTATCATTCCGAAATAGTGATTATTTGGCAAAAGGTAAAATTTTTATAAACACGGACGATTTTGCCATTCATAAATTGGACTATACCGTCTTTAAAAGAAAAAAGCCAGGAGATTATAGCATTGCGGTAAATGCATCCGAGCGGTACTCGGACGGATTTGAAGATATGGCGAATGAGATTTTGTACCGCATAAATACCGAATACATTCGTGGCCCAAGCGAGAAAATGATTTTAAACTACATTTCATTCTATAATAAGGTGATGTTGCAGCGACCAGCTGAATTCAAATCCAAGTTTGTTATCGATTTAGAGGATAAGTCCTTTAAGATCCGGGTGAATAAAATTCCGGCAGACCTGGATAACATAAAAACGAGGGATTTTAAAATTAGCTATAAAAACGACTTTGTACCCATTAAAGAATTCTGGTTTCGAGAAGATGAGCGCACTTTTGTCGTTTGTCCACATGTGGGCTATGAAAGGGCCGAACATCTATTTAAAGGTTTATTTCTAGAAAGAGAGGATTTACAGGTCTCTGATGTAAAGTACGGCTATGGGGATATTAAAGACAGCCTAGGAAATAAATTGGATGAAAGAAAATGGGAGTACATTCACCAATACCGGGAATTTTTTACCCAAGAGGCTAAGATTGGGGAGAATATGGTTGAAGACATGAACAATTTGATGCTTAAAAACTTACCCTTGGACAGTCCAGAGCAACCAATATCCGCGCTGGAAATGAAAAATGAATATTGGATGAATACCCCCTTGCCAACATTCAAAAACTAAAAAGCCTTAGAATTTTTCTAAGGCTTTCTAAAATCAACAATTAATTTAGGTTTATTATACGTCTGCGCTCTTTACCGTTTTAACGATTCTTCCTGCAATTTTATATGGATCTCCGTTAGAAGCAGGTCTCCTATCTTCTAACCATCCTTTCCAACCACTCTCGACGGTTGCGATAGGAATACGGATAGATGCGCCACGGTCAGAAATTCCATAGCTAAAGTCATTAATGGACGCTGTCTCATGAAGACCGGTCAAACGTTGATCGTTGAACTCTCCATAAACGGCAATATGTTCTTTTACAACAGGGCGGAAAGCCTCACATATCTTTTCATACGTAGCTTTATCTCCACATGTTCTCAGTGTAGTGTTGGAGAAATTGGCGTGCATTCCCGATCCGTTCCAATCCATATCTTTTCCTAAAGGCTTTGGATGGTATTCAATATAGAAACCGTATTGTTCTGTCAATCGATCAAGTAAATAGCGGGCAACCCACATCTCGTCTCCAGCCTTTTTAGCGCCTTTAGCGAATAATTGAAATTCCCACTGTCCGGAAGCCACCTCTTGGTTGATCCCTTCAAAGTTGATACCTGCTGCAATACAAAGATCCGCATGCTCCTCGACCAAATCCCTTCCATGGGTATTTTTACCTCCAACGGAGCAGTAGTACATTCCCTGTGGTGCAGGATAACCACCGATTGGAAAACCTAATGGTAGTTGCGTTGCCGTATCCATGATAAAGTACTCTTGCTCGAAACCAAACCAGAAATCATTATCGTCATCATCAATAGTCGCCCTTCCATTAGATTCGTGAGGCGTTCCATCTGCGTTTAAAACTTCATTCATTACTAAAAAACCGTCTTTTCTTGCTGGGTCAGGAAAAATTGCAACGGGTTTTAGCAAGCAATCCGAGGAGCCTCCTTCGGCTTGTCTTGTTGAACTTCCATCAAAAGACCACATTGGGCAGTCCTCCAATTTACCTCCAAAGTCGTTGACAACTTTAGTCTTGCTTCGCATGTTTTGCGTTGGGAAATAACCATCTAACCAGATGTATTCTAATTTTGTTTTACTCATAATTTGTGGTAGTTATGTTTCTGTAATAAACGACGAACAAAAATATGTTTTTTGTTGTATTCTATGAATTTTTTAGGGGGTAAATCTTTAAAAAATGAACTTATTGCGAATAGCCCCCTATTTTTATTGGGTATTTTATCAAATTTATAATTTAAGAACGTAATTTTGTTGAATTAATAATAGAGTCTATGTCCATATTAAGATTTTCAGCGATTAAAGAAAGCCATAATAGAGCTCCCATAGCTATTGAGGAAAAAGGAAGACGGTCGGATTTGTTTGGCCGAAATGTTTTCAATGAAAAAAAGATGCTCCAGTATCTTACTAAAGATGCTTTGGAAAGCGTAAAAGGCGCCATTTTTTCTGGATCTAAAATAGATAGGAAAATGGCGGACCAAGTAGCGGAGGCTATAAAAGGTTGGGCCATATCTATGGGTGCAACGCATTACACGCACTGGTTTCAGCCTTTGACAGGGTCCACGGCAGAAAAGCATGATGCCTTTTTTGACCTCTTACCGGACGGAACTGCTCTGGAGAAATTTGGTGGCGGGCAACTGGTACAACAGGAACCCGACGCTTCCAGTTTTCCTAGTGGAGGCATCCGAAATACTTTTGAGGCTAGAGGTTATACCGCATGGGATCCCACCTCACCAGCATTTATTTATGGTACGACTTTGTGTATTCCAACGATTTTTGTTTCCTACACAGGTGAAGCCTTGGACAATAAAGCACCTTTATTACGGGCTTTGAGCGCTGTTGACGAGTCCGCCACGGCAGTGGCCAAGTACTTTGATAAAAATGTTAGTAAAGTCAACGCTACCTTAGGTTGGGAACAGGAGTATTTTTTAATAGATAAAGCCCTTGCCCATTCACGTCCTGATATTATTCTAACAGGAAGAACTTTGGTGGGTAATACCGCTGCTAAAGGACAACAATTGGATGATCACTATTTTGGAGTCATACCAAGTCGTGTGCTCAGCTTTATGAGCGATTTGGAAAAAGAGTGCACCAAACTTGGAATTCCTGTAAAGACCAGGCATAATGAAGTTGCGCCCAATCAGTTTGAGCTAGCTCCTGTATTCGAGGAGGCCAATTTGGCGGTAGACCACAACTTGCTTTTAATGGATGTGATGGACAAGATGGCCGATAAGCATGGTTTTAAGGTGCTTTTTCATGAAAAGCCGTTCGAAGGGGTAAATGGTTCAGGAAAACATAATAATTGGTCCCTGGCAACGGATACTGGTGTAAATCTTTTGAGTCCAGGTTCTACACCAATGAAAAATCTGCAATTTCTTACCTTTTTTATAAATACGATAAAGGCCGTGGATACCTACGAGGAACTCTTGCGTTCCTCTATAGCTTCTGCCAGTAATGACCATAGATTGGGCGCAAACGAAGCCCCGCCAGCCATATTTTCTATTTTCATAGGTAGTCAGTTAAGTAGTGTTTTGGACGAGTTGGAAGGTGTTTCCCAAGGTAAATTATCCCCAGAGGAAAAAACGGAGCTAAAATTGAACGTAGTTGGCAAAATACCTGAAATTCTTTTGGATAACACAGATCGCAATAGAACTTCTCCGTTTGCCTTTACGGGTAATAAATTTGAAATGCGAGGGGTAGGGGCAAAGACCAATTGCGCCAAACCCATGACTATTTTAAACACCATTGTTGCCAAGCAGCTCAAAGATTTTAAAAAGGAAGTAGATAGCTTAATAGACAAGAAAAACCTTAAAAAGGATGAGGCGATATTCAATGTTTTACGGGAATATATCAAAACCTCAAAGCGGATTCGTTTTGACGGCGATGGTTATAGCAAGGATTGGGAGAATGAAGCCAAGAAGAGAAAACTAAGTCATAACAGAAACACGCCCGATGCTCTTAATATTTTGACAGCTAAACAAAGCTTATCACTTTTAAAGGAGATGAAGGTGTTGAGTGAGGTGGAGATAGCGGCGAGACAAGAAGTTGAGTTAGAGGCCTATATTTTACATTTACAAATTGAAGGTAGGGTATACAACGAGCTGGTCTACGGTTATATAATGCCAGCTGCTTTGGCATATCAAAATAAATTGATTACCAATGTTTCTGGACTAAAGGAAATATATGGTGCGGCTCATAAAAAATTCTCAGAGGGACAATTAACCATGATTGAAGAAATAGCCGAACACGTTGTAAGTATTAAGAAAGAGACGGACGATATGACCGAAGCCCGGAAAAAGGCCAATACTATGACCGACACTAAGAAAAAGGCCATGTCCTATTGCAATGATGTATTACCCTATTTCAATGAGATTCGACAACACTGTGATAAGCTTGAAAGATTGGTTGATGATCAATTGTGGCCCTTAACCAAGTATAGGGAACTATTGTTCATAAAATAATCGTAAGAACAACCCACAACAGGTGGGCTATTTTAAGGATTCCTCTATTTTTGCGTTAAACAAATCTTATGTCCTCAACCGCAAGTGAACGTTACAATCAAAGAGGTGTTTCTGCATCTAAGGAAGATGTGCACAATGCCATTAAAAATATTGATAAAGGCTTATTCCCAAAGGCTTTCTGTAAAATTGTTCCGGATTATCTAACGGGGGATGAGGATTATTGTTTGGTAATGCATGCAGACGGTGCGGGAACAAAATCATCTCTCGCTTATATGTATTGGAAGGAAACAGGGGATATTTCGGTTTGGAAAGGTATCGCCCAAGATGCGCTAATCATGAATATTGATGATTTGATATGTGTTGGAGCAACCGACAACATTATGCTATCCTCGACGATAGGAAGAAATAAAAATAAAATTCCAGGGGAGGTACTTTCAGCTATAATCAATGGTACCGAGGAGTTGATTTCCGATTTAAAAAAACATGGAATTACCATTCATTCTACGGGTGGTGAAACTGCGGACGTAGGCGATTTGGTCCGTACAATTATAGTGGATTCTACCGTCACTGCGCGATTAAAACGTTCACAGGTTATTGATAATGCTAACATCAAAGACGGAGATGTAATCGTAGGTTTAGCTTCTTTCGGGAAAGCTTCCTATGAAAAAGAGTACAACGGGGGCATGGGTAGTAACGGTTTGACTTCGGCTAGACACGATGTTTTTTCTAAATATCTTGCTGAAAAATTTCCGGAAAGCTTTGATCCGGAAGTTCCATCGGATTTGGTGTATTCCGGAAATACAAAACTAACGGACCCAGTAGCGGATTCACCCTTGGACGCAGGTAAATTGGTGTTGTCACCTACAAGGACCTACGCGCCAATAATAAAGAAAATTTTAGCCAAATATACGAGTGAACAAATCCACGGAATGGTGCACTGCAGCGGTGGTGCACAGACAAAAATTCTACACTTTGTAGAAGATTTACATATTATAAAAGACAATCTTTTTAACATCCCCCCACTTTTCAAATTAATTCAAGGACAATCTGGTACGGATTGGAAAGAAATGTACCAAGTGTTTAACTGTGGTCATCGGTTGGAATTGTATGTAAATGCAGAAGTGGCACAAGATTTGATTGCTATCTCACAGAGCTTTGGTGTTGATGCACAGCTCGTTGGACGGGTAGAAAAAGCCGATTCAAAAAAACTTACGATCATCAGTGACTACGGAACGTTTGTGTACTAAGGTATACGAATAGGTCCAATACTTCGTTCTTAATAATAAATATGTTGTTATGGAAAGAAAAGAGTTTTTACGAAGTTTAGGGGCAGGAGCTGCATTTGCCATTACGTTTCCGTGTTTGGGAAGCTGTAGTAAGGATGATGCGATAGATGGTAACCTTGTAGAGCCACCTGTAGGTGTGGATTTTACAGTTGATTTAAATTCGGCAGAGGGAGCTAAGCTGGCAAACAATGGCGGCTTTATCCTGAAGAATCTTGTAGTTGTCGTAAAAAATTTAGAAGGGGAGTTTGTGGCTGCTACACAGGTGTGTAGTCATCAAAATTATGATCAGGTACGGTTTATTTCCCAAGATGGTGGAATCTTTTATTGTGATGTTCACGGATCGCGTTTTGGTCAGGATGGTTCTCCTTTGAATACGATACCTAACAGCACAGCAAAACCTCTTAAAATATACAATACAGAATTGAACGGAGATATTCTCCGGGTTTTTGAATGATAGAAATCGCTTACCCCAAAGTCTCAAATCTTGAAAACAAAGTTCCTTATAGTATTTTTCTTCATTTCCATTTTTTCGTTTTCGCAAAAATGGGAGGAAACTTATGATGCTGCTAAATCTAAAGTTGAAGAATCTGGTGGGGCCATTCTTCTAGTTTTTGCGGGATCTGATTGGTGTGCGCCATGTATAAAACTGGACAGACTTGTCTTTCAATCCCAAGAATTTGAGCAATTTGCCGAGGACAACCTAATTCTGTACAAGGCCGATTTTCCGAGAAAAAAGGCTAATAGCCTTGACCCCAAATTAACTGTGACGAATAAACTTCTAGCCGAAAAGTTTAATCCAAAAGGCTACTTTCCTTTAGTAGTTTTGTTGGACTCAGAGGAAAAAGTGCTCGGTAGTTTTGGATATCAAAGAAAATCTGTTGAAGACTACATTTCACACATAAATTCCTTTTTAAAGTGAAAACCTTGGTCTTATCATTTTTTGTGCTATGCAGCACTATAGGGTTAAGCCAAGATAAAAACTATGTCACGGTGAAGGAGACCTTTAAGCTCATGGGCAGTCGTTTTGATATTACCGTGGTTTCCGTGGATGAAGACTTGGGTTATATTAATATTCAGGAAGCCGTAGGGGAAATTAGAAGGATAGAAAAGATGATTTCTTCTTGGGAAGAATCTTCTGAAACTTATTTAATCAATAAAAATGCTGGTATCAAACCGGTCAAAGTAAGTTTAGAGCTCTTTAAGCTCATTGAGAGGGCGAAACAGATTTCGCAAATTACGGACGGCGCCTTTGATATTTCTTATTCGTCCATGGATAAAATCTGGAAATTTGATGGTTCCATGACAGCAATGCCCACACGTGCGGAAATAGCAAAATCTGTTTCTAAGGTTGGGTACAAAAAAATAATTTTAAACCATAAAGATAATACGGTCTTTCTTAAGGAGCCAGGTATGAAAATATCTTTCGGTGCCATAGGAAAAGGGTATGCGGCGGATAAGGCAAAGGAATTATTGGTTTCCAAACAGGTGGTTGCCGGTATAATTAATGCCGCGGGCGATCTTACGGCATGGGGAACCAAGGCAAGCGGTGAAAAATGGTTGATTGGAATTGCGAATCCGTTAAGTAAGGATAAAATATTTTCATGGTTGCCCATTCTAGAGTCTTCGGTGGCAACTTCTGGCAATTATGAGAAATATGTGATTATTAACGGGAAAAAATATACCCACATAATTGATCCCCGTTCTGGCTATCCATCTTCCGGAATTAATAGTGTATCGGTTTTTGCGAAAAGTGCGGAGCTATGCGATGCCTTGGCTACTGCAATCTTTATTATGGGAACAAATGCGGGATTATCACTGATTAACCAGTTACCTGTTACCGAAGTAATAATTGTGGATTCCAATAACAAGATTCATAAAAGTAGCGGAATAATGTTCGATAATAATCCTTAACTTCAAGTTATGAAAAGAGCCTTTCTTTACTTGTTTTTTGCAATCTTTTGCACTTCTTGTGTTGCTGTAAGGGAGTACGAGAAGGTGTATTTAAATGACGATGAGATGCAGCTATCCGCAAAGGGACCAGAGCGTTTTGAGACCAATTTTCAAATTTATAGAGAAGGGTCGGCAGGAGCAAATGGCGGTAAAACGGGCGGCGGTTGCGGTTGTAATTAAGGTAGACCAAATATGAGCGCAGCGAAATGTCCGGTCGTGACCGAACTTACCACGAGCGAAGTCGAGGGGTCTTTTGTGGTCGTGACCGAATTTGCTCGAAACATTTTGACCACGTATAAAAAATACTTTTAGGATTGATGCTGAATCCGGCATCGTAAACATTGGAATAAAGTGAAATAGAAATAGTAAACTTTCATGTTACTGAATAAATAACCATCTATTGAAATTATTTTATACGAGCCTATTCTTTTTGATAACCTTCTATGGGTTTTCTCAGGATAACTCCACCTATCAACAAAGAGTTTTGGAGGCTACAGAGATTAATTTACTTTTCAGCTACTATGGACAGGACGGGAGAAATGCTGCGGTTACGGGAGGTGAAGGAACTGAGGAATTAACAGATGCTACTTCTAGTATTGTGGTGAAAATTCCTATGAACCCCGATGATGTGCTTACCGTAGATGCCGGTATATCGGCATACACTTCGGCGTCTTCCAGCAATGTCAATCCTCTGGACGGTAATCCAAATAATAATACCAGTCCATTTAGTGCTTCTTCTGGAGCGTCAAGACAGGATGTGCTGGCCTATTTCAATCCTTCTTATCAGCATAGCTCCGATGATCGCAATTCAATTATAAGTGCCAACGCCTATATATCGTCGGAATATGATTATTTCTCTGTTGGTTTTGGAGGTGGTTATAGTCGCCTATTCAATGAAAAGAATACGGAAATAGGTATAAGTGCCAATGTCTTCTTGGATAAATGGAATCCGCAGTATCCAATTGAACTTAGGAACGGTTTTTCAGATAACAGGATAACGGGCAATGGGGTTTATAGTCCTAATTTTACGACTTTTGAGAGTGAGACAAGAAATTCTTATTCCGTTTCTTTCTCATTTTCTCAAATACTAAGCAAGAGGCTTCAAGGTTCCGTATTTATGGACCTCGTAAGCCAGCAAGGGTTGCTGAGCACACCTTTTCAAAGAGTATATTTTGGTGATGTGGCCGATTTCTTTATTGAGGAATTTCAATTGGCGGACGATGTAGAGCGACTTCCGGAGACACGCTTTAAAATCCCACTTGGTGCACGTTTAAACTATTTTCTAGGGGATAGGTTTGTCATCCGATCGTATTATAGATTCTATAGTGATGATTGGGGAATTAACTCCCACACCGCTAATTTAGAGGTTCCAATTAAAATTAATGACGCCTTTACCATCTATCCAAGTTATAGATACTACACGCAAACGGCTGCCGATTATTTTTACCCCAAGGAAGAGGCAGGCTCCAGTTTAAATTTTTATACTTCCGATTACGATTTGTCCGGTTACAACGCCAATCAATTTGGAATAGGGGCTCGTTACAAGGATATTTTCACCACGGCCAAGGTTTTTATGTTCGGGCTAAAGACAATAGATCTTCGTTTTAATAAGTATGATAGGAGCGACGGTCTAGACGCTTTTATTTTTACGTTAGGAACAATTTTCGTTTCGGATTAAGGCAGCGGAGGTCTTTAAATTTATCGTAAATTCGCACTACAAGTGAAGTAAGCGAATGATAGACAAATTAAACATTGTAAAACAACGTTTTGATGAGGTTTCAGACCTTATCATCCAACCCGATATAATTGCTGACCAGAAACGTTATGTAGGGTTGACCAAGGAATATAGCGACCTTAAAGCACTTGTTGCCAAAAGGGATGAATATATAGAACTGACCAACAATATTTCCGAAGCGGAAGAAATTATAAGTGATGGTAGTGATGAGGAAATGTTGGAAATGGCAAAAATGCAATTGGAAGAGGCCAAAATGAGACTTCCTGTTTTGGAGGAAGAAATTAAATTGATGCTTATCCCTAAGGACCCGGAGGATGCTAAAGACGTAGTCGTAGAAATAAGAGCGGGAACAGGAGGGGACGAGGCCAGTATTTTTGCCGGTGATCTATTCCGAATGTATACCAAGTATTGCGAAAGTAAGGGCTGGAAAACCAATGTGATAGATTTAAGCGAAGGTACAAGTGGCGGCTATAAGGAAATACAGTTTGAGGTTACTGGGACCGATGTATATGGTACCTTAAAATTTGAAGCTGGCGTACACCGGGTACAGCGTGTTCCACAAACGGAAACGCAGGGCAGGGTACACACGAGCGCTGCCACGGTTATGGTACTTCCGGAAGCTGAGGATTTTGACGTACAGATAGACCCTAAAGATGTTCGTATTGATTTTTTCTGCTCATCTGGTCCAGGAGGTCAGTCTGTAAACACGACATACTCTGCAGTTAGATTAACACATATACCCACGGGTTTGGTGGCACAATGCCAAGACCAGAAATCGCAACATAAGAACAAGGATAAAGCGTTCAAAGTTTTGCGTTCCAGACTCTATGATATGGAACTGGCCAAAAAGCAAGAAGAAGATGCGGCGAAACGTAATTCGCAAGTAAGTAGCGGTGACCGTTCTGCTAAGATTAGGACCTACAATTATCCTCAAGGAAGGGTCACAGACCACCGTATAGGATTAACACTTTATGATTTGTCAAACATAATTGATGGGGACATTCAAAAAATTATCGATGAGTTAAGTCTTGTAGAAAATACGGAGAAGCTAAAAGAGGCCTCAGAAATTTTCTAGTTACCCAAGAACCGATACCCTTACATGACCACACAAGAATTAATAGCTCAAATTAAAAAGAAAAAGTCTTTCCTGTGTGTAGGTCTGGACACTGATTTGGACCGGATTCCCAAGCACCTTTTAAATGAGGAAGACCCTATTTTTTCTTTTAACAAAGGTATCATCGACGCTACCCATCATTTATGCGTAGCCTATAAACCGAATACTGCCTTCTACGAAGCCTACGGAGTTAAAGGTTGGTCTGCATTGGAGAAGACCATTACCTATTTAAACGAAAAATATCCGGAAATCTTTACCATTGCAGATGCAAAACGTGGAGATATAGGTAATACTTCTACCAGATATGCCAAGGCATTTTTTGAAGACTTGGATTTTGATTCCATTACTGTAGCTCCTTATATGGGGAGGGATTCCGTAGAACCATTTTTGGAATTTAAAAATAAGCATACCATTTTATTGGCACTTACATCGAATGCGGGTGCTTTGGACTTTCAAACTAAAAAAATACAAAATTCGGAATTGTACAAGGAGGTCTTAAAAACATCCTTAAGTTACAAAGGTGCTGAAAATCTAATGTACGTAGTGGGTGCTACAAAGGCGGAATACTTAAAGGAGATAAGACAAATTATCCCGGACAATTTTTTACTGGTGCCAGGTGTTGGAGCTCAAGGGGGCAGCTTACAGGATGTTTGCAAGTATGGGCTTAACAGTGATATCGGTTTATTGATAAACTCATCTAGAGGAATAATATATGCTTCCGGAGAAACGGACTATGCCGATGCCGCCAAACAGAATGCACAAGACCTTCAAATGCAAATGGAAAAAGAATTAGCCAAGGTTGGTTAATAACTAGACTAAACTTTCCAGTAACCTTTTCAATTTTTGAGCTTTTTGCTCAAAAAATTCGCCAAGGTGGGTATCTGAATATTGCATATTCGTAGCCTTGTCCAAAAAATTTTGATACTGATATTCTAATAGTGTAATTGCATCAGCGTTTGCCGCTATCGGGGTAACTGTTCCAACCCTACAATATTGATTTTCCATAGTAATAATTTTGTTCTTACAAATATACGTGCGAAATCAGGTTTTAGATGTGGTGCTATTAGTCATACAGCTAAAAATCAGGTAATTTGTCTTTTTTTTTAACAAAAACCCTGATTATTATTTAAAACAGCGGGAGTGTAGCTGTTATTTTTTTCTTAAATCACTGAGGTTTAGAAAAGAATCGATACATTGTGCCTTGCTCTTATTTCGAGTAAAAAGAACACTTTGCTAAACTATACCAAATACAAACATGATAGTTCTGAAACTTGGGTAACCTTCGTCCATGGAGCCGGGGGCAGTTCCTCCATATGGTTTAAGCAAGTTAGGGAGTTCAAGAACCACTTTAATGTACTGCTTTTGGATTTAAGGGGGCATGGAGATTCCAAACCCAATTTGAAAGCCGCTTTTGACGATCAATACACCTTTGATTCCATCACCAATGACATTTTAGAGGTAATAGATTACGAAGGAATAGAAAAATCGCATTTTATCGGTATTTCTTTGGGAACTATTCTGATTAGAAATTTGGCGGAAAAATATCCCCACCGTGTAGAAAGCATGATTATGGGAGGTGCGATTATGAAATTAAATTTAAGGTCTCAAATCTTGATGCGCGTCGGTGTTATTTTCAAATCTGTTGTGCCCTATATATGGCTCTACAAATTTTTTGCATTTGTTATAATGCCAAACAGGAATCATAGAGAATCTCGTCTACTGTTTGTTCGGGAAGCCAAAAAGCTATACCAAAAGGAGTTCATCAGGTGGTTTAAGCTTACTTCGGAAATTAATCCATTATTGCGTTTCTTTAGATCCGCCGATATCAAAATCCCTACCCTTTATGTTATGGGAGAGGAAGACTATCTTTTTTTACCTACTATTCGAAAGATTGCGACCTCGCATAATAATTCACACTTATTTATTATAGAGGATTGTGGTCACGTTGTAAACGTAGAGCAGCCCCAACTTTTTAATAGAATGGTTATTGGATACCTAGTGGGAATAGAAGGGAGGTGATTCAGTTTCAAATTTACTAGATATGAAAACCCGCTTTTTTATAGTAGTATTTTTCACGACTATTTTATATGGCCATGGTCAAACGGGTGATTGTTCTTGCTGTACAGAAAATCATATGAATTTTGATTTTTGGGTCGGGTCTTGGGTAGTTGAAGGCAATGAGGGTAAAAAGCTGGGAAATAATACGATTAATAAGCTGGAAGAAGGTTGTGTTCTTCAAGAACAGTGGGTTAGTACGGATGGAAATTCCACAGGAACTAGCCTTAATTTTTTTAATCAATCATCAGGACAATGGGAACAACTCTGGGTTGATAATTCAGGGACTCATCTCAAACTTAAAGGAAATAGGGAGGGGGAGCAAATGATTCTCGCCTCGGAGCCTTTTACGCATACCGATGGTAGTACCTATATCAATAGAATCTCTTGGACCAACAATAAGGACGGAACGGTCAGGCAAGTATGGGAAGTTTTATCATCTGATAAAAATGTGGTCTCCGTACTTTTTGATGGGTTATATAGAAAATTGGATTAACACAGGTTAGTAAAAGCAGCCCCAGGAGGGTATTGATAGCTAATTCAAATAACCACTCTAAAAAATAAGACAGAAGTTCTTTTTTTGAAGGTCGTCCCAGAGCTGCATTACAATTACTATTGGTTAGATTACTACTACAAATTAACACGGATGCTTGGTCTTAACGGGTAATACCTATAAACATTTCCATTTCCGATTAATTTTTACTCTCATTTTACACTAGGAGGTAGGGCTTTGGATCATTAAATTGTTATAATCAATAAGAGCCACCCTATTTTTGATTGATGAACAGAATGACTCTTACGAATTTTTATTAAAGTATAAGCAGTGTGACCACTAGCGGATGTTAATTAATACATGGCGAAGGATTTGGTCCAAATGGTCCCCTTACGTCTCCATCGGGTGTAGTAATTGTATAAATATGTTCCTCTTCAAAGGCACCACTAGTATAGGAAATTACCAATTGTGATGTACCTGAGGGGACATCTATATCAAAAGAAGCAGCAGCTCCTGCACTAAAAGTATAATCTGTTGCTACTCCATCTATTTCAAAAGTTACAAAAGCTCCGTCCCAACCGTCACCAAAGAGATCGGTCATATCAATGGTCCAAGTACCGGCTAAGGTGGCGTCGGAAATTGGGGAGCATTTAATCAAAACGATGAAATTAAAGGCTTGTCGCTGTTCCGGCTGACCGGTAATATTGGGGCTAAAATTATCAAATGTGACCACAGTCCCATCTGTTCCCGTGGCAGTTCCTAAAAACCGTATGAAATCACCACCAGAAATTTCATCAGTACTTATGCCCAATGCACCCGCAATTTCGGTATAAGGAATGGATAATTGACTTGGAAAGCTTGTGATCGTGGTAAGTGGAACGGTATCGCTTACAACTCCTCCCGATTCTCTACTTACTGCTAGCTCCCAAGAAGCTACATTGTTTTCCAAGGCATCCACGTTAGCCACCAGGGAACTCGATGCAATATCGCCGGCGGCAACAATTGTTTCCTCAACTAGTATTCTTACATAAGGAGCTTTTGAATCATCTAATTCTAAAAGATTCAAAGGGTTCTTGTCCTCATCTTCGCATGATGTAACTATTACAGCCATTGCAAAAATTCCTAATATTGATCTTATTGTTATTTTCATTTTTTACTTATTTATTTTGATTGTTACTACTTAACAAACCCTTCTGGATTAGTATCCCAGAACACAGGTGTATCTGGAGCTGCTTTTTGGGTGAAGTTATTATTACTGTCCGTAGCCGTTTGGGGATACCACATGGAGCGTAAGAAGGTTCCTGAGTCCTGTAGGACAAAACCAGGTGTCAAGTTGTCCGGTTGTCCTGTTCTTCTATATGTATTGAAAGCCTCAATACCATTTCCCCATAAAGCAATAAAATATTGCTCCGCGATAATTCTTAATTTATCCGTATTGCTTCCACTATCATAGGAGGACAATATCTCAGAAACATGAGCATCGATAGCTCCACCAGACGGAACAAAAGAAGTTCCTGCCGCTAAAGAAGACCCAAAGGAAATTACTTTGTTGATGGAGGCTCTTATTCCATTCTCCAAATAGACCCTTGCATCTCCACTCGTTCCTAATTCCAAAGCTGCTTCGGCCAACATAAAGTAGGTGTAAGAGGACATCATAATCGGAGAAATACCGGCACCTGCGAGTCCTTCAGACACAGCGCCTGAACCAGATACATTTCTGAAGGAATCGTCATCAAACGGCCCACCAACGGGATAGACCCCATGTAAAGTCCTAAAAGCATCATCCGGCGGAATACCGTCATCGTCCAAATGGTTCCGACCCCAATAGCCATTTAAACCATTGATATTTGGTACGGTGCAATATGGTTGGTCGGCATCCCACCACGAGGGCGTAGTTATCTGAGTAACACATTCTTTCGTAACCACGTCTGCTCCGGAAAAATCACTTTGTTGGCGATAAAAGTAATATCTTATTCTTGGGTCTGGTTCACCATATTGATTTGCCATTAAATCCATGTAGTAATTACATGTATAAAAATCACTATCAGGTCCGGCTCCGTCATAATTGGCATCAAAATAAGGATGCCTACTGTCTGGAGCTGCATTTGATGTTCCCCATTGGAAAAAGAAATCGTCAGATGCGTCTAAAACAAGCTCATTTCGTGCTATCAAGTTATTAATAACCGTAATGGACTCAGATTCATTTACCAAACGTGTCTGTAGATATAATTTCAAGCGCATCGTATTCGCTAATCGTATCCACTTGCTTTCGTCACCACCATAAAAAAGATCATTTGTTGGTAGGGCCAACTCATCTTTATTAAAATTTTCCAAAGCAGCTAGTAATAAAGCGTCTGCGGCCTCATAAATAGATTCACCGGAATCTACATTAGGATTGAGAACACCTTCACTGCCTATTAATGCTTCGGAATAGGGAATATCACCAAAAAAATCAACCATGGACATCATTATGTAAGCTTCAAGAACTTGGCCAATGGCCAAATGTGTAAACTGCTCAGCTTCTTCTGCCAATGGGTTCATCGTGCGGATATCTATAAGTGCCCGAGCATAGACATTATCCCATAGTCTGTCAAAATCCGATGGATTATACATATCTCTGTAAGTTGGGCCAAAACCATGTTGTATTCGCACTGGTTCCATTCCGAACTGACTTAGTCCATTTTCATTTCTACCTTCTTCACCAGAATGAATTTGCGCGGTCATTTGTTGAATTTGATTTAGGAAAAAGTCCACACTTGCTTGGTTGGGACTTAAGTCGTTGGGACTTTCCACCACCTGTAATTCAGTGGTTTCACAACTACCGATAAGTAGTATGCATACTAGGGCGAAACCCAATTTTTTTATTTTCATTATTTCTTTCATAATTTTTGTTTTAGCACTTACTGATTAGAAACTTGCCCTTACGGTAAAACCATATCTGCGTGCGGATGGTCCAGTGATATAATCAATTCCCTGTCCGTTACCCACACCAGCGCTAGAGGCGTTAGTGTCATAATTAAGGTTGCTCGGAAAGTTTAAAGCCTTAAACCATAGGTTTTGTCCGGAAAGTGTAAAAGAAAGTGCTCCGAATGGAGTCTTTTCTAGCAATTTTTTAGGAATAGAGTATCCCAAAGAGGCTTCTTGAAGCCTTATGGTAGAACCGTCAAAAACACTAAGTTCGTTAATATCCCCTCCAAAAAAAGTATTAAAACCGACCTCTGTTGAGGAGATTGCTACGTTATTGGGCGTACCATCCGCAAATACTCCTGGAAGTATATAGTTGGCTTCGCGATCTATAGGGTTATCTGCATCTACGGTACCACGACCAATTAAAGATGCAGCGGTTAGAGAGTAAATGTCCCCACCATGCCTATAGGATAAATTTGCAGAAAACGTTAGACCTTTATAAGATATAGAAGGTATTACCGCAGTAGTCCAATCAGGATTTGGATCACCAATTTCAGAAATGGTATTGTCTACCAAATAACGTCCATTACCACCTACAATTCTATTCCCATTAGCGTCCCTAAGAAAGGTTGACCCTAAAAAGACACCAAACGGTCTGCCCTCTACTGCATAGTTCGCGGCTTCTCCCGCTACTGCAAACGTTAGAAGAATATTATTAGTGCCTTCAGCTAAATCAGTAACTATGGTTTCATTGGTAGTAAAGTTACCGGCTAAATTAAACCTCAAACCATTCCCTTGGTTTTTGATGATGTCCAAGTCGTAATCAACTTCCACACCTTGAGATCTTATTCCCCCGATATTCACAAATGTGTTCGTAAAGCCAGTTGAGCTATCCAGAGTTTGCTGTGTGATTAGGTCTTTTGTAGTCTTTTCGTAAAGACTTACATTAAAGTTAAGCCGGTTAAAAAGTCTAAAGTCCATCCCTAGTTCTAGTTCGCCAATACGTTCAGCTTTCAAGTTTCTGTTTCCTAGCGTATTCGAAACTGTATTTCCAGAAATGACATTTCCATTGCTGTCAATGAAATTTCTTGCTCCCAAAGTGAGTACATCCCTTGTGTTGAAAGGGGTTGGGAAACCGGCCGAGGAACCATATCCAAATCTAAGTTTGAGATAATTAAGTGCATTTCCCTGAATGCCTTCAAATGCTTCCGTAGGAATAAATGATACACTGGCTCCAGGATATAGAATAGAATTATTTTCTGTTTCCAAAGTTGAAGACCAGTCATTACGAGCTACCGCGTTTAAATAAATATAATCTTTATAGGACAGCGTCGCATCCAAATAAACACCAACTAAATTTTCTTCGAAATCCCTATTAATTGGAATTCCAGAAAATGAATTAATGGCAGAAGGTGTTGTAAAATTAAAATGTTCTAGAACTCCAAAAACCAACTGTCCAGTACTTTCAAGACCATCTCTTGAGAAAGTATCTCTTCTGCTGTTCAAGCCCAAGGTAGCCTTGAGGTTTAAATCGTCGGATAAGTTTTTGTCCGCACTTAAAATCAAATCATGATTAAAAATACTGTTTCTTGCTGCCGATGTTCGTAAGATACCTAAAACGGGTCCGTCAACACCACCTTTGTTTTGTCCATAGCTATTAAGTTCTGTGTAACTATCCAACCCTAATCTATAGGTAAGGTTCATCCAATCATTAAACTCATAGCTTAAAGACATATTGCCAATAAAGCGCTCCGTGTCCTGAGATGTTTTGGAGTTTGCTACGGTCCAATAGGGATTCTGAATATCATTACCGGATCTGTAGTAAAGACTTCTTCCATCGGCTGCTTGGAAAGGAAGATTGGTTAAATCCACACTTCTAGGGGTGTAAAGAATATCCCCAAAAATTGCTCCTCCATTAAATGCAGCACCACTACCTGTACTAACCGCATTGGGAGGGGATTTAAAACCTGTTCTGACAAAATTAAAAACACCAGAAGCCGTAAGCTTATTAGATAACCTGGCATTTCCCCCGATACTGAAATTATTCCTTATTAGATTGTTGCCGGGCGTAAACCCAATATCCTCGGTCCTGCCGTAATTGGCGTTGAAACTTACTTTTTCCGAACCCCCTCTAATATTCACAGAGGTACTATAAACATATCCTGTCCTAAAAAACTCCTCTACACCATTATATGGTTTGTAGGGGTATGGGTCATCCAGTAAATCTTCAAATCCAGCTATTAAGGTTGGGTCGGCTATGAAATTAAACGGATGTCTTAAAATAGCCGTTCCGTTGGGCGATCCTCCTACAAATTGCGCTGCGTTGGCAATACCATCATCATCGGTTCTGTCAAACCTAGGTCCCCAATTACTGAAGAAATAACCAAAGCCTTGATGAAAACCACCGCCATAATTATCTTGATAATCAGGTAATATCGCATTGGAAAGAAATACGGACTGTGTTAGGGAGACCTCCGTTTTACTGGGTGCGTCTCCGGTCATAGATCCTTTTGTCGTTATAAGAATTACACCATTGCGCCCTCTATTACCGTAAAGCACGGTAGCACTTAGACCCTTTAGTACGCTAACGGATTCGATAGCATTTGGATCAATGTCCAAAAATCGGCTAGATTCCGTATTACCATCTAAGAAATTGGATTGGGTGTTTGTATCGGAATTAAAAGGTATTCCGTCAACTATAAATAAGGGTTGATTAGATTGCGTTGCAGATGAGAAACCCCGAATAATAATATTGGTTCCAGAACCTGATAGTCCGTTATTTGCCGTGATATTTACACCAGCAACCTTGCCACTGAGAACTCGTCCTATGTCTGCCTCAGGCCTTGCTTCCACAGCCTCGGCTTCGACTGTAGTAACGGCATATCCTAATGACCGTTTCTCCCTAACAATACCTTGTGCCGTAACTACGACCTCCTGTAAAGCCTGGGCATCCTCTACCATGGTTACATTAATTACGTCATCCGATCCTACGGTGCGTTCCTCTGTTCGCTGACCTATATAGGAAAAGACCAAGACCTGACCTTCGGAAACCTGAATGGCATAATTTCCATCAAAATCGGTTTGAATTCCTGTGGTTGTCCCTTTTACCAAGATGTTTACACCCGGTAGAGGCACGCCTTCTTCGTCCGTCACATTACCGGTTACAGTTTTTTTTTGTGCGTTAGCCCAAGTCATTCCCGTTAGGAAAAGCATGAACAACCAAATACATTTTTTTTTCATATGATAAAATTTAAATGAGTTAGTTATGAATGCTGTATGTAAAATCTGTCCCGAGCAGTTCTAAAAGCTGAGTTTGGGTTTATACTTTAAAAAAAAGTATTTCGAAACTGTTGTTATGATACTTAACTGTTTCAGAGTTGTTTTACATTAGTCATTCACGCCAAAGTAACAGGGTCTTTTAGTGATAGGAGGAAACACTTATAAACGTTTACTTTTCCGATAAATGTTTACGTTTATTTTACCTTTTATAACAAATGAGACTTTGCTTGTTGAATTTTTTAACTGATTTAATTTGTGGGGGCTATTTGTGAAAATGCAATCATAAGAAAGGTGGATGTTGAAAAATTCGGAATCTGAAGAAATTTGTGAGTTAGGAAGTTGGTTTTTCTACGAGATGAAGGCGATGTGTAAATTGCAGCCCTGAAAAGGTTTGATGACTAATTCAAACGAAACTCTAAGAAATTAGAAGATATTTTCTTATAGAAGTATGCTTACAGAGCTGCTTTACACTAGAAATTAGTATTCAAAATAACAAGCTCAAATTGGAACCCTAGGAAAGACTTATAAACGTTTACACACCCGATGAACAATTACTTAGTTTTTACCTAGGCTCTATACTTCCAATGCCATTCTTTGGTATTCGCTAGGGGTGACTTGGGTGTCTTTTTTAAAGGCCTTGTTAAAAGTTACCTTATTGTTGTAACCTACCTCATAGGCTACATCTATAATATTTAAATTCCAATGACTATCGGTTTCAAATATTTGCTTTGCTTCGTTGATTCGGTATTTATTCACCAACTCATGAAAATTCATTTTAAAATGTTCATTGATGACTTGTGAGGCATTGTGTCTTGTGGTATTTAAACGATCAGCTAATTTTTCTAGGTTAATATCGTTTTCCTTATATATTTTTTCCTCATCAAACAACCTTATTAAGTTTTCCATCAGCTCTTTTGACAAACTTTCCGTAAGTCCTGATTTTTCATATTTGAAAAAAATCTTATCAAAAGTCAAGGACCCACTAAAAACCCTAGGTTGCACGCTGGCGCAATAGCCAATGTACATCACCATCAATGCCATACAGATTACTTGGGAATGGTACAGGAACCCAGAAATTATGTGGTTGCTTATGAGAATTCCATATCCGGCATAGCAAAATATATAAGCTACGTGAATGACATAAATATTGCGTTGCCAGATGCGATTTGCCTTGTTATGAAACTCATTCTTATGTTTGGCTTCCAAATATAATTTTCTGATGAAGAAACCATAAACCATTAAGGAAATCAGCTTTAGGATTACTAAAATAACGACATCAGGGGAATCTCCGGGATTAAGACCGCTTTGGGCACGTTCCAACATTAATTCAAGTTTGGCATCGCTGGAAAGTGAATAGGTTGGAAATATATATATGATAAACAGTGCAGTTGGAATTAGATGGAGTAGGTCTAATTTCCTAAACCGATATTTTTGGGTAATCCTTCTAAAATAAAAATATAATAAAGGCCCGTACAAAAAGGAAAAGACCGTTGACATCAAGTAGGAGTGAGGAAAGTGATATTGATAATTGGTAATGTTAAGGCAAATATGAAAAATGAAGAACGAATGAATGAAAATGAAACTGCTGATGAGGATTTTTGCTATCCAATCAACTTTTTTATTGAACTGAAGAACAATAGCTATATAAAAGCCGATTAAAGCTACATAGAGGTACATGAAAGACCATACGCTAAAGTAAGGGCTATATTTGGTGGTGATTTTTTCAAATTCTGCTGTATCCCTTATAGTATCAAAGGAGGAATCATCCAGTATACGGGTATTAAAATCCGATTTTAGATAATCCTCAAGATAACTAACACTTTGTTGGGCATTATGAAGCGCAGAATAACTTTGGGCAACTTTTTTTAAGATTACAGGGTTATCATTTGTACTCTTCGCTAGAACTTCTTTGTAGGTTTCTATAGCTTCGGGAAACCTTCTTTCTATGAATAAATTCTCGGCTTTCTCCAGGTTTTCTTCAGCAGAAAACTGGACATGTTTATTCTTGATTTCCTTAAACTCTATCGGCGGAATAGGATAAAGATAACTGCCTAAAAGTAAGAATGTGATTAAGATTCTTATATTTTTCATTGGTTTTGATTGATGAATTAGCGTACTCTTAAATTACTCATAAAATTTAGACGAAATCTTAAGGAAACCTTAAAAAGGTAATCCCCGATAATAATTTACCCGTCCTAATGGTGTTTCGGCTAATGGATTATCTACTGAATTCAAAGTTTTGAAGTCTGTGTGGATGTGTCTGTAAAACAAAAAACCGGTGCTCCCACCGGTTTTTAAACTAACTAACTCAAAAATTACTAACTCAAAATTTTATAACTGTAGTGTTTTAATTTTTAACGGGTTATAATTAGATATATTGTGGAGAATGTTAAAAAATGTTCTTAATCCTGCATCGCAAATACTCTACGCAATATATCCGTAGTTCGGGATGAAACTTTTGTCCTTATTTCTTTTTCCTCAAGGGCAATCATCGTATAAACCCCATCTAAGGCTTTTGTTGTTACGTAATCCGTCAAATCTGGATTTACGTCATTGGTTAGCGGAATGGCGTTATATCTGTTAATGAGTGAATTCCATATTTTATCTGCACCTACCTTTTCAAACGATGATTTTATAACTGGATTGAACTTATTGTACAATTCGGTCTCCGTACGATTAATGAGATACGTTGTTGCAGCCTTATCGTCTCCAAGAAGAATGGATTTGGCATCGGTAAAGGTTATCTCCTTTATAGCATTGATGAAAATAGGCGTAGCTTCACCAACGGCATCTTCGGCCGCACGGTTTAGTACTCTTAACCCTTCATCCGCCAAATTGTCCAATCCTATGTCCCGCAACGTTTTGTCTACCTTTCTTAGCTCCTCCGGGAGCAGAATTTTTACAAGTTCATTTTTAAAGAAACCATCGGTCTGCGCAAGTTTACTTACTTGCTGATCTACCCCCTTATCCAAAGCTGCCTTTAACCCATTTGCAATTTCCTCATTGCTTAAAACTGTCCCTTGGGGTAGTTGGTTCACCACTTGCTGAAGTTCGTTGCAAGAGGATAAAAAAAGTATTGTTAGTATGAGACACATTCTTTTAGCCATATCCGTAGAAATTAATTTTGTTTTAGATGCTGATACCTAGCTTACGAGAAAATTACCGTTTTATTGTTATAAACCATTGTTTTTCTTAAAATGTGCAGTTTTACCGCCCTGGACAGAACAATTTTTTCAAGATCACGGCCTTTACTAATAAAATCTGCAATCGAATGTGTATGGGAAACAGCTGTTACATCTTGTTCAATGATAGGCCCCGCATCTAATTCTTCGGTAACATAGTGACTTGTAGCTCCAATTATTTTAACACCTCTCTTAAAAGCCGCATGATAAGGTTTAGCCCCTGCGAAAGCCGGTAAAAAGGAATGGTGTATGTTGATAATCCTGTTCGGAAATTTACCTATAAGATGCTCGCTTACAATTTGCATGTACCTTGCTAAAACAATGAAATCAACTTTGTAGCGTTTTAATAAATCTAGCTGATTTTGCTCGGCTTCTTCCCTATTTTCTTTTGTAATAGGTATATGATAGAACGGTACATTAAATTGCTGAGCTACGTAGTGCAAATCTGGATGATTGCTTAGAATGAAAGGAATATCTACGGCCAATTCTCCGGACTTGAACCTACTCAGTAGATCATATAAACAGTGATTATATTTTGAGACGAAGAGCGCCATTTTAGGTTTTAGCTCGCTCGTATGTAGGCTCCAACTCATATTATACGGACTGGCCAATTCTTTCTCAAAAATTTCTTTGAATTTGGTAAGATTGAAATTTTCTTGGTCGAATTCACTTTCCAAACGCATAAAAAAAACATCTGCAGGCTTATCCACATGTTGATCTAGGTAAACAATGTTGCCTTTTTTTGAATGAATGAAGCTAGTAACGGAGCTAATTATGCCCGGCTGATCAGGGCAATTGATAAGAATAATAGTTTTCAATGTATAGCTTTATGCCGACAAAAATAAGATTTTATGGAATAGAATTAAACGTAAGTGTAACGATGTGAATGAAAAATCAGGGATGAGAAACTTTATTTTACCTGAAGGAAGACTTCCACCTCTTATAATATTTTCTAAAGCTTTTGAGCTCCGCCCGCAATAAATTTAGGTATTCCGTTTCCTTTACGCCATCCTTTTCCAACCCAAGACAATAGGAGTTGATGTTTCTAATCATGATATTTATGAAAGAAACGTTCTTTAGACGTTCCGAGTTGGAAGTAGAAAATTCTGTTTGGGCAATTTTTTGAGGAATGAGTATGGCATCGGTTAAAAGTGAATTTGCTATAATATCCCTTAAGCTGTTGGACTCATAGAGTCTCATTAAGTCTTTGTTGAACGAAACATACGAAGCAATTTCTCTGCTCATGATACAAAGCTCCATTGCTTTCTTATAAATGGGAATATGTTCTAATCTTCTTTTGGACATTACGGACTTATCAAGCAATTTTATTTAAAGTTACAGCAGTTAATTCTCATAATACTTTCGTTTCTAAAGGTATTTTGTAAATTTACTTTTGAAAGAAAGTATTTTTAATTGAAAACTTTGGATATTAAAATAGACGAAATAAACTGGAAAATTCTACAGCGACTTCAAGAGAACGCTCGGGAATCCTTTGCCAATATCGGAAGGGGAATTGGCCTTACTGCACCAGCTGTAGCGGAGCGGGTAAAAAAAATGGAGGATTACGGAATTTTGGAAAAGTATACGGCAAAGGTCTCCCATTCGCTAACAGGGCATCAGTTAAAGGCAATAATTACGCTAAAGGCTTTTATGGGTAAATTGATGCCATTTTTAGCTATGGTAAACACATTAGAAGAAGTGGTTAATTGCTACAGGATTACTGGTAACGAAAACATTATTATGGAGGTGGTTTTGAAAGATCAGTTTCATCTGGAAAAATTTATTGATAAATTAATTCAATATGGAGAAACGAGGACAAGTATCGTGCTATCTCAAGTTATTTCAGATGCCCCTCTTCACAGGCTTAAAAATTAGTAACTAGGTAATGATTAAAAAAACTGTCCTTATTTTTAAATTTCAGAGCAGTTAATACTTAAATTTAAATAAAAAATTTGGCTAGATTTTTGATACAGTCATTAGCATGAAAAGAAATACATCTTTAATAGTTTTTTTGCTTCCTATACTATTAGTGGCTCAAGAATTGAGACTGACAAAGGGCACAATAACCGATGACATTGTTGTTAATGACTCCCTCTCCGAAACCATGGCTATTTACTTACCTAGTAGCTTTCAAATTACAAAGGCATGGCCAGTTCTTTTTGTTTTTGATATGGAGGGTAAGGCAAAACAATCGCTTTCTATGTTTAAGGATGCCGCGGAGCAAGAAGGTTATGTACTGGTAGGCTCCAATGCTGTTAATGACACTTTGACCATATCTCAAAATGTTTTGATTACAAGTAGAATGTTCAATACGGTGGTGGATATGATTCCTGTCTTAAAAAAACGTGTTTATACGGGTGGATTTTCCAGCGGGGCGCGTTTTGCATCTATTCTACCAACGTTCATTAAGGATATTGAGGGAGTTATTTCGTGCGGAGCAGCAATTGGCAACATCGAAATCCTTAACAATAAGAACCCTTATTATTTCATAGGAATAGTCGGAAGGGAAGATTATAACTACAGAGCCATGCTCGTAGACCAAAAAATTCTGGATAAGCTAAGGTTTCCCAATCAACTTTTAATTTTTGATGGAGGCCATAAATGGCCAAATAAAGATCATATAGCAGATGCTATGAGAATTTTTGCCCTCCATGGCATGGCCAAGGGGATGGAAGCAAAGAATGATAGCTTAATTACCAAGTCTTATAATAATTTTTTGGCGGAGGCTAATGAAATGTTTACGAATGATAGGCCCATATTGGCCAACTATCGCTTATCAACTGTCAATCGCGTATTTAATCCTCTGTTGGAGGTGGACTCTTTAAAGAGTACACTTAGAGCACTAAAAAGAAGTAATTCGTTCAGAACTAAAAATAGAGAACAGAATAACTATTTTCTAAAAGAAACATTTACCAAAGAGGATTATAATTACTATTTGGAAGAAGATATAATTACTTATAATTATAATAACCTGGGTTGGTGGAATTATCAAATGTCAGAACTGGACAAAATAGAACAAAGTACTAATTTGTTTAAGAGGCGTATGGGAAAGCGTTTAAGAGGTTACCTTAATGCTTTAATAGCTGATAATATAGACTTAATCAAATCTGGGGATAAAGTTGATTTCGAAGCTCTAAATTTTTTATATATGCTAAAAACGATAACGGAGCCTACCGATTATGAAAGTTATTTGAAAGTAATCTCTTATAGTGCTAGTATAGAGGATTATGGAACGGCTATGTTTTATCTTGAAGAATTACTGAAGAATGGGTATAAGAATAAATCTGAACTTTACGCTTTGGAAAATACGGCTTTGTTTAGGATAACACCAGAATTCAATGAGTTGGTGCGAAAGTATCTAAAAGAATCCCGTTACGACCTCATTGAGGACTAAAATATGGCACTTGTGCCAAGTCCCAGTCAATAACTAGTCCCTTTGCCAACGATTTGGTAATTTCCTTTCCATACAAGTTTTCACAAAGGTAGAGTGCAGCCTCAAAGCTTTTTGCCCCTCCAGCTGATGTAATATATTTGCCGTCATGTACAAACAAAACACTGTCTTTAACTTTTAAATGCGGAAACATTTTCTTGTAAGTCCCAATATCACTCGGAAAAGTAGTGGACACCACACTGTCCAGTAAACCCGCTTTGGCCAATACAAACGCCCCGTCACAATGACTGGTAACAAATTGTGCATCTTTGGCAACGCGTTTCACAAAATTTAGCATAATGGTGTCATTCAAATCGCTATCTAAATGATGTTCCGCACTAGGCACTACCAAAATATCAATGGGTGGAATTTCCTGGGCCGTATAATCGTAATCAGGAAGGATGCGCAAACCTTCAAAAGTCCTTATAGGATCTAGTGTATTTGCCAAAGAAAAAGTATTCATCGCTTTTATGCCCTGCCTATATTGCGTATGTTGATAAATATCGAAGGGTGCCGTGAGTTCCGTATTGTAGACGCCATTCATTATAAGAAATGCAACATTATAACGGTCAGGTTCCATATTTGGTACAGTACCTTCCTGTTGATTCACCGTCTGATTACAACTTACTAAAACCATCATAATGGCATACAATACCAAGTACTTTTTCATAATCTCAAAATTTGATGGTTGCAAAGTACATTGAATTCGATTTATGAGAAAATTGTTATGTTGTATTTTTGTATCAAATACGGGTTGTATGCAACGATTACGATACATTTTATGGAGCCTCTCTTTATTGATTTTTGCTTGTGGTAATGAAAAAAAGTATCATGATTCTATTGAACGCGAAACTCCGATTACCGCGTCCGAAAAGCTTGCTTCGGTTTTTCAATTTCAGGAAGAATTGAACACTGAGTTTAAAGATCCAGAAGTATCACCGCTGCCGGACAGGTACCGAAAGGATTTTGATGGTTTGGATTTTTTTAAGCCGGATACCAATTACATTATAAAGGCAAAATTTAGCAGAACGCCCGATGCCATTCCTTTTTTAATGCCTACTACTACGGAACGGAAATCTAAAGAGGTTGTATACGGAATTGCGCATTTTACGTTGAACGGAAAAGAATATAAACTTGAAATTTATCAAAATCCAGAACTTACCCTAGAGGAAGCGTTTGTAGATTATCTTTTTTTACCTTTTACCGATAATACCAACGGAACTGAAACATACGGAGGTGGAAGATACTTAGACTTAAAAATACCAGTTGGGGATAGCATCGTGCTGAATTTCAATAAGGCTTACAACCCATATTGTGCCTATAACAAGAAATATTCTTGCCCGTTGGTGCCAAGTGTTAATAATTTGGACACAAAGGTTTTGGCCGGGGTCAAAGCTTTCAAAAAGGATTAATACTGAAAAACCCGATGTTGAAGTCGGGCATTTCATTCTTAAACTATAAAAATCAACTAATCATTCTTGCCTTTTTAGAACGAGTAAATTGCTGCTATCAAGAAACTTGATAAACTGCTAATTGGTTCTCCGTCTCCGTTTACAAAGTTGTCATCCTCTGAGGCACTGTCTAGCCTAAATTCTGGTTTTATCATTAAGTCACCTATAGTTGCGCTTCCGGTAAGTGTAACCGCGAAAACACTGGCATCGCCTTCTGGATCAACAGATCCAATTGCTCCAAAAAAATCAGTTTCAGAAAAATACTCACCTCTTAAACCAATGGTGAAGTTTTCTGAGGTAGCCAATTGCGGATAGACTGCCACACCGGCAAAACTTCCTATACCATCTTCGTCGTCTCCACTAAAAAGTGCGGCGTTAAGACCCAGAAAAAAGAATCCGAAAGTTCAAACCCACCGGTATAATCAATTTCAAAAGAGCCATTATCAATTAATAAATTGGCATATTGTCCGCTGTATCCAAGCTGAACACCATAAGCATATTGTCCCGTTGGGTTAAATTCGGTTAAATCGGTAGGGTTCATAACCGCTAACATCAAACTTAAATCATCCGATAATGTAAAATCGGCCTTTAGTCCCGTATGTGAAAATGGTCCGTAAGAGAAAAGATAGGAAGTACTATAATTGAAATTGGCAGTTGGAGAAATTACTTCGTACCCTAAAAAGGTATTGAAATTACCAAACGTCAATTTAACATTGTCACTTACATTCCAATAAGCATAAAGTTGATTAACAATGTCTCCTGTAGCTGAATACATTGGAGATGCGAAGATTGCATCCGTCCCGCGTGGTCCAAATACTAAGTCTGCGACAAAACCTACTTTTTCACCTTCGTAACCCGCTATGACATTTGCCATACCCAAAGAAAAACCAGGTAAATTTGCAAAGGAACTTCCTGGAGCTTGTGCATCTACACCATTACCGGCATTAATATTAGCCCTGTAATAGGCGTCTATTGAACCACTAAAAGAAAATTTGGATGTTTCTTCTTCTGTATCTTGTGCGAACATAGCACTTGATGAAAAAACAGCACATGCTAATAAGATACTTTTTTTTACGAATTTTGTAATTGTAATCGCTTTCATAAGTTTGAGTTTAAATCCCATTTTGGGATTGATTGAGATGATTTGAATTTTTTGAAAAGATTATTTTTGACGGAGCGTTCTGCAAAACGCTCCGTTTTTCTTTTCCTGTTTTTGATTAATGTTGATTCATTCTAAAGTCGGCATAGGCATCCATTCCATGCTCATGGATGTCCAGCCCTTCTAATTCTTCCTCTTTAGAAACACGTAGCCCTATGGTCGCCTTAAGTACGCCCAGGATAATACCAGAGGTAACTATACAAAAGGCACCAATAATTAGAACACCAAAGAGTTGTGTCATAAACTGTTCCCCACCGGCCTTGGCTCCAAAAATACCAACGGCCAATGTTCCCCAGATGCCACAGATCAAGTGTACCGTAACTGCTCCAACGGGATCGTCTAATTTTAATCTATCGATGAGTGCAACACCTAGAACGATAATTAGTCCCGCCAAAAAGCCAATAACTACTGCCTCATTAGGTGACATTAAATCGGCTCCTGCCGTAATACCTACTAAACCTCCCAAAATACCATTTAGGAACATGGTAAGGTCTAAATTCTTGTATAAAATTGTAGAAAGTATAAAAGCACCAAAGCCTCCAGCGGCGGCGGCCAAACTAGTAGTAACGAGTACCAAAGAGGTGAGTTCCGGGTCTGCAGAAAGAACGGAACCACCGTTAAAGCCAAACCAACCCAACCACAGAATTAACACCCCTGCAGTAGCCATTGGTATACTATGACCGGGAATAGCCTTGGCTTTTCCATCTTTTCCGAACTTACCTATTCTAGCACCTAATAAGAAAATAGCAACCAATGCGGCCCAGCCCCCAACGGAGTGTACCAATGTGGAACCGGCAAAATCATAGAATCCCCAAGAATCTAAAAAGCCGCCACCCCATTTCCATGCACCCACAATTGGATATACCAATCCTACATAGATTACGGTAAAAATCATAAAGGAACCAATCTTGATACGTTCTGCAACCGCTCCAGAAACTATGGTAGCCGCCGTTGCGGCAAACATACCTTGAAAAAGGAAGTCTGTCCACCAGGTGTATCCTCCATCTGCGTAGTCAGGAGTCATTCCATTTTCCGGTGCTCCGATTCCGAACCCTGCAAATTTTAAGATTCCAGCATCCCCATCTTCAAAGCCGGGATACATAAGGTTAAAGCCAAAAGCATAGTAAAGCAAGAGACCTCCGGTGATAATAAATATGTTCTTAAATAATATGTTGATTGTATTTTTTTGTCTGGTCAGTCCAATTTCTAGAAAGGCAAAACCGGTATGCATGAAGAATACCAATGCGGTAGCCAACATCATCCATACATTATTTGCTGTAAATAATCCTGCGTCCATTTTTTAAAATTTTTAGTTAGTTGATTATATTAATTGATGCCGGCCTGGCCACTCTCTTTTGTTCTTATGCGGTATGCTTCTATTACATCGGAAACAAAGATTTTTCCGTCCCCCACGTTTCCGGAATAAGCTGATTCCAAAATGGCGTTAACCGTTTTCTCTAAAAATTCATCAGAAACTACAATGGAAAGATATCTTCTTTGAATGTCCGTAGTACTATAGGAAATACCACGATAAACATGACCTTGCTTTTCATTTCCAACTCCGGTTACGTCCCAGTAGCTGAAGAAGTTCACCTCAATTTGATGCAATGCTTCTTTTACATCGTCAAATTTGGACTTTCTAATAATTGCCTCAATTTTTTTCATTTTGTTATTGGTTTTAAAGAGCCAAATATATGTTAATAAAATTAACACCCTAAAAATATTGGGGGTAGTCTGGGTATTTTTATAGTTATCATAAAATAGACCCTAAAAAATTATAGGTATAGGATTATACTATTCAATATTTTAGGAAATTGTAGATTCAATTTGACAAAAAGGAAGAAATATTGATAAAAATTGCACGGAAGTATTAAAAAAGTTGCGGAAAGTGCAATAAATCCATGAAATGGATAGCAATCGTATAGTATCGTGGAGTGTTATCTAAATTAATATACCTATATCAGTTTGCTAATCCATAGGCCAATAGCAATTGCCATTATGCCAACGACAACACTTAATAAAGTATAAAAAGAAAAATGGAGTATAGAGGTGTCTCTAAGTAGCGAATGCCCTTCGAAGGCAAAAGTCGAAAAAGTTGTGAATCCCCCACAAAAACCTGCAGTAAGAAGAAGTGTTTGATTTTGGGTGAGTAAGTTATTCTTAAAGGATAGTCCCAATAGGATACCCATGAGCAGGCAACCCATAGTGTTCACTAAAAAAGTACCTAAAAAAAAATTGGGAAAATAGGAGTTTAGATTTTTTGATATCCAAAAACGGAGCATACTTCCAAAACCACCCCCTAAAAATACAAGTAAGAATTGTTTCATTTCAACCTAGTAAAGGTAAGAAACTATACTGCCTTCTTGTAGCTAGATGTAAGTAAATCCAATGAATATATTACGGACGGTACATCGGAAACCTTTGGCGTTGATTTTTTAGCTTTTTTACTAACACTTTTCAAGCTAACAATCATCATGACCGCATTTATACCGATTAAAACAAGAAAAATTGTAAAGAATGTCATCATAATTTATTGCCCCTTATAGATGAATAACGCAAAATTACGTCATTTGTTATATTATACGTTTAAAACTGGCTTTTTGTTGTGAAAGAATCAATTTTTGCGGAGTATGCAAAAAATTGGCTAATCTTTAAGAAAATACTTAATGAAGAAGAGTATTAACAAGAATAATATAAAGAAAATTCCTACCCATTTAACGCCTTTATAATTTTTTTGATGCAGTTTCAGGTCTTTTCTATAGCTTATGACTATAATAACCATAAATGTAATTGCGAAAAGTACGGCAAAAATGATTTGTCCAGAGCTGAACATATTTTATATTTTTACGCAAAGCTAATTGAAAACATCAATATTTAAATGAAAAACAAGATCAATGCGGTTAGACTATTCCACGAATCTTTTGGATTGGGCGTTTCTGAGGAAATGACCGCCGATTTAGGAGAGGCCAAAAACCTTCTTCGTTTTAATCTTATGGATGAAGAAAATAAAGAGTATCTAGAGGCGGCCAGGAATAATGATTTGGTAGAAGTTGCAGATGCACTTGGTGATATGCTTTATATTCTTTGTGGGACTATTTTAGAACATGGCATGCAATATAAAATAGAAGAGGTTTTTAACGAAATACAGCGAAGCAACATGAGTAAACTTGATGCTAATGGAAAACCCATTTACCGCAAAGATGGCAAAGTCCTAAAAGGGCCTAATTATTTTAAACCGGACATAGATACTATTTTGAGCAAATAAAAAAAAGGGCTAAACGCCCCTTTTTTTATGTTGTCACTTTGTAACGCCAACCAAATTTATCTTCAGATTTATTGTATTGTATATCCGTAATTATTTTTTTAAGCTTGGCGCCGTAACTATGTTTAAGTTCTGGAAGCTCATAATCAGTTCCTCTAAAACCAAATGCAGAAATTGGAGAAATCACTGCGGCAGTTCCTGCGCCGAACATTTCCATAAGTTCTCCATTTTTTGCAGCATCTACAACTTCGGAAACCGTAATTTTCCTGACCTCGGTAGAAATACCTTGATCTTTGGCGATATCCAAAATACTCTTTCGGGTTATGCCGTCCAATATTCTATCACTTGTAGGTCCAGTAATTAGAGTATCCTTAATACGCACGAAAATGTTCATTGCTCCCGCCTCCTCAATATATTCGTGATTGGTATCATCGGTCCATATAACCTGGTTATAACCTTTGGCAACTGCCAATTGGGTAGGATAAAATTGACCTGCATAATTACCACCGGCCTTAGCATAGCCGACTCCGCCATTGGCCGACCTGGAGTAGGTTTCTTCTATAAGCACCTTCACTTTTCCAGAAAAGTAGGAGCCGGATGGAGCGCAGGCGATGATGAATTTATATTCATCCGCTGGTGAGGCATGAAATCCTTTGCCCGAAGCGAACATGAATGGTCGTACATACAATGAACTTCCTTCTTTTTTTGGAATAAATGCTTCGTCGAGTTGCAATAGGGTTCTTAGCCCGTCCATAAAGTATTCTTCTGGTATCTCGGGAATACACAAACGTTTGGCAGAAATATTAAATCGTTTATGATTTTCTAGAGGCCTAAATAGAAAAATATCATTATTATTATCCTTATAAGCCTTCATTCCCTCAAAAATGGATTGTCCGTAATGAAAAATCTTGGCAGAAGGTTCTAGTGTAATAGGTTGGTAGGGAAGAATTTTTGGGATTCCCCATGAACCATTCTTATAATCACAAATCAACATATGATCGGTGAAGACCGATCCAAAAGCTAAATTGTCAAAATCTATCTGCCCTATTTTAGAGGTCTTCGCTTTCTCAACAATGATATTCTTAGTTCCAATGCTCATTAAAATGTCTGTTTAATCAAATAAAATTAAGGAAATATCCCAATTGCCACTTCTTTTTTAAATCAAAAATGACCAATTTTGCTTCTAAGACTTAATTTTTAAAGTATATGAAGGGTTTTAACATTTTTCTTGTGATTTTAGCTGTGGTTTTTTCTTGTAATGCACAAACCAACCAATCTGAAAACAAGTTAAAAACGGCAAATGAGCCGTTAATATCGTTCGGTGATAAAATCGATTCTAACAATATCCTGACAACTGATGAAGTTTTGGAACGGTATCAAGGCATGGCAGCTACAGATACCTTACAGACCAAGTTTACGGCAAGAGTTAAGGAAGTCTGTAAAGTTAAAGGCTGTTGGATGATACTAGAGTTGACCAATGGGGAAGAAGCAATGGTTCGTTTTAAGGATTATGGCTTTTTTATGCCCACTGATATTAACGATAAGGAAGTAATTGTGGGAGGCTTTGCCTATGTAGAAGAAATGAGCGTTGCTGACCAAAAACACTTCGCCGAGGACGGGGGAATGTCTAAGGAGCAAATCGACGCCATCTCTAAACCGAAGATGACCTATGGTTTTGAAGCTAACGGTGTATTGGTAAAACAGTAGGTTGAAACGCGAAATAATCACTACGGCAGACGGTTCCAAAACTATCCAAATCAAAGATTGGGAGGAGCAATATCATTCCAAACACGGGGCCGTACAAGAAGCCTATCACGTATTTATTAAAAATGGACTTGAATTATTCCAGGATACTGAATTGGATATTCTGGAAATAGGTTTCGGGACAGGTCTAAATGCGCTTATTACCTTAAAGGAATCCGGACGGCTAAAACTGAACATTGGCTACACAGGTGTAGAGGCTTATCCCATCTCCAGGACTGAGCGTCAACAGCTAGACTACATTACCAGTCTTAAGGCTGAATCTTTGGGTCATATGTTTGATTTAATGCACGATGCAACTTGGGAGAAAGAAGTAATTATCAGTGACAATTTCAGACTTAAGAAAGAGAAAAAAGATTTTAAGAAAATCGCTTCTTCACGTATGTTCGATCTCATTTACTTTGATGCTTTTGGTGCAAGGGTGCAACCAGAACTTTGGACGGTAGCTATGTTTAAGAAAATGTACGAAGCATTACGAACAAAGGGTTATCTGGTAACTTACGCCGCTAAAGGTAGTGTCAGGAGGGCAATGCAAGAAGTCGGTTTTGAAGTAGAAAGACTACCGGGCCCTCCGGGAAAACGCGAGATGTTAAGAGGACATAAAGTGTAGTTTGTTCACCTTTTTAAAAACTTACGCTGTTTACTTTAAAATAAGGCCTGTTAAATTTTTGACAACTCTGTTAAATCCAAATTAAAGCACAACCCAACGATATATAAAACTGATATCTTTGACCTATGAAAGTTTTGATAACAGGTGCAACGGGATTAATTGGTAGCGAGTTGGTCTCGCATTGTCATCGAAAAGGTTATGATGTAAATTATCTCACAACCAGTAAAGAAAAAATAGTTTCAGAACCACACTACAAAGGTTTTTATTGGAATCCGGATAAAAAGGAAATAGATACCGACTGTTTTAATGGTGTTTCCGTAATAATCAATTTGGCTGGTGCCAGTATTTCCAAGCGTTGGACGAGTAGTTATAAGAAGGTAATCATTGAGAGCAGAATAAATTCACTCCAAACGTTATATCAGGCTGTCAATAAATTACCTAATCATTCTATCGAAGCTATGATATCGGCTTCCGCAATTGGTATTTATCCAGATTCAACTACCAATTACTATTCGGAGGATGATTTAGGAATTGATGATAGTTTTTTGGGAGAAGTGGTAGAACTTTGGGAAAAAGAAGCGGATACTTTTAAGCCATTGCTTCCCAATGTCGCAAAAATTAGGATTGGTTTGGTAATGTCCCGCGATGGGGGCGCGCTACCGGAAATGGCAAAACCCATCAAAAATTATGTGGGTGCCGCTTTTGGTAGTGGAGAACAATGGCAGTCGTGGATACATATTTCAGACTTGGCTAGAATCTTCTTATTTGTTGCTGAAAATAATTTAAATGGGATTTTCAATGGAGTGGGACCCAATCCTGTGACCAACAATAAATTGGTTAAGGAAATCGCTAAAGTTCTGAATCGTCCACTACTTCTACCGAACATTCCGGAATTTATGATGAAGCTCATACTTGGGGAAATGTCGTACATACTTTTCGCTAGTCAGAGAGTAAGTAGTAAAAAAATAGAGGAAGAAGGATTCGTTTTTAAATTTCAGAACGTATGCGGAGCTTTGGAGGCCATTTATAATAAGGCAGAGGATAATGAGAGAATAGCTTCAGATTTGAACAAGGAATATATTTCATAATTAATACTGGTATTTGAGTATTAGAATAAAATCCGCAATACGCGGATTTTTTTATAATCTTTTGTGACATTTTGACATTTTTGAAGAATTGGCAGTACTTTTGCCACCTCAAAATCAGCCATTAAAAGATATAGTATATGAGTAATAAAAATAAAGACGAAGAAATGGATGAAGAAGTAATCTCACAAGAGGAAACTTCTGAGAATGAAGAAAACGTACAAGAGACCGTATCGGATGACCAGGAAATGAGCGAAGAGGATTCACTAAGGGAGGGATTGGCAAAAGAAAAAGATAAGTTTTTAAGGCTTTTTGCGGAATTTGAAAATTATAAGAGACGTACGTCCAAGGAACGGATGGATTTGTTCAAAACAGCGGGACAAGAGGTTATTGTATCCCTTCTGCCGGTCTTGGACGACTTTGAACGAGCGCTTAAAGAGCTTTCAAAGTCTGATGACAAGGAAATGTTTAAGGGGGTTCAACTCATCAACGGAAAATTAAAGGAAACTTTAAAATCCAAGGGTCTCCAAGATTTAGAGGTTGAGCCTGGCGATACTTTTGATGCTGAAATCCATGAAGCTATAACACAAATTCCTGCACCAAATAAAAAGATGAAAGGTAAGGTTATAGACGTGGTTGAAAAAGGTTATAAACTAGGCGATAGAATTATTCGTCACCCTAAAGTAGTCGTGGGCAACTAATAAAGGAGTATGAAGGAAGATTATTATGATATACTGGGTGTTGGCAAGAATGCATCCGCCGCAGAAATAAAAAAAGCCTACAGAAAAAAGGCATTGGAATTTCATCCGGATAAAAACCCAGGGGATACCAAAGCGGAGGAGCAATTCAGAAAAGCTGCAGAAGCTTACGAAGTATTGAGCAACTCCGATAAAAAAGCCCGTTATGACCAATTTGGACACGCAGCGTTTGAAGGTGGTGGCGGATTTGGCGGTGGCGGTATGAACATGGAGGATATCTTTAGTCAATTCGGAGATATTTTCGGTAGCGCCTTTGGCGGAGGAGGTTTTGGTGGTTTCAGCGGATTTGGCGGTGGTGGTCAAAGACGCGTTAAGGGCAGTAACCTTAGGATACGCGTAAAATTAACCTTGGAGGAAATTGCTAACGGTGTAGAGAAAAAAGTAAAAGTTAAGCGAAAATTACAGGCAGAAGGTGTTACTTATAAAACGTGTACCACCTGTAACGGTCGTGGCCAGGTCACTAAAGTACAAAATACGATTCTTGGAAGAATGCAGACGGCGGCTACCTGTAGCACGTGTGGCGGAAGTGGCCAGATATTGGACGGAAAACCCAGCGATGCTGATGCACAAGGATTACGTATTACGGAGGAAACCGTTTCTATAAATATTCCTGCCGGAGTGGAAGAAGGAATGCAACTTAAGGTTCCTGGAAAAGGAAACGACGCCCCGGGCAATGGTGTTCCCGGTGATTTGTTAGTGGCCATTGAAACGGAAGAACATAAAACCCTTAAAAGAGAAGGGGATAACCTGCATTACGACCTGTATGTTAGTATTTCCGAGGCGGTTCTGGGTACCTCTAAGGAGATAGACGCTGTAGGCGGTAAAGTCAGGATTAAATTGGAACCAGGTATCCAATCGGGTAAAATCTTACGGTTAAGAGGAAAAGGTATATCTAGCTTAAACGGTTACGGTGCTGGTGATCTTTTAGTTCACGTTAATGTATGGACACCAAAAGAATTGAACAAGGAGCAAAGGGACTTTTTTGAGCGCATGCAGGGCAACGATAACTTTGAACCTAAACCGGAAAAATCGGACAAGTCATTTTTTGAAAAAGTAAAAGATATGTTCTCTTAATTTGAAAACCTTTGGTTTTTAAATAAAAAACGTATATTTGATTTAATATTGGGAGACCAATATTAATTTTCTTTTTCATAGCAATTTTTTTCCCATCCTTAATTCTTTTAAGGGTGGGTTTTGTTTTTAGGACTATTCCTTATGATCATGCATAAATATTTTAACAAGTTTGTCTACGTCCTAAATTCCATAGTCGCTATGGTTGATTAATAAAAATTGATTTGAAAAAACCTTTTAAAACAATTCAATATCTTTGGATAAATTGTGTGCATGAATAATATTTTGGTAACTCAACAGGTCACCAAACAATTTGGAAACCATACTGCATTAAAGAATGTTTCTCTAGAAATTCCCAAAAACAGTATTTACGGCCTTTTGGGACCTAACGGTGCCGGTAAAACTACCTTAATCCGTATTATAAATCAAATTACTTACCCAGACCAGGGTAAAGTCTTTTTTGATGGTGAACCGTTAAAACCACACCACATTGCTCAAATAGGTTACCTTCCTGAAGAACGGGGTTTGTACAAAAGTATGAAGGTGGGTGAGCAAGCACTTTATTTGGCGCAACTAAAGGGGCTTTCTAAACAAGACGCCAAAGCTAAATTGAAGTACTGGTTTGAGCGACTGGATATTGGAGATTGGTGGAACAAAAAAATACAGGAACTTTCCAAAGGAATGGCTCAAAAAATCCAGTTTATCGTTACTGTCCTGCACGAGCCCAAATTGCTCATTTTTGATGAACCTTTTAGTGGATTCGACCCCATTAACGCTAATATAATCAAGGATGAAATCCTAAAACTGAAAGATAGCGGGACTTCTATTATCTTTTCAACACATCGCATGGAGTCGGTAGAGGAACTTTGTGAATATATTGCCTTGATTCATCAATCGGAAAAAATCTTGGATGGCAAGCTGTCGAAAATAAAAAAGGCATATAAGAATAACATCTATGATGTAATCTTGGAACCAAAAAGCATTGATTTAATAATTGAACTAAAGGAAAAATTTCAGATTTTATCCTCTGATTACGATCAAGTAGAAAAACGATTGAATTTTTCCATACAACTAGGGTCTAGTGATTCCAGCTCGTTGCTTGGCTATTTGAGCTCTAGGTCAATGGTTAGCAGTTTTACGGAGACCGTACCTTCAGCTAACGAAATTTTTATCAGAACTGTACAAAGCAAAGGCGTTCTACATGAATAAGCTACTTCTAATTATCAGAAGGGAATATTTAGCAAAAGTGCGTAATAAATCCTTCGTTGTAATGACGTTTTTGAGCCCGCTATTGATGGTTGGGATGATTGTACTTATTGCTTACTTAACCAATCTCAACGATAACGAAAAAAGGATAATCGCTGTTTTGAACGAGAGCAATTTCTTTTCCAATGAATTTCTATCTTCAGAAACCACATCCTTCGTAAAATACAAAGATTTGACGTTGGAAGAAGCTAAGGATTCTACCTTACAAATGGGCTACTATGGACTTGTCTATATTCCCGATGAAGACAGTTTGGAAAAAGTGACGCAAAGAGCGTTCTTATACAGTAAGGATGCGCCAAGCATGTCTATTTTAGAAAGGCTAGAACGCATATTTAAGGAACGTTTACGGGAAGAGCGTCTTCGGGAACTGGGTATTTCGGCTGCCGACTATGCCGAAATGGATAGCGAATATCAATTAAATATTTCTACGTTTGACGGGGACGAAAACCTAAAAGGAATAAATGAGATAAAGGCTATTATTGGTGGTGGGTTCGGGTATTTAATTATGATGTTCATTATCATCTACGGTGGTTTTGTGATGCGCAGCGTTATCGAGGAAAAAACAAGCCGAATTATTGAAGTGATTATTTCTTCGGTAAAACCTTTTCAATTAATGCTTGGAAAGATTGTGGGTACTGCTTTAGCAGGCATTACTCAGTTTTTGATCTGGATTATCTGTGGTACAATTTTATTGTTCGTTGCCTTGGCCATTTTTGATATAGATCCGTCAGTACTTTCAAACGGAAGCGCGGCAACTATGGGTTCCGGTGTTCCAGGAGCAATTCCATCCATGGATATGACGACCCAATTGTATGCGCAGGAATTATTTGAAATCCCCATTGTAATGCTGCTTGTATTCTTTGTGATTTATTTTATCCTAGGCTATTTTATCTACAGTTCCATATATGCGGCCATTGGCGCTGCGGTAGATAATGAGACCGATACGCAACAATTTATTTTTCCAATAATACTACCCCTAATGCTTGCAATCTATGTGGGTTTCTTTTCAGTGTTCAGTAATCCCAATGGTCCTATTGCCGTTGGCTTTTCTCTTTTTCCACTTACATCCCCCATCGTGATGATGATGCGGCTACCAGGGGGCATTGGTGATGGAGGGGTCCCCGTGTGGCAATTGGCGGCGTCAATTCTATTTTTAATAGCTACCTTTATTGGTATTGTTTGGTTGGCCTCAAAAATTTATAGGGTAGGGATATTAATGTACGGTAAAAAGCCAAGCTATAAGGAATTATTAAAGTGGATTAAGTATTAGGTATTGTTTATGGTCCAAGAGCAAACAGAAAAAATAAAGGAAATTATAGAAGATGATATTTGGGGCAATATCAAGGAATTTCTGGATTTAGGCTTCCATTACGGGGAAGGCGAAAAGTCCATTCACATTACTATTGGTCTACTTTTGCTCTTGACCGCAGCATTCATAATAACAAGTTTCTTCTTAAAGTGGATCCGAAAGTTCTTCACCAGAAAAATGGAAACCGATGATAAATTGAAGTTTGTAAGTATCTTCAAATTCATCAAGTATGTAGTCTATATAGTGGTCATCCTGTTCACCATGAGTGCGGCAGGAATTAATATTACAATACTTATTACTGCTTCTGCGGCTCTCTTTGTAGGATTAGGTCTTGCGTTACAAGAGCTTTTCCAAGATATTATAGGTGGAATTTTTATCATACTTGATAAATCCCTTAGGGTGGGTGATGTGGTGGAGGTTGATAGTAGAGTGGGTAAGGTCTTTGAAATTAAATTAAGAACCACTAGGGCAATCACTAGGGACGATAAGATAATTATTATACCAAACCATAAGTTTATAAGCGATATTGTTTATAACTATACGCAAAACCATAAAACCACTAGGGAGACTGTAATGGTAGGTGTTTCGTATGGTAGCAACGTGGAACTGGTGACCAAAATATTGGAAGATGTGGTAAGCGATCAACGTGCGGTTCTTAAAAGCCCCAAACCTTTTGTGATGTTCGAGGATTTTGGAGATTCAGCACTTTTATTTTCTATTAATTTCTTCGTAAATGATAGTTTCACTGTACAAAGGGTCAAAAGTGAAATTAGGTATAAGATTGATGCGGAATTTAGAAACAATAAGGTCACTATTCCTTTCCCACAAAGAGATGTACATATTTTTCAACAAGGACCATTTCAGCATAGCAATGTCAAAAATTCGGAGAAGGAATGGGGACTAGGGGACGATTAGTACTTACTTGTTTAGTTTTTAATTCTTTTTTTATTCTCCCAATTATGGCACAAACGCCTGATGTCTTTCGGGTAGAATACATGCTTATGCCCAGAAACGATTCTGGCGCGAAACTATCTCGAATAAAACTGGTTGCCAACGTTCCATTAAAGGTCAAGGATTCAAGTAATTTTGTAGTAGGCGGTGAGTACAATCGTTTGGCATATGATTTGCAAAGAGACGACATATCACTTAGCGCAGAAGGAATTAATTATCTCCACATTGTTGACTTAAATTTAGCCTATGTTTACAGGTACAATAGGGATTGGCGTTTTGTCGGAGTGCTAACTCCACGCTTAGCATCCACCCTCACTAACCCTTTAGAGAATGGGGATTTTTCTATTAATGCAACTATTGGAGCGTTTAAAGACAAGCAGGATGTTGATAAACCTATGCGATTGGTTTTAGGTATTGCCTATAATTCTACTGTAGCATTGCGCGTACCATTACCCATCGTTTATTATGAAAAACGATTTCATCCAAATTGGACCTACGTTGTAGGTGTGCCAAAAACGGGAATGAAATACCATTTCAAGGAAAAAAATATTATACAAACGGAATTTATATTGGACGGGTATTTTGTTAACCTTCAAAACAGCACCGTTTTACCGGATGCGGGTTTTGCTTCGTCAATATCATCTTCGGCTGCATTGGTTACTTTTGGTTATTCCTACAATATAACCAAGGTAATGTCAATTTATGGTTTTATTGGTCATACGATTTTTCAGGTCGGAGTGTTAAGGGATGAGGATAGAAATGATATTTTTACATTGAATGAAGATCCTAGTCTTTATTTTAGGACGGGGTTTAGAATTGGACTTTAAAAATAGGCATATGTCAAAGATTTTGGTAATTGAGGATGAAGCGGCAATTAGAAGGGTATTGGTTAAAATTCTTTCTGAGGAAAACGAGGCCTATGCCTTGGAAGAGGCAGAGGATGGTCTAAAAGGTTTGGAGACTATAAAGAATAACGATTATGATTTGGTGCTATGTGATATAAAAATGCCAAAAATGGATGGTGTTGAAGTCCTAGAAGCCGCTAGAAAGATAAAACCGGAAATTCCATTCATTATGATTTCTGGTCATGGAGATTTAGACACAGCAGTAAATACGATGCGCTTAGGGGCTTTTGATTATATTTCCAAGCCACCAGATTTGAACCGTCTGCTAACCACTGTGCGTAACGCTCTTGATCGGAAAGAGCTTGTCGTAGAGAACAAAATATTAAAAAAGAAGGTTAGTAAAACTTATGAAATGGTTGGGGAGAGTAGCGAAATTATGGCTATTCAAGATATGATCGAAAAGGTGGCGCCTACCGATGCCAGGGTTCTCATAACAGGTTCCAACGGTACAGGAAAGGAACTTGTGGCGCATTGGATTCACGAGAAAAGTCAAAGAAGTAGTGGGCCATTCATAGAGGTGAACTGTGCCGCTATTCCGTCCGAACTAATTGAAAGCGAATTGTTTGGACATGTAAAAGGGGCATTTACATCAGCCGTGAAAGACCGTGCTGGTAAGTTTGAGGCTGCCAATAAAGGAACTATCTTTTTAGATGAAATAGGGGACATGAGTTTATCCGCTCAGGCAAAAGTGTTAAGGGCCCTACAGGAAAGCAAAATTTCCCGTGTTGGTACGGACAAGGACATCAAGGTAGATGTACGAGTAATCGCCGCAACAAATAAAGACTTGAAAAAGGAAATAGAGGAGGGTAAATTCCGTGAGGACTTATACCATAGGTTGGCTGTGATATTGATTCAGGTGCCAGCCTTGAACGATAGACGTGATGATATTCCCTTATTGATTAATCACTTTTCAAAGAAAGTGACGGAGGAACAAGGTATTGCTCCCAAACAATTTTCTCAAAAGGCTATAGAATTGCTTAAGGCCTATGATTGGACCGGAAATATTCGGGAATTGCGAAATGTGGTGGAAAGACTTATTATCCTTGGCGGAAAAGAAGTATCAGAAGATGATGTAAAACTTTTTGCCAGTAAATAGCTATATTTTATTTGATTCACATTCTCCGATACGCTTAAGTGCATCGGCCGTTATTTCTTTGGTCCTTAGGTTGTAATACTTTTTACCTTCAGTGAGATTTTGCTTTAACAATTGTTGTTCACAATTATCAAAAATACGCTGCGCAAAGGCTTTTGCTTCTTTACAATCCACCGTCTCCACAACTTTGTTCAAAGAAGCTCTGTACTTTTCCAAGGATTTATCGATTAGCTCGTTCAGGGTCATGGCATTTGATTCCCTCAAGGCAATCGTCTTCTCCTCTGCATCTTTTGTGTTAAGCACCAGAACGTCACTAGCGTATTTGCTCCCATGCAAGTCATGTTTATTTAAAGCTTCCAGACTACCGGCTGTATTTTCAAGTGAGCGTGACAGAAGAATATGCGTGTCGCTCAATGTGGTCGCTTTAGCGGCAAGTTTTAGGTTAATGAGACTTTCTTCTATACCATCTTTAGCGTATACACATCCACAGACCGTTAATTGGTTCTTAGATTTTTCAATGGCACTCAAAGCCTTATAAGTGTAGTATCGGGCTTGGTTAATGTCATGAACCTCAATAGCTTTTTCGGTAAGGGACTTTGCGTATCCAATATTAGAACCAGCATATTCACATTCCAGATTGTCAGTGAATGAAGAAAATAAAAGAAGTGCCATAACACCTATGTAAGGGTAGATCTTATTCATTAGATTAAGAGATTTTTTGTAAAATTTGGGACTTTACAAGAATAAATGTAGGGTTTTACCTATGTCACCGATTAAATATTCGTTGGAAGACCTCGCTTTTCCGTTAATACGCTAAATTGTAGCATATTTCTGTTGAACTGCCTTTTTTCATAATTTATAGGCTTTTTCGCTATCACTTATAAAATATTTTAAAATGGAGAACATACAATCAGCCACCTACAAAGCCTCGGAATCATTTGATATCACAAAGGTTTCGACATATGAGGATTTTGGAAAATCGGATAAAGACCTAAAGCAAGAATTACGAAGAACGAGAAAAGAATTGGGAGATTTTCAGGATATGCTTTATGCTCACAATAAATACAGTGTGCTGATATGTCTGCAAGGTATGGACACCTCAGGAAAAGATAGTCTCATACGTGAAGTTTTTAAAGATTTCAACGTGAGTGGGGTAGAGGTTCATAGTTTTAAAGTGCCTACCGAGCTTGAATTAGATCATAATTATCTTTGGCGACACTATTTGGTATTACCCGGCAAAGGCAAATTTGGTGTTTTTAACCGAACGCATTATGAAAACGTTTTGGTTACCAGGGTTCATCCAGAGTACATATTGGGAGAAAGAATTCCCGGGATACACTTGGTCCAGGATATTGACCAAAAATTTTGGGATAGAAGATTTGAACAGATAAACAATTTTGAAAGACATCTATTTCAAAACGGGACCATCATTTTTAAGTTTTTTTGAATCTATCCAAAGAGGAACAACGGCAACGGCTTCTTAGAAGATTAGCTTTAAAGAGAAAGCATTGGAAATTTTCTCCTAGTGACCTTAAAGAACGAAGGCTATGGGATAAATACCAATCCTGCTATCAAGAAGCTATTCAAAATACCAGCAAGGATTACGCCCCTTGGTTCGTTATACCCGCAGATAATAAAAAAGGCGGCAAGATTAATTTTGGCCACAATTCTACTTCAATCGTTAAAAAAATATAAAGATATAAAGGAGCCCAGTCTTGACGATAAAATTATGGCTAATTTAGAAGCCTATGAAAATGAATTACAAATTGAAAAAGAGAATTAACCTCCTCATTTACTCCCTCTTATTAACTACATTGGTTTATGGCCAAAGTGCCGATGAGCAGCAGTTTCAAAAAATATATGAAGCGGCCCTATCGGAAGGTAAGGCCTATGATTGGTTAAATTATCTCTCAAACCAAATTGGGGGGCGCTTATCCGGTTCCATTCAGGCTCAACAGGCGGTGGACTATACCAAATTACAATTGGATTCCCTGGGTCTGGACCGTGTATGGTTGCAGCCCGTAATGGTGCCAAAATGGGTTAGAGGTACACCTGAGTTTGCCTATTTTGAGACCACTCCGGGGGTTACCACAAATGTACCCCTTACCGCGCTGGGAGGATCGGTAGCAACACCTCAAAAGGGGATTAAGGCTGGAGTAATAGAGGTGCAAGGAATTGAGGATTTAGCAGTTTTAGGCGAAGCCGGCATCAAAGGAAAGATTGTTTTTTTTAACCGACCAATGGATCCCACTTTAATCAATACTTTTTCCGCCTATTCGGGAGCGGTAGACCAAAGGGGACAGGGCGCGACCGAGGCAGCCAAATATGGTGCTCTTGGCGTAATTGTGCGTTCCATGAATTTGCGTTTAGACGATTTTCCACATACTGGTGGCATGCGTTACGGGGACTTACCAAAGGAAGAATGGATACCCGCCGCCGCCATAAGTACTAATGCGGCAGATTTGTTAAGCACTTCGCTAAAATTGAACCCGGAAATCAAATTCTATTTCAAACAAAACTGTAAGCAATTTGACGATGTGGAATCCTATAACGTAATCGGCGAAATAAAAGGAACTACACATCCGGAAGAATATATTGTAGTAGGCGGACATCTAGATTCTTGGGATTTGGGTGATGGTTCCCATGATGATGGGGCCGGTTGCGTTCAGAGTATGGAGGTTTTGAGGATTTTAAAGAAAACTGGATACAAGCCTAAACGAACCATTAGGGTAGTCCTTTTTATGAATGAGGAAAATGGTCTTAGGGGTGGACATAAATATGCCGAAGAGGCTGAAAGGAACAATGAAAACCACATATTTGCACTTGAAAGCGACTCTGGGGGATTTACCCCACGAGGTTTTTCATTTGATAGCTCGGATGCTGAATTTGAACGGGTTAAGGCATGGCAAGAGCTCTTTGAGCCTTATTTAGTGCATATGTTCATTAGCGGAGGAAGTGGTGCCGATATCGGTCCTTTAAAAAATGAAAGTATTGTGATGGCAGGTTTACGCCCGGATTCGCAGCGGTATTTTGATTATCACCACGCTGCTAACGATACTTTTGAGCATGTAAATAGACGGGAATTGGAACTTGGGGCTGCGGCCATGACAGGTTTGGTTTATCTTTTTGATAAGTACGGAACCTTAGGGACTCAATAGTTTGTTTTTGTGCAGCTAAGGTTACTCCACCTAGTGTTGGGAGGACTTCTACTTAGTATTTCTAACTAATTTCCATACCTTTGCGCTTCATTAAAAATTAGCAGCATGCAAGAAGGAATTTACGCAAAATTCAATACAACAAAAGGGGAGATATTGGTAAAACTAACCCATGATAAAACCCCGGGAACAGTAGGTAACTTTGTTGCTTTGGCGGAGGGTGACAAAGAGAATTCATCTAAGTCCAAAGGAGAACCTTTTTATGACGGATTAGAATTTCATAGGGTGATACCTGATTTTATGATTCAAGGAGGTTGTCCATTAGGAACAGGTACAGGCGACGCGGGCTATAAGTTTGACGATGAGTTCCATCCGGACCTAAAGCATGATGAACCTGGTGTACTTTCCATGGCCAATTCTGGTCCCGGTACTAATGGGAGCCAATTTTTCATTACCCATACACCCACGCCGTGGTTGGATAATAAACATACGGTTTTTGGTCATGTGGCCTCAGGACAAGAGGTGGTGGATGCCATTGCACAAGGCGATAAAATTGATTCTTTGGAAATAGTTAGGGAAGGTGAGGAGGCCAAGAGTTGGGATGCGCTCAAAGCTTTTAAGGACTTCGCTGCATCTGGTGAGCAGCGTTTGGCGGCTGCGAAGGCAGCGCAAGCGGCAGCATTGGATAAAGTAGCCGCAGGGTTTAAGGTTACGGATTCCGGTCTTAGATATAAAATGATACAGCAAGGAGATGGTGCAAAAGCCGAAAAGGGAAAGAAAGTTTCAGTGCATTACGAAGGTTCATTATTGGACGGACAGGTTTTTGACTCTTCCTATAAAAGAAAGGCGCCCATCGATTTTCAGCTGGGAGTAGGGCAGGTCATTCCTGGATGGGATGAAGGCATTGGAATGTTAAAGGTAGGCGACAAAGCGCGTTTTGTTATACCTAGCGACTTGGCGTACGGAAGCGCCGGGGCTGGAGGCGTAATACCTCCCGATGCCACCCTTATTTTTGATGTTGAATTAATGGGAGTCGGATAGATTTCCTACTCATATTTTATTAAACACCTTGATTTTATTAATTAAGGTGTTTTTTTATGCTATTTGGTTTTTGCCAAACTAAATAAAAACATTAGGACATTTACCAAGATTAATACGCAGATAATAGTGAGAAAAAGTCTCATTGCAAATGGCTATTATATTATAATACTACAACAACCAAGCGGCGCTAAACCCTACTAAAATTCCAGAAGCAATTCAATTTATTTTTTTACGCTGCTGATGCTTCCCAATAGCATGGCAATATTTACAAAAATCAAGAGAAAAAGTATGGTTAAGAAAGTGGTCATTAGGCTAATTTTAGTCAGGTTATGGGGAAACAGAAATTTGTTTAACTATAAGATACAAATAAGTAAAATGGTTGCGTAAAATCTTAAACAAAATGATTGATTAAAAAAATCGATTTACGAAGCAAGATGCTAGTATAAAAAAACCCGAACTATTGTTCGGGTTTTGTACTATAAAAAAGTTAAATCGTTACCTAGTCAACAACTTTCACATTAACGGCGTTTAATCCTTTTTTACCTTGTTGTAGTTCAAATTCCACAACATCACCTTCTCGAACTTCATCGATTAAGCCAGAAATGTGTACAAAATGATCTTCGTTTGAACCATCTTCAGTGATGAAACCATATCCTTTGGAATCATTGAAGAATTTTACTGTTCCTTTACTCATAATAGAAAAAATTATATATTAATTAAAGCGCGAAGATAGTATTTAATTTTTTAAATGTTAGATTTTTAGTAAGTTATCTTAACGTTAAACATTATATACTATAGCTTCACTGGTTTTAATTCTTTCAAATTTAGGATACAGGATCTGGAGTCATTCTTAAATAGGGTTTAATTTCCGTTACTCCTTTTTTGAACATTTCTTTTGCATCATCTGTGGAAATTGAAGGACTTACAACAACATCCTGACCATTTTCCCAATTTGCAGGAGTTGCTACTTTATGATAGGCAGTAAGTTGTAAGGAATCTACGACCCGCAACAGTTCATAAAAATTCCTTCCAGTGGAAGCAGGATAGGTTAACATAAGTTTTACGGTCTTGTCCGGTGCAATTATAAAAACGGAACGTACCGTAAGATTGTCATCCGCATTGGGGTGTATCATATCATAAAGACGGGATACCTTTTTATCCTCGTCCGCGATTATAGGAAAGTTTACGGTAGTATTCTGAACTTCATTAATGTCTTTGATCCACTTGGCATGGGAAGCAGCACCATCTACACTAAGTGCCAACATCTTTACATTACGTTTATCAAACTCTTCTTTAAATTTGGCCGCCGTCCCAAGTTCGGTGGTGCAGACAGGAGTGAAATCCGCGGGATGTGAAAAGAGGATTCCCCATTTGTCTCCTAAATAGTCATACAAATTGATAGTTCCCATAGAGCTATCCGCAGTAAAATCAGGGGCTTTGTCGCCCAGTCGTATTGTTGCCATTCTTTTATTTTTTTATATCTGCGGAAAGGCAGATAGATTGATAATTTGTTTATCCTATAAAATTAGTAGGTTACAATTTTTATAGCCATATTTTTAAGGTTAAAACTGTATTAAAGTTTAGTATTTTTAGGATATGGAAAATTTGGATGATTTAAGATATCCCATTGGGCATTTCGAGTGTCCCGAAAATATCTCGCAAACGCATATTTCGGATTGGATAGAAACCTTGGAGACATTACCAAAGCGATTGGAAAACCTTGTACAACATTTTTCAGTGGAGCACCTGGAAACACCTTACAGACCTGGGGGATGGACAGTTAGGCAAGTTGTGCATCATATTGCGGACAGCCACCATCACAGCTATACGCGGTTTAAATGGGCGCTCACGGAGGAGCAGCCGCTAATTAAGGCCTATGAGGAAAAGGATTGGAGTAATCTTTTTGATGCCCGCACGGCCCCGATTCAACTATCCTTGGATCACATAAAAGCACTACATGCCAAGTTGGTCTATCTGCTAAAAGGACTTTCTCCTGAAAACATGAAGTCTTTCTACATTCATCCAGAAGGAAAAGTAAAAGTAACCGTTGCTGAAAATATTGGAAAATATGCTTGGCACAGTAATCATCACTATGCACATATTAAAAATTTGGCCAAACGGATGGGGTGGTAGATTAAAATCTTAAGATATCTTCAGACTGCGCTAGAGGTCAAATCCATTTTTTCAAGATGTACATCGGTCGCTCTTCTTCGAGGGCATTTTCAAAGGGAACTTTGGTCTCCCCTTGCATCTCAAATCCATTTTTAAGATAAAAATTCAATGCCGGTCCCTTTTGCATGGTATCCAACCAAATTAATTTTTTATTTATTTCCTTAGCCCTTAATATTATGAACTGCAATACCTTCTTGCCGATGCCCATTCCAGTAGCCTCTTTGAGGATATAAATCTTATCGACATATAACGATTCTTTCCTGGAATGGTGCCCCAAACTTTTATCTTGGGTAAATTTCAAAATACCAACGGGTGATTTTTTTAGGTGGATGATAAAGAGATGTGTGTTGGCATCTGAAGCCTCTTTTACCAGAACTTCATCTGTGAAACTATTTTGGATGTATGAAGAGGAATCTCCATCTGGCCATAGGTGTAAGTAATGTTGGTCATAAGCTTTAGTGCCTATAGTAATATAAGTGGAGTACTTTTCAGTCGTTAAGGGTTCAAAGCGTATAATATCTGTCATAGATTACTAGGAAATTTCTCCACCCTCCGGGCCATAAAATAACACCCATGTAGAAAAATCATTGGTAAAATTTTCAAACCGGTGTGTTATGCCGGCGGGAACAAATAAAAAGTCACCCGGTATAAAGCTAGTTCGCACCCCGTCATTTAAAAATTCGCCGGTTCCAGAAACAATTATATAAACCTCATCTCGGCTATGCGGTTGCTGTAAATCTATTTTATCCGGTTTGTAAATTTCTAGGGATAACGTGCCATGTTCAAAAAGAGAAAGAAAAGGGGAAGATTCTTTTTTTAACTTTTCCAATGCCTCTTTAGTGCTAACTTTCATAATCAAAATTATTATTACCCAATGTCGGCCCATTTAATGTTACAGCCAATACTTGGCTTTTGCACCGTACTAATTTCATTTCCTTCTAACAATGCGTCCATAGCATTTCTTAAATCCCTGCCATTTAGTGGTAGATTATTGCCCGGGCGAGAATCGTCCAATTGTCCCCTATACACCAATTTTAGGTCTTCATCGAATAAATAAAAATCCGGTGTGCAGGCCGCCTGGTATGCCTTCGCTACTTCTTGCGATTCGTCATAGAGATAAGGAAAAGTGTAATCTTCGGCTTTGGCCTTTATCTTCATATAACTAGGACCATCCTGGGGATAATTCTTAATATCATTGCTAGAAATAGCTATAAAACCAATTCCTTTGTGTTGATATTCTTTTGCCATTTTTGAAATTTCCGGGTTTACGTGGACTACAAAAGGGCAATGGTTGCAAATAAACATGATTACGGTACCTTTTTCACCCTTCATGGCTTGCAAATTCATCGTTTTTTCTGTTACCGTATCCATAAGGCTGAACTCCGGTGCTAAAGTACCAAGGGCCAGCATTTTGCTTTCTGTTCTTGCCATTTATCTTTTTTTGAATTATAAAGTTAAGCGTATTTCTATTGCGGGTTGTAACCATAAAACATATTTTTAACAGAAATACGCCTTAAAATTGACCGATACGCTCTTAGATACAGTACGGATTAACTTTGACCGCGACGCCTTGTGGACATTGAACATAGTCTTGGCGTTTGTCATGTTCGGGGTGGCACTGGAAATTTCCATTAAAGATTTTAAGCAACTCTGGTTGGCACCAAAGCCCGTTTTAGTAGGTGTTTTTAGTCAATTTCTCTTGTTACCTGCCGTGACCTTACTTTTAGTATTACTTATTCAGCCTTATCCAAGTATAGCATTGGGTATGTTTATGGTTGCCGCCTGTCCTGGTGGTAATATTTCAAATTATATCACGTATTTAGGGGGAGGAAATGCCGCCTTATCCATTTGTCTAACGACTATTACGACGTTACTCGCAGTAGTGATGACACCATTAAATTTACAGTTTTGGGGTTCATTTTATAATCCCAGCTCAGCACTCTTGGAAGCTGTTGCCATTTCGCCTTTTGAAATGATAAAACTGGTCTCCTTACTATTGGGCGTGCCTTTGGTGCTGGGTATGATGGTAAATTATTGGAAACCAATTGTGGCACAAAAATTAGCTAAGGTGTTAAAAGTGATTTCTTTACTATTTTTCATCTTTTTAGTTTTTTTAGCACTGTGGAACAATCGCGAAATATTCCTCGAATATATTTTATATGTATTTTGGATTGTACTCGCCCATAACCTTCTGGCATTTCTCACAGGGTTTTCAATCGCTAGGGTTTTTGGTCTGGCCTTAAAAAATATAAAGACCATTACCATAGAAACCGGTATACAAAATTCAGGGTTGGGTCTCTTATTGATTTTTACTTTTTTCGATGGGTTAGGTGGCATGGCCCTATTAGCGGCTTTTTGGGGTATTTGGCATATCGTTTCGGGGTTAGTTTTGGCAAGTATTTGGAATTATAAATCAGCTGAAAAGAAAGCTTTAGTTTGAAAAATATAGTTTATAGCGCCATCAAGGCGGTAGTAAAGGCGGTGCTTCACTGCTACTATAAAAAAATAGAGATTATAGGTCTGGAAAATGTTCCCAAGGATAAACCAGTACTTTTTTTACCTAACCATCAAAGTGCTTTAATGGACGTTTTGTTGATTGTAACAGATTGTAGTAGAAAACCCTATTTTCTAACCCGATCTGATATTTTTGGCAATCCATTTTTGGATAATATCTTTAATTTTTTCAGAATGATACCGATATATCGTATTCGGGACGGTCGGGATGCGTTATCCAAGAACGAGGCCATTTTTGACAAATGCGCTGATGTCTTCAAAGGTGGATCGGCAATAGTTATGTTTCCAGAAGCTAACCATCATTTAAACAGGTCGGTGCGGCCTTTAAGCAAAGGTTTTACACGGATATTGTTCCGAACCATGGAAAAGTATCCCGATTTGGATATTCAACTAGTACCCGTTGGATTAAATTATAAGGATGCAATTAGTTTCCCAGACGAGGTTTCACTTTACTACGGGAAACCAATCTCATTAAAGGATGTTTATCAAGAGAAGGACCTACATGTTACCGGAATTCGGTTGAAGGAAACTATTACCAAAAACCTCCAAATGTTGACTACACACATACCACCAAACGTAAATTACGAAAAAGTGGAGGCCAAGTTGTACGAGAAAAATATCAATTTTTTGAATCCGACGGAAACTAATAATGAGATCCAGAAGGTATTGAAAGAGCCTTTGGCGGATGACGAGGTTTTAAAAAACAGGAGGGAGAAAACATCAGTTTTGTCTCCGCTTTTTACTCTATTGAATTTGCCGTTAGTCCTGTTTTGGCGAATCATAGTAAAACCAAAGGTTTGGGAACCGGAATTTATGGCAACTATGCTGTTTTCAACGGCGTTTATAGGTTTTGGCATTTACTACCTGTTGATTTTTACCATATTACTTCTACTCGTAAATTGGAATGCCGCTCTTTTTAGCGTTTTGGGGATTTTTTTATTCAACTGGCTTTTCGTTAAGTATGGAAACTTGTAGAACTCTTTTTCAATTCAAAAGCCCTGTACGTCTTCCAATTTAGGAAAGGCCGGATAGGGCTATAGAACAAAGTTTAAAATAATTTCGAATCTTATACTTACATCATCTCGCCAAAGAAAATAGCGTTCATCAACAACTTGTTCGTTCCATACCAAAAAGCTCTAAAATTAGTATTGTCGGTAAACGCTATTACCCTGCCTTTTCCTAAACGTTGTACTTGAAAAGGAACGGAATTCTTAAGTAGCTCCAAGTTTTCTTCAGAGATATAGCCACTTAACAACGGATTGTTCGTGTAAGTTATAGGATTGTCATAACTGTCCTTATCAGGTTCTATGTAAACATTCGTGTTTCTGAACAACGCCAGGTTGTCATTCTTATATCCATAATTAATAGGGTGGGAGAGGTCTTGTTTAGCCTCAAAGATGGCACCCCCAGTTACCTGTGCGCCGCTAAAATCTCTTTTTTCTTCAAAAGATATATTTTTGGCCACTAGGGTGTCTTTTTGAATTTCAATTTCATGAATTCGTTTTTGTTGAACCATTCCGCCACATTCCGGTAACCAATCAAGGTTCCACCAGATTTGACCCATTCCTTCAAATTTTCCGTACTCTTTTTATCCAAAGCATTATCTTTAGCACTAGGAAGAATGATATCTGTGTACTTGCTTAGGTCAACCCTGCTTAAATAACTCAAATCCAGTTTTGTTAGATTGATATCATATCGCGTGTCGAACAAATGCCAGATTTCACCAGCGTCATAAGAGCGGATTCCATCACCAACTATAATGGCTATTTTTTGTTTTTTAACAGGGTCAAAGTCATTACTTCCCAAATCGATACCCTTGGTTAGCCCAGTTCCTACGGAAGTTATGTCCAATTTGCTATCTTCGGCTACCTGCGTTAAAAACTCAAACAATGCCGTAGCATCCATATCCTGATTTTGGACAGGAACCATGATAGTCCCATAATCATAACTATTGCCCTCTACAGTGAATTTGGATTTAGCCACTTTGGCACGTAGCCCTTTTTCTAAAATAGCATTCAGCGCTTTTGGAGTGTAATACTCGTTCCATTCAAATAGATACGCATAATTGCTTTTGGGACCTATACTTCCGGATAGCGGTTTCAAATCAGTTATTTCGGAACCTGCGTTTGACAAAGAGTTCATCTCTGAGTAATCAACATTGAAGGCCAAGGGAAAAGTCCATGCCGATATATCGTAGAACAAACTGTCGGTGAACGTGGTACGCCTTTCGAACATTGCCTTTAGCAATCGTGGATTTTTTTGCGCCATAGGTACAACGTAGCTTTTTCCTTTTACATAGGATTTTCCATTTATGGTTGCATCGTTAGCAAGCTCGTGAACCTTTATTTTATGCCGTTTCAATATCTCGGCCAAATGCCAAGCTTTGGCACCATCCTTACGGTCCCCAAATACAAATCCCTTGGTCTTGCTTTTGGTCGCCTCGGCGGCAATATCCTTGTAATATTCCTTTTGATAATTTAGAATTTTTTCACGCATGTTTTTTGCCGCTTCAATAGTAGAGAGCGCAGTTATAAACTGATTGCGTACTGTAAAAGGAAATGTCAGTATTCCGTTTTCACTTTCCTGAATGTGTCCTCTGGAACTTGCCTGTTCAAAAAGGATTCCAATACTCCCATTCACATCAGGGAAGGTAGAACCTTTGCCGTAGTAATAATCGTCATACCCCTCCTCAGAATAATACAGCGAACCTATTTTATCCAAGGCTTTGGCATGATAAGTTCCAATTTCTTCCGTTAGTTCTTGATTGATTTTAGGCGTTAACGGGTGAACCCGAGTAGGCTCCCCAGGTTGAAAAAAGAAGGTGGAATTCGTGCCCATTTCATGATGGTCCGTTAAGATATTCGGCAGCCATTTGTGAAAGCTTTCTATCCGTGCCCTACTTTCCGGCAACTGTACGGGAAGCCAATCCCTGTTCATATCAAACCAATAATGGTTGGTTCTACCCCCAGGCCAGACCTCATGATATTCACGTTCGTTGTTATCCGAAATTAAATTTATACTTTTATTGGTGTTGGCCCAATATGCGAACCTTTGTAGGCCATCTGGGTTATAGGAGGGATCCATCAAAATGACCATATCGTCCAACATAGACTCAATTTCAGGCCCTTGAGCGGCTGCTAGATGATACGCGTAGGCCAGGCCGGCGTTGGCACCGCTAGGTTCGTTTCCGTGAATTGAAAAACCTTGGTACACGATAATGGGCATGTCAGAAATATCCACATTTCCACTATTCTCTGTTAGCGCAATATGTTCTTGCCTAATTTGTTCAAGATTCTGGTGATTTTTTGGAGTCGTTATGGTAAGCAATAGAATTGGTCTCCCCTCAAAGGTTTCACCGCGATTTTCTATGGTAATACGATCACTTGCTTCTGCCAAAGTCTGCATATAAAACATGAGCTTATCATGAGTTACATGCCATTCACCTACTTCATGGCCTATAATTTCTTTTGGGGTGGGGATGGATGGGTCATACGTTATTCCTTGTTGTAGGTAGTAATTTAGGTCTAGTTGATCTTGGGCGTAGGAATAAAAATTTAGGACTAGTAAAAGTGCAAGTATTGTTTTTTTCATTTTGGATTGGTTTTAGCTACTTTATAAAAATAAAAAACGACCCTTAATTATTAGGGTCGTTATCATTTATTTAAGAGAAATCAAAAATTATATGTCATCAAAATCAACATCTGTAAAACTTTCCGTTGTTGGTTCTTTTGTTTCGGCTTCTTTTTCTTCCTCTTTCTTAAAATCTTTTTGGTGTCTTTCGGAAATGACTTCAGTTCCTTTTTCATTGATGATAAAATCCATCATTTCTTCAACATTTTCCTTAAAGGCTTCAAAATCTTCTTTGTACAGATATATTTTGTGTTTTTTATAATGGAAGGAACCATCGTCATGTGTAAATTTCTTACTCTCGGTGATAGTCAAATAATAGTCTCCTGCCTTGGTGCTTCTTACATCGAAAAAGTAAGTTCTTCTTCCTGCTCTTAAGACCTTCGAATGAATTTCTTCCTGGTCCATTAAATCTCTATCGCTCATTTCCTGTGGTTATAGTGTCTGATTATTCTATCAAAAATGAAAAAAAAATCGCTATCCGACAACATATTTCTAGTTTTCTTTCTCCGAGAGTTGATTCTGATAGAGCTCTTTATAATAACCATCTATATTGTTCAATTCCTCATGAGTACCCTCTTGCAGGAGCTCTCCGTCCTCTAAAACAAGTATTTTATCCGCATTTTTTGCTGAAGACACCCTATGGCTTACAATGAGTGTTGTCCGCTCTTGGGAAGCCTTTTTGAGGTTGGATAGTATTTCTTCTTCTGTTTCGGTATCCACGGCTGACAAACAATCGTCAAAAAGATAGATTTTTGGATTTTTGATTAAGGCACGGGCAATGGATACCCGTTGCTTTTGACCTCCGCTAAGGGTTATTCCCCTTTCGCCTAAAACGGTCTCATATTTCTTGGAAAAGCCCATGATATTCTCGTGAACTACTGCCTCCTTCGCTATATTAATGATTTCCTCATCGGAGGCATCATGCTTTCCAAATTTAATATTGTTCTTAATGGTGTCAGAAAATAAGAAGGCATCCTGGGGCACGGCACCTATAGATTCCCTCAGACCTTTTACATCTATTTGTTTGATTGGCTTATCATCTATTAATATTTCACCTGAAGTTACATCGTACAAGCGCGCTACCAAATCCAATATGGTAGATTTACCCGACCCTGTTTTTCCTATAATGGCTGTAGTTTCTCCTTTATTTATTGTAAAAGAGATGTTCTTTAAGGCTGTAATCTCTGTATCGTCATAAGTGAAACTTACATCCTTGAACTCAATTTTCCCTTCAACGTCACTCGTAATGGCTTGGCTATTATCCAGTTCTGGTTGCTCGTTTAGAAATTGGTTGATTCGTTTTTGACTGGCTTCAGCTGTTTGTACAATAGAAGTAAGCCAGCCCACGATTGCTACGGGCCAGGTAAGCATGTTAACATATAGAATGAACTCGGCAATGAGGCCCACACCTATCTCACCGTTTAAGTACTGTACGCCCCCAATATAAATGACCAAAATGTTACTGATTCCGATTAAAAGAATCATTAATGGAAAAAACCACGCGTTTACTTTTGCTAGGTTCATGCTTTTATTCTTCCCTTCATTGGCCAAGAATTCCAACTCTTGATTCGTCCGTGGTTCTATGGCGTATGCTTTTATGACCGAGACACCGGAAAAAGTTTCTTGGGTAAACGTGGATAAGTTGGATAAAAACTCCTGCACGATGGTACTTCTCCTATGGATAATCTTACTTATTTTATAAATCAGAACAGAAAGAATGGGCAAAGGTAATAGTGTATAAGTGGCAAGCGTGGGCGCTTTAATGAACATCAGCGGCACAAGACAGGCAAAGAGCGTAAGGGTCTGTATCCCATACATGATAGCTGGACCAGCATATAAGCGCACCTGATTTACGTCCTCACTGATTCGGTTCATCAAATCACCCGTTCTATTTTTTTTATAGAAATTGAGACTTAAAATCTGGTAATGGTCAAAAACTTCATTTTTAAGATCATACTCTATATAACGGGATATATTTATAATGGTCTGACGCATTAAAAATGTAAAAAATCCAGAGAGTAATGCGGCTCCAACAATAATTAATATGTAATCTAACAGTAGGGATTTTGCATCAACCTTTGCTAATTCTCCATTTAAGAATTGCTCTACGGCAGATATGGTCTTATTCACATATGTGGGCATCACCAGTTGAAAAAGTCTGGCGATTATTGTTATGATAATACCTATTAAGAGTTTACCCCAATATTTTTTGAAGTATTTGTTCAGATGCTTAAGTTCCTTCATTGGGAATTTAAATAGGAGGTTTATGGATTCCAATGCCAAATATAGGTTTTTGGGGAGGAAACAAATGTTATAAAATACCTAAGATAAATACGAATGGCATTGTAGCGCTTTAAATAGATGCTTACTTTTGTGCCCTGAAATCAATCAAAAGATAAAAGTTCTTTAAAATGCTAACAAGAAGGCATATCAGGGTAAAAGTGATGCAATGCATCTATGCGCTGATCCAATCCAAAGATGACTCCTTAGAGAAACAGGAGAAATTTTTAAAAGTAAGCATCAAGAATACCTATACTCTTTATTTACTTTGCCTAAGTTTATTGATGGAAATCCATCAAAGAGCTTCCGAACAATTGACGCTCTCCTCTAAAAAATACCTGGATGACGGTAGTGAGCTTTATCCTAACAAGGATAAATTTATCCAAAACCGACTGTTATTGCAGCTACGGGAGAACCATCTCTTAAAGGAAGAGCTTTCCAACAGGAAATTGGATAATTGGTACCTGAACGATGAATATGTAAAATTACTTTATAAGGCCATCGTTGAAAGTGATATCTATAAGGAATACATGTTAGAACCTACCTCCAACTATAATTTAGACAAGGATTTGGTGGTTCAGCTTTTTAAGGAAATCATTGCACCCAACGAAAAGATTTATGATTACTTTGAGGATGATACGCTAACTTGGGTAGACGACATTCCAATCGTAAATACATTCCTCTTAAAACAGCTGAAGAAGTCCAAGGAAGACCAGGATGCTTCCTATTTTCTGCCTAAGCTTTTGAAGGATACTGACGACATGGTTTTTGCCAATACTTTATTGACGAAAACTTTGTTGAACAATGATAAATTGGAAAAGGAAATAGAGGGTAAAACACCCAATTGGGATAAAGACCGCATTGCCGATGTAGATTCAATTTTATTGAAGATGGCCATATGTGAACTACTCAATTTTTCCTCCATTCCGGAGAGGGTTACTATAAATGAGTATTTGGAGATAGCTAAGGAATATTCAACTCCAAAAAGCAGCATCTTTATCAACGGTATTTTGGACAAGCTCACGAAGGAATACAGAGCGGAAGGAAAGCTGAATAAAATAGGTAGAGGATTGTTATGAAATAATTTTCTAATTTTACGTTTTAATATTAAACAAATTATTTAAAAAAATGAGAAAGATAGTTTTAGCCATGAGTATGGTTTCTATGATTGCGTTCACTTCCTGTAAGGAAAATGCATCAAGTAAAATAAATTCGGATAATGTTGCAGAGGCAGCAGTAAGGGACGAGGCTGCAAAAGCTGTTCCAGTAATGTCCTTTGAAAAGGCAGAGCATGATTTTGGAACTATTGAGCAAGGAACGCCTCAAGAGACTGCTTTTAAGTTTACCAATACTGGTAACGCCCCATTGATTATTACAGATGCAAAAAGTAGCTGCGGTTGTACTGTGCCAAATCCTCCAAAAGACCCAATCGCTCCTGGTGAATCAAGTGAGCTTTTGGTGAAATTCAACGGATCTGGACAAAATCAAGTTACAAAGACCATAACGGTTACAGCAAACACTGAAAAAGGTTCTGAAATATTGAGAATAAAAGCCTTTGTTAATCCAAAAGGTGCAGCTCCATTGGGACCTGTCAAGTAAGATTTTAATTAAACAAGAACCAAAAGATGGGTGATATAGGGCAGTTTCTTCCAATGATACTGATATTTGTGGTGGCATATTTTTTTATGATCCGTCCACAAATGAAGCGTGCCAAGGATGAGAAAAAATTTGCAGCAGAATTAAAGCGCGGCGATCGTGTTATTACAAAAAGTGGGCTCCATGGCAAAGTCGTTGATCTCAACGATAAGGACGGGTCCTGTGTTTTGGAAACTATGGCCGGAAAATTGAAGTTTGACAGATCGGCTATATCATTGGAGATGAGCAGAAAACTTATAGCTCCGGAGAAAAAATAGACTTATAGTTTAAAGAAAAAAAGCACCAATGGGAACATTGGTGCTTTTTTTATGCTAATTTTTTTACCTTAAGGCTATAAAATAATATGAGATGTTATTGAGCAGAAGATCATTTATTGAAAAGAGTGCTGTCGGTTTTGCAGCTACGGGTGCCTCGTTCTTATTTCCCATGGAGTTGTTAAGTGTCCTAAGGAAAAAAGTGGGACCCAATGACACCATCAATGTGGGATTGATAGGATGTAAAGGAATGGGGTTTTCCGATTTAACATCGATGCTGAAAATGAGTGAAATCAACTTAATTGCCCTATGTGATGTAGATGAAAGGGTCTTGGAGGCCCGCACAGGGGATTTGGAAAAGGCGGGAATAAAAAAACCAAAATGGTATAAGGACTATCGTAAGCTTTTAGAGAATAGGGATGTGGATGTCGTCATAATAGGAACTCCGGATCACTGGCATTGTTTGCAATTAACCGATGCCTTAAAGGCTGGGAAAGATGTTTATTGTGAGAAGCCCATTGCAAACTCTATCCAAGAGGCGGATATTATGCTCAATTATGTAGATGCAAGTGATCGCATGGTGCAAATAGGTCAATGGCAAAGAAGTCAGCCCCATTTTGTAGATGCTATAAACTACGTGCATTCCGGGAAATTGGGGGAAATACGATTGGCGAAGGCATGGGCATACCAAGGTTGGATGAAACCAGTACCCATAGTTCCAGACACCGCTGTGCCGGAAGGTGTAGACTATAAAATGTGGTTAGGGCCCGCTCCGGAACGAGCTTTTAATCCCAATAGATTCCATTTTAATTTTAGGTGGTTCTGGGATTATGCCGGTGGGCTTATGACAGATTGGGGCGTACATCTTATTGATTATGCACTTTATGGTATGAAGGCTGGGACCCCTAAATCCGTAATGGCATTGGGTGGAAAATTTGCTTACCCTAATGATGCATCTGAAACTCCGGATACCTTACAAACCGTCTACGAATATGACGGATTTTCCATACTATGGGAACATGCCACCGGTATCGATGGTGGTAATTATGGTCGTAACCACGGCATTGCCTTTATTGGAAATAATGGAACGTTAGTGTTGGACAGGCAGGGTTGGGAAATTATCCCGGAGGAAGAATTTCAAGGTTGGGGCCAGAAAGGGGTTCCCAAAATGGAAGCATCATCTTTTGACAGGGGAGAGCTGAGTGGGTTAGATTTACATACAACTAATTTTATTGATGCAGTCAAGAGCCGGGATGCATCCAAGTTGAACGCACCTATTAAAGTTGGTTATGAAGCCGCACTGGTTTCCCATATGGGCAATGTTGCCTTTAAGACCGGAAATAGAATTTATTGGGATAACACTACCGGAGCATTTAAGAATGAGGAAGCCAACCAATTTTTAAAGGCTGACTATAAAAATGGCTGGAAACTTCCTATGCTTTAATTTAAGCGCTTTTAGCCCTCAAGGCTATTTATATTTGTCGTTGAGTCCTTCACCTTTTTTAATCATTGGAAGTATTTTTTCCAAACGGGATTTTTTGGTTTTATTCTGTTTTGCCGATGCTATGTACTCTATGTACTCCTTTTGATTATAGGGTGCTAATTTTTTGAATGACTTTTGGGCATGTAGGTCATTTTTCAAGGCTTTTTTTAATTCAACCGGTATTGTAAAACTAACTGGTGCTTTCTTTTTTGAATTCAACTGAATTCCCTTTTTCTGGTTTTCAATGGCTTCATTAATATAAGCTAGGACACTCTTTTCATCAATTTCTTGAATGGAGTTGAATTTCCAATGCCGCATGGCCTGGGTTTTTCCCTCTTGCGCATTTTGCAGTACTTTTTTCCTATCGCTAAGAAATACACCGTTAAAAAACCAAATACCAAAATGCTGTTTGAATTTGCAGATGGACAAAACGTTTTTACCATCTAACGTATAGGTGGGAAAATTCCATTTATAGGTTTCTTCTAGATTTGTCTTGAGGGCCAGGTTCCGTAAGATTTCTATAGCCTTTTTAAAATGATGTTCTTCTCCGTAATAAGCTTCTATTTTTTCGGATTTATCCATGATGCTAAATCTTTACTTGCGGTAAGTTCGCAAATTTTTACGATAACCTCAACTGCCTTTTGCATACTTTCCACGGGAACGTATTCGTATTTACCATGAAAATTGTGCCCACCGGCAAAGATGTTCGGGCAGGGAAGGCCCTTAAAACTCAATTGAGAACCATCGGTTCCACCACGTATAGGTTTAATAATAGGTGCTACTCCTACTTCCTCCATGGCCCTCTTGGCTATTTCAACAATGTGCATAACAGGCTCTATTTTTTCACGCATATTAAAATATTGGTCCTTTATTTCTAAGGAAATGTAATCTCCATGTTTGTTGTTGAGTTCTTTGACGGTAGTTTGCAGGAACTGTTTGCGATGCAAGAAATCATCATGGTCGTGGTCTCTTATGATTAGTTCTATGTTGGCTAGCTCTATGGCCCCGTCAATGTGGTTCACATGAAAGAAACCTTCGCGTCCTTCCGTATTTTCGGGAGTTTCTTTTTTTGGTAATGCACTTAGGAACTCATTGGCGATGGTTATGGCGTTTACCATTTTACCTTTGGCGTATCCAGGGTGTACACTTTTACCGGTAATATTTACCTTGGCACCGGCCGCATTAAAATTCTCATATTCCAGTTCGCCTATTTGACTGCCATCCATAGTATAGGCCCATTGCGCACCAAAAGTTGCAACATCAAATTTGTGCGCGCCTCTTCCTATTTCCTCATCTGGCGTGAAGCCTATTCGAATTGTACCATGTTTTATTTCCGGATTGTTTATCAGGTATTCCATGGCCGTAACAATTTCCGTAATACCGGCCTTATCATCCGCCCCAAGTAGCGTAGTACCATCCGTTGTAATTAAGGTTTGGCCCTTGTAAAGTAACAGGTCATTAAAATAATCCGGAGATAAAACAATTCCAAGGTCTTCGTTGAGTAGAATATCCGTGCCATCGTAGTTTTCAATAATTTGAGGATTTACGTTGGTGCCGGTAAAATCTGGTGTCGTATCAAAATGTGCTATAAACCCGATAATGGGAACCTCTTGTTCAACATTACTCGGTAAAGTTGCCATGATATAGGCGTTTTCATCTATGGTTACATCATGTAATCCTATCTGCTTTAATTCATTAACAAGCTTATGAGCTAAATCCCACTGTTTAGTAGTACTTGGGGTAGTGTTCGAATCTGGGTCACTCTGTGTATCTATTTTTACGTAGCTAATAAATCTGTCAATGATATGTTGCATGAATTCGGTTTTAAATCAAAAATAGGGTTATAAATCGTATTTTCGTAAAGCTTTAAATACGTGAGGTTCATGATGAATATGATAAAGAACAATGGTATTTCCTTGATGTTCGTTTTTATAAGTTCCGTTGCGATGGCCCAGGCAGATTGCGTTTTGGGAGTGGGTTTAACGGATGATGCTACCTTAATAGAGGTTTTTCAGATGAACGGGATGCAACAAGAGAAATTGGCAAATTTAGGCGCTGAATTAAAATATAGGAACGAGCTTTTAAACGACCAATTGGAAAATGTGATGAAGAGGCACCCCCAATCGAATGCTACAGAATTAAGACAGCTTGCAGATAAGTACAAGGGGGTAGTGGATAGTATGGCCATTATTCAGACAATGATTGACAAAAGAGTGTTGGCCCTTTTTAATGAGAAACAGTACGAGCTTTATCTTTCGCTTTGCGCTGAAGCTTCTCGTTCACCATTCATAGTGGTTCCAGCGGTATATAATGACAGTATCCCTGTAAAAAACCGTTAAAGAGTTTTATTTTTTTTGTCAAAGGAGAACTAAAGGTTTATTCTCTGCAGTTTGTATTTTTGTCGAAAATTACCCCACCCTTATGTATAGATTTATAATCCGGCCCTTTTTATTCTTGTTCGACCCGGAACAAGTTCATCATATCAGTTTCAAGATGATCGGTTTTTTTTCAAAACTGGGATTATCGGGCTTGTTTCGAAAGCGTTTCGTATTGAATGATCCACGTTTGGAAAAAGAGGTTTTTGGTCTAAAGTTTAAAAATCCAGTAGGTCTGGCGGCAGGTTTTGATAAAAATGCAGTCTTATATAACGAGTTATCCGACTTTGGCTTTGGTTTTATAGAAATAGGTACGCTTACCCCAAAACCGCAAGAAGGGAATCCCAAAAAAAGATTGTTCAGGCTTAAGAAGGACCAGGCCATAATCAATCGCATGGGCTTTAATAACAATGGCGTGTTTGATGCTGTGGAAGAGCTGAAGAAAGAACATAGGGTGTTGATCGGTGGAAATATTGGAAAGAATAAATTAACACCCAATAAAGAGGCTATCAAAGATTATCTCATATGTTTTGATGCCCTTTTTGACCATGTTGATTATTTTGTAGTCAACGTTAGCTCACCAAATACTCCCGGACTTAGGGAGTTACAGGACAAAGAACCTCTTACAGCTTTGCTTTTGGAGCTACAAAAAGAGAACGACAAATACGCCTTGAAGAAGGGTCTAGAACGAAAGCCAATATTACTAAAAATCGCTCCTGACCTGTCGGATAGTCAACTTTTAGATATCATTGAAATAGTGGAAATCACTAAGATTGATGGTATCATTGCTACGAACACCACAATTTCTCGTGAAGATTTGAAATCACCATGCCTTTTGGTTGAAGAAACTGGAGGTCTTAGCGGAAGGCCGCTAAAGGATAGAAGCACGGAGGTCATTCGGTTTTTGGCAGAAAAGAGTGACAAAGCATTTCCAATCATTGGAGTGGGGGGTATACTTTCCCCGGAAGATGCACAGGAAAAATTGGCCGCTGGCGCAGATTTAGTGCAACTCTGGACTGGTTTTGTTTATGAAGGGCCTGGTTTGGTAAAAAGAATAAATAAGGCAATACTTGAAGGTCTAGAAGCCTAAAAGTTGATTATTTTGGAAAATAAAATAATTATTGCAGTTTATTAATGATGTATTGGGACTAATCTCAACGCGTCCAATAATCAATCACCAGAACGTCATCTAAATAAGGAGTTAATACTGCTCCAAATGCCTTATGGTCGGGATGCGGCAAATAAATCGCCCTATCTTCTTCACTTTTAAAAGTTAAGAAAAAGGAATGGGTGAATCCCTTATCCAATCCCTCGGGGCTATTGTTCGTTCCCCATTCGTAGCCCATTATTTCCGGAATTTTGGCAGGCAAGGCACTGAACGCATCCTCCACTTTTTTAATATCTTCCTTGGCTGTACCGTCTTTAAATTTGAACAAGACGACATGTCTTAGAACGCTGTCCGGCATTTGTGTTGTTTTTTCAGTTATTGAATTTTTTTTCTTTTCAGAAATAGTACTGGTAAAACTATAGGAAACCAGAATTGCCATGATTCCTACAACAGTTAATTTTGTCTTCATCAATTTCATTTTGGACAAGGTATTAAAAATAATTAGGGTATGGTCAGTTTTTGTATTTTTCCAGTTACAGTTTCAAAAATATAATATTGGATTATTCAATTCTTTTAGCCTTTTCCCTTGCTACGTTTGCACTTGCATTATCTCCTGGGCCTGATAATATTTTTGTAATGATACAAAGCATCAGCAATGGCAGGAAATATGGTTTGGCCACTGTTGCCGGTCTTATGACCGGTTGTTTGGTACACACAACGTTATTAGCCTTTGGTATATCCGCGGTAATCAAAAACAACCCATTTATATTGGTAAGTATAAAAGTTTTTGGAGCGGTATATCTTCTTTACTTGTCTTGGGTAGTTTTTAAAGCGGATAGTAACATTGCACTCAATGATCAAGTCGATAAAAATAAAGGCTTATTGGACCTTTTCCGCAAAGGATTTATAATGAACGTTTTAAATCCTAAGGTAACCATCTTCTTTCTAGCATTTTTTCCAGGTTTCCTTTTTTCGGACGAAATAAGTAACGTAGTCCAGTTCTATATTTTGGGTATGCTTTTTATCTTGGTATCCTCCCTAGTTTTTGGAAGCATAGCGCTATTGGCGGGAACTATCAATAGTTACCTGAATAAGAATAAAAGCACTGGTTTTCTGCTCAAATGGCTTCAAATAATTGTGTTTATTGCCATCGCGATTTATTTATTATTCGGATAATATATTTTGAAATGGATTCTTGAAACTGAGTTTGTACATTTACATCATGTCCGATAAAATCAAAATAATCGAATGTCCTAGAGATGCCATGCAGGGCATTAAAACTTTTATCCCAACAGCCCTCAAGGCAAAATATATCCAATCATTACTAGGATGTGGTTTTGATACAATCGATTTTGGAAGTTTCGTTTCTCCCAAGGCCATTCCTCAAATGGTGGATACGGCAGAAGTATTGTCAAAACTGGATTTGAGCAAAACAAAGAGCAAGCTTCTGGCTATTGTTGCGAATGTTCGTGGAGCTCAAGATGCCGCGAAGCACGATGAAATTGATTATCTCGGCTTTCCTTTTTCCATCTCCGAGAATTTTCAAATGCGTAATACACATAAAACAATTGCAGAATCCGTAGTAACGTTACAGGAGATCTTTAATATCGCAGGTGCCTCTAATAAAGAAGTCGTTACGTATATATCCATGGGTTTTGGTAATCCCTACGGCGACCCATGGAATATGGAAATCGTTGGAGAGTGGACCGAGAAACTAGCGGCTATGGGCGCGAGAATTTTATCTTTATCGGATACTGTAGGCTCTTCGGACCCCGAGACTATACATTATCTCTTTTCCAACTTAATTCCAAAATACCCGGAAATTGAATTTGGCGCCCATTTACATACGACACCTTCAAAATGGCACGAGAAAGTACATGCTGCCTATAAAGCCGGTTGTTTAAGGTTTGACGGTGCGGTGCAAGGATTTGGCGGTTGTCCTATGGCCAAGGATGAGTTGACCGGTAATATGCCCACGGAAAAAATCCTATCCTATTTTACTGCGGAAAAAGCAGATACAGGAGTGAACTGGATGGTTTTTGAAGCAGCTTACAACAAGGCTACAGAGTTGTTTACTTCATATCATTAAAAAAGCCCGATAAAAATCGGGCCGTGTTTAATTGAAGTCTAAGAATATTTTTCAATACCTTAATTCTAAACCTGCATATATGCCAAACGGAAGTCCTGGTCGTAATCCGGCTGGTACCCTCGCTACTGCGTAGGTTTCATCCAATAGATTCATAATGTTGGCCGTAACGGCTATATTTTCGTTGTATCTATACTTTGCGCCTAAATCCAATATGATATTTGAATTTATTCTTTCATTATCAGGAATACTCCCAGTTCCTGCTAAGGTTCTAAAGGCTCCGTTAAAGCGACCACTAAAGTTAATTTCGTAATTCTTATGTTCCAATGAAAGCGTGGTATTAAATTGGTGTTTGGATAGATAGGGCAGCTCATCTCCAGCATTAACTTCTCCCCAAATATCATTAGAACTGCCGAAACTATTTTGAAACTCTGTATCTGTAAACGTGTAGCTTAAGGTAATTGGCAAAATATAGTTTTTTGCATTGGGAAGTAAATTGTAATTGAGCAATAACTCCAAACCTTGAACCTTTACTTCTCCAGCATTGAATTGGTCCAAAGTTCCCGTACCTCCGGTTGCGGCAACATCACTTCCCAATAGATTGCTATAATCATTATAAAAGCCTACGAACTCACCAGTGAGTCCGGCATAGGAAAAACGTGTCCCCAGTTCATAATTCACACTTTCCTCTGGTTTTTCGCCCACTTGGTTACTGGGCGGTGAAAAGCCTTTATGAACTCCTCCAAATAAGGAGATGTTCTGAAAATTATAATTGAAGCCAATACCGGGAATAAAGACATCTACCTTGTTCTCACGCTCAGAAAGATCGGTTCCTCTTCGTTCCACATCTGCGGTACCATAATCCGATCTGCCAAGACTAATATTTTCATATCTTAATCCCGGTGTAAGGGTAAGGTTTTTATACTTAAGTTTATACAGTGCATAACTAGAAAATGCACGGGCATCGCTTATTCGATTGGCATTTGTCCCTGGAATGCCTGCAGTTGTCAATACCATGGTACCGTTGGATATTCCATAATCATCTACCCATTGAAAACGGTCTTCTTCGTCAAAATGATAACGAAGTCCCACTTCGATATCATGAAAAGTATTTACACCTACCCAATGATAGTCTAATTTTGTTTGGATACCTGTGGAGAGATAGTTTCTATTGTTTGCTTTCACACCCAGAAGGTCGTTGGCACCTGTATCCGATAAACCACTTACGATATTGTAATATGCTTCAAAGGCATTTGAATTTTGAAGAACGTTTGAAATACCTTCCCGTTCACCATCAACGGTTATATAATCCAACTTATACCAGTTCCGGCTAAAGTCGTTGTAGTACCCTACCGTCGTAATCCTGAAATAATCACTGAATTTTAACGTATGTGTACCCATAAACTGTACATGTTCAGTATCCATACGGTCTTCTTGTGATCCGGCATATCTGCGGAAGGGTGTTGACTCAAAGTCATCGGGTGTTAATCCCACGTAGGTTTCATTAGATATCTCGTCCGAGTACTGGAACTTGACTTCAAATTCTTGACCAATTTTAGCTTCTGGGTTGGTCCTGACCTTAAATTTGGCGACCAAGTCATTTTTATCAAAACCGGTATCTGCACCATTATCCAGTTGTTTGAAACCATTGGAATTATAATTCAGGTATTCTACAGAGTAACCAAAATTCTTATTGCTATCACCTAACTGGGTATGAATACGCCCACTTTGAAAACTACCATAACTGGAGTTTAAAAAGATGCCAAAATTATCCGGGACTTCTGTAGAAATCATATTAATGGCACCTCCCGTGGTATAAGGACCATATTGTACCTGGCTACTACCCTTCAGAATTTCAACAGATTGCATTCTGGCTATTGTGGGAAAATAATAGGCAGAAGGTGCACTGTATGGAGCTGGTGCTATAAGAACGCCGTCCTCCATTAACGTAATTTTGGAACTTCTTTCAGGAGAGGTGCCTCTTAAGCTTATATTGGGTCTTAGGCCAAATCCATCCTCCTCATAAACATTAACGCCTGGGACGCTTCTCAGTGTTCTGTTGACATCCGTATAGTTAAATTTCTTAATCTCTTCAGGAGAGATAAAATAGGCCGATCCTGTCCTGTTCTTAGCTTCAAACTTACTGCCTAAGATAGATTTGGCCGATATGACGACTTCGTTTAGCCTTATAGAATCAATGGCCGATACGGGCTGCTGCTGTGCAACTACTCCTAGGGTAATTAGAAATATAAAGGATGTAATTCTAGAATGCATTTTATTTAGACTGATTAAAAATAATAGTGCAAATGTAATGGCCGATTTTCAAATTACAAAGCTTATTTAGAATAAATAAAAATAAAAAACAGTTCCTCTTTCGTTCTCAGGACTTTAAGCTAAAAATTTAACTTTTACCGATTGAACAGCGGGTATGCTCCTGAACGGAAATCCGAACAAAAAAATCACTACTTTTGCACGCAATTAAATCTTTAATTGCATGGAAGCTCACCTAAATAAAATTCTTGGAGAAGGTCTCACATATGATGACGTGCTCCTTGTTCCTGCCTACTCAGACGTGCTTCCGCGAGAAGTCAACATTCAAACAAAATTTACAAGGAACATTACAATTAATGTCCCCATTGTATCCGCTGCAATGGATACGGTGACCGAATCCAGAATGGCAATAGCTATAGCCCAAGAAGGGGGGATAGGAGTTTTGCATAAAAATATGACCATTGAGCAACAGGCTATTAAGGTCAGAAAAGTAAAGCGAGCAGAAAGTGGAATGATTCTGGACCCCGTAACCATGCCCTTGAATTCAAAAGTAAGTGATGCGAAGGCCAATATGAAAGAGCATAGTATAGGTGGGATTCCAATTGTGGACGATTCAGGTAAACTAATTGGTATAGTTACCAACAGGGATTTACGCTTTGAAAAGAATAATGACCGTCCTATTTCAGAAGTTATGACTTCAGAAAACTTGGTAACTGCTGCAGAAGGAACATCACTTTCGGAAGCGGAGGATATTCTTCAAGAACATAAAATTGAAAAACTACCAGTAGTAGATAAAGATAATAAGCTAGTTGGTCTTATAACCTTTAGGGATATTACAAAACTTACCCAGAAGCCAATGGCCAATAAGGACCAATACGGAAGATTACGGGTAGCGGCGGCTGTAGGGGTAACCTCCGATGCCGTTGAAAGGACCGAAGCTCTGGTGAACGCAGGTGTTGATGCCATAGTCATAGATACGGCACATGGTCATACTAAAGGAGTGGCTACGGTCTTGAAAGATGTAAAGAAAAAGTTTCCAAAACTCGATGTCATCGTTGGGAACATAGCAACCGGTGAGGCTGCCAAATATTTGGTCGAGGCAGGAGCTGACGCCGTTAAAGTGGGAATTGGTCCAGGTTCTATTTGTACAACGAGAGTCGTAGCCGGAGTGGGATTTCCTCAATTTTCAGCTGTTTTAGAAGTGGCTGCGGCCATTAAGGGAAGTGGTGTACCGGTAATCGCCGACGGAGGTATACGCTACACCGGCGATATTCCCAAAGCCATTGCTGCAGGGGCAAATACCGTTATGTTAGGTTCACTCTTGGCCGGGACAAAGGAATCCCCTGGGGAGACTATTATATACGAAGGAAGAAAATTCAAATCATACCGGGGAATGGGCTCCGTCGAGGCGATGAAGCAAGGTTCAAAAGACAGGTATTTCCAAGATGTAGAGGACGATATTAAAAAATTGGTACCGGAAGGTATCGTGGGCCGTGTACCGTATAAAGGAGATTTGTTCGAAAGTATCCATCAATTTGTAGGTGGTCTAAGAGCCGGTATGGGTTATTGTGGAGCCAAGAATATCGCTACACTTCAAGAAACGGGTCGCTTTGTAAAGATAACAGCTAGTGGTATAAATGAAAGTCACCCGCATGATGTTACCATAACCAAGGAGAGTCCTAATTATAGTAGATAGGAATAATCTGGGATATCAAAGCAACCTTTTGATGCAACTTACATCTAATTGGAAAATGACCATGAAATATTCGATACTCCTCTTTTGTCTTGGCCTGTGCTTGTCCTGTTCTGACAAAAATGAAATCGTCTTTTCTCAAGCAAGTGATTTGCAGGGAGTGTGGTTATTGGTAGAACAATACGCTGACCCGGGAGATGGGAGCGGCGATTTCAAAAAAGTAAATAGTAGTAAAACCATTCAATTCTTAGCGGATGGGACTTTTAGTTCCAATAGTTCACTTTGTAATATGAATATTGAAAGTGATTCTGAATCTAACGGAAACTATTTTGTAATAGAAGAGCTCGATGAGTATTCGTCAGATAATTACCTAACTCCTGAAAACTGTGATTTTGAAGATTATAAGGTCATGCTTCAATTTGATAGTAGCAACTTGTTGCTTTACTATCCATGTATTGAGGGATGTGTGCAGAAATACATAAAAAAATAATTACTTCCCCGAATTTCCCTTTGCTGAATAGGTTTTCCAGTCTTTTTCCTTGTATATATCATCACCAAAATAACGTGCTATGTCAAGAAAAGGTCCTGGTTTTTGGTATCCAGGGACTGGAGAAAGCATGTTTAACTTTTCATCTAAAAATATTGTAGTCGGGTAACTCATTCTGCCTTGCATCAAAGCAGCGGCAAATTCATGGTACCCCTTTCTGCCAGATGGTACGAACTTATAGGTTTTGCCTTTGTATTCAATAGGATCTTTGCCTTCTCCGTCCATTTTCACCATGTAGTAATTTGTGGACATGTATGCTGCAACTTCTGGATTTTGAAAAGTATCCTTATCCATTTTCTTGCACCACCCACACCAGTCCGTGTACACGTCAATAAATACTTTCTTCGGATTCTTCTCTGTAGCTGCAAGTGCTGTTGCCTCGTTCCAAGTTAGCCATTTGACTTCTTGCGCTTGTGTAAATGTACACACCAATATTACAGCAAATAGCGATATATATTTTTTTGATTCTGAAAAAAGAGCTTTCATGGTATTTTTTTTGGGGAATTAGTCCAACAACTATACCAAAACTAACGATTTTTTACTGTGTTTATTTTACTTTGACCTTTTCCTTTGATGTAAACAAGTTTTTAACATCTACTTGATTTCTGATCAAGTCGTCAAAAGTTTCCTGCTCCCTAATAAGGATAGCTTCGCCTTTATGCCAAAGCACTTCTGCTGGCCTAAATCTTGAATTGTAGTTGCTCGCCATGGTAAAGCAATAAGCTCCGGCATTTCTAAAACAAAGAATATCTCCTTCTGAAATTTCGTTGATACGTTTGTTGCTCGCAAAAGTATCGGTCTCACAGATGTAGCCTACTACGGAATAATAGCGTTCCCTTCCCTCTGGATTTGAAATATTCTTGATGCTGTGGTTCGCCCCATAGAGCATCGGTCGTATTAAGTGGTTAAAACCTGAATCTACACTTGCAAATACGGTCGAGGTAGTTTGTTTCACCACATTTACCTTAGCCAAGAAATAACCGGCCTCGCTTACCAAAAACTTGCCCGGTTCAAAGGCTAGGGTCAATGCCTTTCCATAATCTTTACAAAAGTCATTAAAGCGGGTGCTAAGCTTATTCCCCAGTTCCTCAACATTTGTTTCTATATCCCCATCTTTATAGGGTACTTTAAAGCCACTACCAAAATCTATGAAGTCTAGATTCTTAAAGTTTTTGGCCGTTTCAAATAAAATTTCGGAAGCGTAAAGGAACACATCTATATCTAAAATGTCGCTTCCCGTATGCATATGAATACCGTTGATGTTCATTTTTGTTAAATCCACTATCCTCAATAAATGCGGGATTTGGTGAATACTGATACCGAATTTAGAATCAATATGTCCAACGGAAATATTAGAATTCCCACCGGCCATAACATGCGGATTAATTCGTATACAAACAGGGACATCCGGGTGTTTGCTGCCAAACTGCTCCAGTATGGAAAGGTTGTCAATATTTATACGTACTCCCAAGGCAGAAGCCTCTTCTATTTCTTCTAAGGAAACACCGTTTGGTGTAAATATGATGGATTCCGGTTTAAAACCTGCCAAAAGGCCCAATTTTACTTCTTGAATGGAAACCGTATCCAGCCCACTGCCTAAGCTATTCATTAACCTTAATATGGTTATATTACTCAAAGCCTTTGCAGCGTAATTCAGCTTTAGATTTTTTACTGCGCTAAACGCATTAGTCAACCGGTTATACTGTGAAATAATTTTTTCGGAATCATATACGTATAATGGATTGCCATACTGTTGGGCAATGTTCAATAAATCCGACTCTTTCATGCTATCATGTTTTAAACAAATCTAGGATACTCATTTGGTACGCACAAGAAAATATAGTTAAAAACAAAAAATACAACATAATGTTACATTTAAAACAAAAATTACAAAGCTTTTCTTGTCTTGTATTTTATTGCATCGTAAATTGGAAATATGAAGCTACCATTTTTTCCGTTACAGTCCATTTTCTTTCCAGGAGAGACCGTTCCCCTACATATTTTTGAGCCTAGATACAAGCAATTAATTGCCGATTGCCGGGCGAACGCGATGACTTTTGGCATTCCTGTTTTTATAAACAATATCATGGAATATGGTACCGAAATACAACTTGTTGAGGTCGTCAATACCTATGAGGGTGGAGAGATGGACATTGTTGGCGTGGCACGACAAGTTTTTAAGATTATCACCTTTGAAAATCAAATGGAGGATAAACTATATGCTGGCGGGTTAGTTGAACTTTTGGAATACGACTATGCCGCAGAAGATGCTTACAAAAGAAAAGTTATTCTAAAAATTCAGGAACTATACGGTATGATGGACGTTCCGTTCACACCGATTAAATTAGGTGCCTATAACAGTTTTACCTTAGCACATAAAATTGGACTTTCTTTTGAGCAGGAATATCAACTGTTACAGATTCCAAAGGAAATGGAAAGACTTACTTTTATCAATAACCATCTGACCACTACAATTTCAATACTGTCCGAAGTGGAAAGGACCAAAAAGACTATTGAACTGAACGGACACTTTAAAAACTTTGACCCTTTGGATTTTAAGGGTATAGAGATACAGTGACGGCGGCTTATCCTCAAAACTTAAAATGTAACGATATAGAATGATGGGGCAGGGGATACCCAATTAATTGAGCATTATTTTCAATTATTACCCCATGTTGCCTATTTTTGCACAACTAATAAACTACCTAAATATATGAACCTTCACGAATATCAGGGAAAAGAAATATTGGCAAGTTTTGGTGTACGTATCCAGAGAGGTATTGTGGCCCATAACCCAAAAGAGGCTGTTGAGGCCGCAAAACAACTTACTGCCGAGACAGGAACTGGCTGGCACGTTATTAAGGCGCAGGTTCATGCAGGTGGCCGAGGTAAGGGCGGTGGCGTCAAATTAGCCAAAAACTTGAAGGAAGTTGAAGAAATAGCAGGAAGTATTATAGGTATGAATTTGGTAACACCACAAACCTCTGCGCAAGGGAAGAAGGTGCACAAGGTGTTGGTAGCTGAGGACGTTTACTATCCGGGTGACAGTGAAACCAGTGAGTTCTACATGTCCGTGTTATTGAACAGGGGAACAGGGAGGAACATGATCATGTATTCTACCGAAGGAGGAATGGATATTGAAGAGGTTGCGGATAAAACTCCACATTTAATTTTTCATGAGGAGATTGACCCATCAACTGGACTTTTACCCTTCCAGGCGCGTAAAATAGCATTCAATTTAGGCTTGTCCGGTACTGCCTTTAAAGAGATGACAAAATTTGTTGCGTCACTTTACAAAGCCTATGAGGAGAGTGATTCTAGCATGTTCGAAATTAATCCCGTCTTAAAAACTTCTGATGATAAAATTATGGCCGTGGATGCCAAAGTTTCTATTGACGACAATGCGCTATACCGCAGGAAGCAATATGCGGAAATGCGTGACTTAAGGGAAGAAAACCCAATTGAAGTTGAAGCAAGGGCCGTAGGTCTTAATTATGTAGATTTAGACGGGAACGTTGGTTGTATGGTAAATGGTGCCGGTTTGGCCATGGCAACCATGGATTTAATTAAGATGGCTGGTGGCGAACCTGCAAACTTTTTGGATGTTGGTGGTACTGCCGATGCAAAGAGGGTTGAAGAGGCCTTCAGGATTATCCTAAAAGACGATGGTGTAAAGGCGATATTGGTAAATATTTTTGGAGGAATCGTACGTTGCGATCGAGTTGCAAACGGTATAGTAGAAGCTTATAAGAATATGGGCGATACTATTAAGGTCCCCATAATTGTACGTTTACAGGGAACCAATGCGGAAATGGCCAAAGAAATCATTGACAATTCAGGTTTGGCCGTACATTCTGCGGTACAATTTCAAGAAGCTGCGGATAAGGTGAAAGAAGTCTTAGCCTAACAGCCTAGTAAAATGTTTTTAAAAAAGGACAACGTTCATGAACGTTGTCCTTTTTCTTTTTAACTAAACTAAGGTCGGATTTAATTAGCATCTGGGTAAAGGTTTTGACTTTTGTTTAAGTTTTATATGATTTCCCTCCTTTTTAATCGGGAATGAACGAAGAAGTCCTAAATAAGCTTTTATTCCTCTTTTAAGACAATGCTCAAGTACTGGAAATAAAGGTCAAAGCTGGTTTTAATCCTTTGATTCATTCCAATTTCGGCATCACTTCGCCTTATTATCCAAATAGGATTTATTGATTAAAATATTGTTAAAATTGATATTTGTTGTAACATTCTCATTTTTGAGACGTCTTTTTAGTAATTCATCATCAATCAATTATTAATCAATCTCTAAACAAAAAGAGATAAAAACAACAAGTCATGAGAAAATTAAGTTTAGTATTCGTAGCTGCAATGCTATTGGCCACAGGTAATGTTTTAGCAAATGATACCGATGGAGTGGAACCCACCAAAAATTTATCCAAACAAATTTCAAAAATGTTATCGGACAATTATTTTTCCGATGAGCAAAACGACTTAACAGCACAAGTTAGGTTTACCCTTAACAGTGATGGGGAAATTGTTGTATTATCAGTTGAAACTGAAAGTTCAAGATTAGAAGGTTTTGTAAAGAGTAGATTAAATTATAAGAAAGTAGATGTCTCTACTATAGAAGAAGGAAAATTATACACAGTGCCAGTTCGTATCTCGGCCTAATAATTTGAATTTAGCCAAGAAATCCTGATGCCATAGTGTATCAGGATTTTTTTTTGTTTTTATATTTCACGGGCGTTACCGCTTTTTCCATTTTCCTAAGCTGTTGCTTTTTTATCCTATCATCAGGAACTCTCTCAGGTTTTGATGGTGTCATTCCTAAAAGTACCTCTCCGGGATTCTTGGGTTCCTCCCTAGTGCCCCTTAAATGTAGAACTAAGCCATTGAGAAAATTACGCAAAACTTGATCGCCGCATTCCATGTAATTAGGGTGATTTTCTTTCCTAAAAAAGGCTCCTAGTTCGCTTTTAGATATTTTGAAATCTACAAGTTGCAAAATATCGACTATTTGATCATCCCTAAGCCGAAGTGCGACCCTTAGTTTTTTTAAAATGTCATTGTTGGTCATTCTCAAAAAATGTTTCTCGCAAGGTATTATAAAATCTATGAACGCCAATGTCTTTTAATAGCTTATACTATAACCTCTTTTTTTTAGTTATTTAAGTAGCATAAGTACAATAATAACGGCCCAATGAGTACCGAAAAGGAAAAACTAAGTATACTCTCAGAAATGATTGCCTTTGCAAGGGTGGATAATACCATTAAGCAATCGGAATATGATTTCCTTTTTAATGTAGCCCAGCAGTTGGGCGTTAGCAAATCGGTCTTCGATTCCCTGTTTAAGAATAAAGCGGAACACGTAATTCCGAAAACGCAGGCGGAGCGGATAGTTCAATTCCATAGATTAGTGCTTTTAATGAACGTGGACAACCAACAGGACTTGATTGAAATAAAACGTTTACATGACATGGGACTGTCGATGGGATTACCGCCATCGGCTATTGCTCAAGTACTTTCCATTATGCATAAATATCCCAATAAAATTGTACCTCCCGAGGTGTTGATAAATATCTTTAAGGTACATTACAATTAGGACCAAGAGATAAATTCGGAATTCAATTTATCCAAATCCCTATTATTTTCAACATTGGATTTTGCATCTATCTGCAATTGTTCCATTTCTATTCTAATGTCGGCCATATGATTGGAGTTGACTACATTGGCCTCCAATGTTCTCAGCATGTACATTAATTTACGCATTACCGTAATGTCATGTTTACAATACAGCCTATAGCTGGCCATAACATTGTATAGTACCTCTGAAAATTTGACGTTTTTAATGCGTGCCCAGTTGGTACCCTCTGCATCATTTAGATACTCACACTCAGTTTTTTTCATTAAGAGAATGAATAATGAAGTCAAATAATCTATCGTGTTCAACGCCGTTCCCGGGTCATTTATGCCTGGCGACATGGCTTTAATACCTATTTCGGATATTTGTCGAAAGCCATAAATGTAATTTTCGCCCATTAGTTCTTCTTGACTGAATAACAAAGCATTCATTATTTCTTTCTCCTGCTTTTCTGAAAGCTGCTTCTCGGACAATAATCCAATAGTACCGTCTAAAATAAATTGGCCTTTAAAAAGGTTTATGGCTATTTTAATATCATGTTCTACACATATCTTAAGAAGATTTTCTTTTAAAACTCCGTAAAAATAACCTGTTTTGTTAATGACATTTTTTTCCCAGTTCTCCGTGTCCTCAAAATTCGAGGATTTTTCCTTCTCTTCTTTTAATACATACTCAATTTCACTTTTGGTCTTCTCATGAATATCCGTTAAAATGGTTCCAACTTGTATGGCTTGTGAAATATGATGTATGAAATAAATGAACGATGCCAAGCACAAAACGGTTAGCGCTATCCCAATCAGTACCGAAAACCCTGGTGTCTGATAGGAATTATCGGTAGGTTCAATAGAAACGAGGATGAATATATTGTAAAGTATGGTTGAAATGTAAAGTCCCAACACCACCTGATGCTTCTGATCCGAAATGATTCCTGGAAGTACCCGAGGGGAAAAGTTGCTCGATGCTTGATTCAACAAAATCATTACCATGGAAAAACTGAAAACTGTCAACGAAATAAGTCCACCGATCAAAGTGCTCAGTAGTGTTTTGGCGGTGTCCGTGTTATTGATAACCAGGCCAGGGGCTACTTCCATCAAATATCCTGAAATATCTATTTTTTCAAGGTATATCATGAAAAAGGCCAACGTAAGACCTCCAAATGAGATAAGCGAAGGATAAAAGGCAATTTTGCTTCGAATCTTGTAGAAAATATTCTTAATTCTATCCATATATGGTTTTCTGATATAAACCTAGTGAATGCCATGAATTAAAAGTATCTGGATGGCTAAAATTTCAAACTCAGCTATTTTAAATGACAATAAGACATGATAAATAACTTTAAATATGACATAATGTCGTTTAAGATGAATTGGTATATCCTTTGTTTAGTTAATTACAAATAAAAAAAATATTAATTAAAAATATAGGATTATGAATGTTATAAAAAGAAACGATGTGTTATTTCCATCTCTAATGAATGAAATTTTTAAACCAGATTGGTTCGGTGGTTTGGAAAATATGAGAACTAATGTTCCGGCAGTGAACATTAAGGAAAACGAAAAAGACTTTGAACTGGAGCTCTCGGTTCCGGGTAGGTCCAAGGATGACTTCTCTATTGAAATTGATGATAATGTACTTACTGTTTCCGCAGAGGTTAAGACCGAGAATGATGTAGAAAAAGATAACTACACAAGGAGAGAGTTTGGTTTTTCGTCTTTTACGAGATCGTTCACACTTCCAAAAAGTGTAGATAGCAATAAGATAAGCGCTAATTACGAAAATGGTATTTTAAAATTTACCTTACCTAAAAAAGAAGAGGCGTTGCCAAAGCCTAAAAGAACGATTGAGCTCTCTTAAGCGCTGAGCGAAATTACTTGGTTTCAATTTTGAAATCTTCATAATGCCCATGTTCATGGGTTAGTTTGAGTTGGTTGGTTTGTAGAAGTGCCTCGAAAAATCGAGGCACTTCTTAATTTAAAGGCTCGGTAAGTACGGCTAAACAGGATATAATTCCTTCCCTGTAATTACCTATTCTTAAGTTTTCATTGGGTCCGTGTATGTTATTGTCCGGGTTGGGTATGCGTATGGAAACGGCCGGAATGTCCAATGTTTTTATGAAAGGTGCCATGGGTTGCGACCCTCCGGTTGTTCTCATATTTACTATTTCATTTCCAAATACTTTTTGCATAGCTCTGTTTAAAAATTCTCCTATCGGGCTATCCATTTCCGTGCGGAAGGGCACGGAGCCAACACGATAAGTAAAGGAGGCCAGTTTGGAATACCTTCCTCTTTCTTCTTTGGTCGGGATGGAGTCAACTAAATGATATCCATAATCCTGTACATAGCTTTTCAGTAAATTCATTTGTCGCTCTGCCGTTGTTTCTGGGACCAATCGCATATCTATCTCTACAATAACTTCTGACGGAATAATGGTGCGGACTTCTTTACCCGTCCAAGCCGCTTTTAGCCCTCTTACATTTAACGAGGGGTACTGTAATGCTTCTTGGTAAGTCTCGGCAACGGCCTCTGGTTTTGCAATTCCCAAGTTGCTTTTAATACTATCCATATTCTCGGGTATTTTGGCGAGAAGAAGTTTTTCTTTTTCTGATAGCTGAACACCATCGTAAAAACCTGGAATGGTAACTTTACCCTCTTCATCTTTAAGACCGCCTATCATTTTAGCGGCTTCAAAAACGGGGTTTGGGGCAAAGTTCCCATATTGACCGCTATGTAAACCATAGCTTGGTCCAAAAACTTGGATGGTTGCCGTAGCAATTCCCCGAGCTCCATAAGTCAGTGTTGGCAAATTGGACAGGTGTCGAGTGCCGTCCATAATAAAAAGCATCTCTGCTTCCAATAAGGACTTGTTCTCTCGCACCGCTTTTGGTAAATGCGGAGAACCAAGTTCTTCCTGAAAATCCATAATTACCTTGATATTGAATTCAGGTTTTATTTTTTTGGACTGAAGAATTTGTAGTGCAGAAATAAATGAGAGGGCAGGACCTTTGGAATCGGATGCAGATCTTGCAAAAATCCTCCAATCCATATCGATATCCTTTCTGAGATTATCAAAATTTATAATGGTCCACTTACCATCTTTTTTTTCTTTCAGAACAGGCTCAAATGGATGGGGTTGGAACCATGCTGTCGAGTCCACAGGTTGACCGTCAATCTGCAAATAGAACAAAACACTTTTTGCATTTTTATGAAATACTTTTTCTGCATAGAGCAGGGGAGGACCATCAGTTGAAATTTGACTCGTCTTAAAATTTAAGGACGTAAAAACACTGTCGCACCATTTTCTATTTTTTTCAATTTGGTCGGTGTAATTTCCATCATTTTTCAGTCTTAAAAATTGTTGTAAATTTAAAATCGCATCGAATAATTTTTCGTCAGCCGCCTGTTTTATTTTAGCTTCCGAGATCATTTGGCAGTAGCCAAATCGCGAGAAAACAAGACAGAAAATTAAAAGGATTAATTTGTATTTTTTCACTAGAAATAAGTATAAAAGGATGAATTTAGAGTTGTCTAAAAAAATGTATAAAAAATTAAAAACCAGTTACTTAAAATAATTTAAATAAAGTAATAATTTATATTATTAAAACAATTGGATTTATGAGTATTTTTTTGATTTTCGCCAATTTAATCTTGCTCTTGAAGCGCTTTTATCTCGTCCCTTAATTTCGCGGCTTGCATAAAATCCAACTCTTTTGCCGCCTTCTCCATGGCCTTTCTTTTTTCCCGAATCATTTTATCAATTTGCTCTTTTGTCAAGTAATCTAAATCCGGTTCGGCCGCCCTTAATTCTTCCTTTTTGAAGTGGTAGGTAGAGACGGAATTTTTTGCTAGAACACTATCTAAATTTTTATTTAAGGATGTTGGTGTGATGTTATTTTTGGTATTGTATTCAATCTGTTTTTCTCTCCGATAAATTGTTTCATCAATCGTTTTTTGCATGCTGTCGGTTATCTTATCAGCGTACATTATCGCTTTCCCATTTAGATGCCTTGCTGCTCTCCCAACGGTCTGTGTCAACGATCTATTACTTCGTAAAAATCCTTCTTTGTCGGCATCTAAAATTGCCACCAACGATACCTCTGGTAAGTCCAACCCCTCCCTTAAAAGATTTACCCCAATGAGTACGTCAAATATACCTTTTCGTAGATCTTGCATTATTTCGACCCTTTCCAAAGTATCAACATCGCTATGGATATATCTACATCGAATGTTAATCCGATCCAGATACTTTGCCATTTCTTCTGCCATTCTTTTAGTCAAAGTGGTCACGAGGGTTCGTTCATCTTTCTCTACCCGTTGCTGAATTTCCTCTACGAGATCATCAATTTGGTTCAAACTGGGCCTCACTTCAATTATGGGATCTAACAGTCCGGTGGGTCGTATGACCTGCTCCACGTAAACGCCTTGACTAAGTTGTAACTCATAATCCGCTGGTGTAGCACTTACGTACAGCACTTGATTTTGCAATGCTTCAAACTCCTCAAATTTCAAGGGTCTGTTGTCCATGGCGGCGGGTAGTCGAAACCCGTAATCTACTAAATTCACCTTTCTTGATCGGTCACCCCCATACATCGCATGTACTTGGGGTATGGTGACATGACTCTCGTCAATCACCATTAAATAATCGTCTGGAAAATAGTCCAAAAGGCAGAAAGGTCGAGTACCCGGTTCCCGACCGTCCAAATATCTTGAGTAGTTTTCAATACCCGAGCAGTAACCCAGTTCCCGAATCATTTCCAAATCAAAATTGGTTCGTTCTTCCAAACGTTTCGCTTCAAGTGGCTTCCCAATCTCCTTGAAATACTCCACTTGTTTTACCAAATCGTCCTGAATGTTATGAATGGCATTTTGCAGCACATCTTGGGAGGTTACGAACATATTCGCGGGATAGATATTCAGACTTTCGTAGACTTCCAATAGGTTATTGTTAAATGGGTCAAACGCTTCAATCTCTTCTATTTCATCTCCAAAAAAATGGATTCTGAACGCATGATCGGCATAACTGGGAAAAACATCCACCACATCTCCCTTTACCCTAAAATTCCCATTTCTAAAATCTGCTGTTGTCCTTGAATACAGGCTTTGTACCAGTTGGTGTAGTAATTTCGTCCTGGCGATAACTTGATCCTTTCGAATGGATATCACATTTTTCTGAAATTCAATGGGATTGCCAATTCCATACAGACAAGATACCGAGGCTACTACAAGAACATCTCTCCTACCGGACAAGAGGGAGGAGGTAGTACTGAGCCTTAGTTTTTCGATATCCTCGTTTATAGAAAGGTCTTTCTCTATGTAAACCCCACTTGTGGGAATAAAAGCTTCCGGCTGGTAGTAGTCGTAATAGGATACAAAATACTCAACGGCATTTTGGGGAAAGAACTGCTTGAATTCCGAATATAATTGAGCAGCCAAAGTTTTATTATGGGCCAAGACCAAGGTTGGTTTCTGTACTTGCTCTATAACGTTGGCCACGGTAAAGGTCTTACCCGATCCGGTAACGCCTAAAAGGGTTTGGTACTTTTCTCCACTATCCAGTCCTTGCCTTAATTCCTTGATGGCATTAGGCTGATCCCCCGTCGGTTTGAATTCCGAGACAACTTTAAATTTCATAAGTTAAAAATACAAAAAGCCATGTTCCTATTTTGGGCGTATCAGAAATAAAACATATCTAAAAGCACTTTGAACATAGCCCGGCCCAATTAATGATTTTATTTACCAATAGAGACTTGTCTTTTTATATTTTTCATGTGTTGGCAAAGAAACGACTGTAGGTTGAAAACACTTATCTTTTAAGTGTAAAGTGCCCAGTAATGGTTTTTTTGTTGAAAGAGGTTGCCTTAAACCAATAATCTGTGGATGGCAAGGGTCTACCCATAAATTGTCCATCCCATCCTACTCCATTTGGGTCTATTTGAACTAAAAAGCAACCATAGCGATCATAAATCTGAATATCTTCTACGGATACCTCCCCAGTTTCCGATACAGGTGCGAATTGCCAATAATCATTGATGCCGTCGCCGTTGGGAGTGAAAAATTGAGGAAAATCACTCTTAGAAAGTTCTTTTTCTAAAACGCGCTCGGCAATCCCACATCCGTTTTTGTCCCTAACATAAATAATATGTTCTCTAGGAGGAACATTATTGAATATAGGACTATCCTGAAATCCGAAATCTACAGAATCCAATGAGTATTCATAATTTCCATTAGCACTAACTACAACTTCAATCCGTAATCCTGAGTTTTCCCTTGTAATTGCAATGGATTCAATAGTGGGAACCTCAGAACTTACCACATTAAAAATTTTGGTAATGGGGCACTCGATGGTTGCACCGAATTCTGTCACTGTATTATATAACTCCACTCGATATTGACCGATTTCTGAATAGGTTAATTGATTTGATTCGGATAGAAGTGTTTCAGTACCATCATTGTTAATTTTAAACCACCTATAACCTCTTGCTCTATCAAATGACTCAAGTATCGCATTTTCATCCCTGGCACAAAGCGCCACTGTATCAGGTATGGTAATCGTAGGAAAATTTATATTAGCACAACTCACGGTGGGTTCGCCAGTTGAAAAGCTTTCTTCTATGCAACCAGTGGCGCTACCATTTTCATTAAGGGGAATTATTAATACGAAAATTTCCTGATTTAACGGAAGTTCCGATAGATTGTAAAACAAGACGTTCCCAGATAGACTATCATCCACGATATCGTTTCCTCCCGATGTAGTACCTACCCTAATGATGTAATCCGTGGCCCTTGGGGCATATTCCCATCTCAGGTCAGTATCTACCCGAACACCCGAATCTTGGTCGATTGGATTCACAAGCTTAGTACAATCCGGAGGAGTGGTGACTTCTTCCGTGGTGAATATTTGAAGTGGACATACTTTAATTGGCTGGTCGGGCAAAAAGAGACTAATTGTAACATAAATGACGGTACTCTCCGGTAAGCCTACTTCCGGAATATAAAAGTTGGATAAGCCAGAAGACCTTCTATTGATTATTTCCCCGCCACCGGGTGTGGTTCCAAGCGATACCAAATATCCTATGATACCGTCTACGGCCGTCCATCTAATAGGATTGTCTACAGGCACATCAATCTGACCGTCTAACGGTGCTATTAATGTAGGACATTCTTGTCCTACTAGCGGATTTAACGCCAAAGCTAAAATGAGCCATAAAATAAAGTTATTCTTTCTTAGCATTCAACTTTAACGTTTGAGGGAAAAATATCCCTTTATTTCTTTATTGTCCGTAGAAATGGCTCTAAACCAATAGTCTGATGCGGGTAACAATCTTCCATTTAAGCGCCCACTCCATCCTTGGGAGGTTGGTTCTACCTGAGCGAGAAATTTTCCGTACCTATCAAAAATCTGAATGATTAGGACATTGATTTCCCCAGTTGCAACGGGTGGGATGAACTGCCAGTAATCATTAACGCCATCCCCATTGGGCGTAAAAAATTTAGGGAAACCTTCTAGTGTCAAATCTTGTACCACGGTTTCTTCGTCTATCCCACAACCATTCTTATCGCGCACATAAACGGTATGGGTTCCACGTGCTATATTTCTGAAGACATTACTATCTTGGTATGGGCCTGATATATCGTCAAGAGCATACTCATAGGAACCTACTCCACTGACCACAGTTTCTATCCGAATACCACTCACTTCTTCCGAAACCCGGATATTATCAATCGTCGGTGACTCTGAAACCACTACGGTAAATTCCTTGCTTGTTGGGCATTCTACGGTTCCTCCAGACTGGGATACGGTATTGTAAGCTTCATAGATATACTGTCCGGGCTCGGATAGATTTACCTCCGCCGTAGATGATATCAGCGTTTCGGAATTACCAGGTCCCAAACGGAACCATCTATACCCCTCTGCCACATCGGTCGCTGTTATGGTCGTGCTATCTTCGTTTAGGCAGATGCCAATTTCATCGGGAAAATCAATTTCCGGATTTAAGGTTGTGAGTTCTCCTGTGACAGCGTCAAAATAGGGTCCACAACCCAAGATGGTCGAAAAACTTTCTTGAACACATCCAATCGCATCCCCGGCCGCGTTAAAAGGTGTTATAGTGATGAAAAAGGTCCTATTCGGCTCAAAATCGAGAACAAAAGTCGAATTGTTGGTAAATACGCCCTCATCAAGAATATCAGAAAGTAAAGGGGATGTACCTATAGTGACTCTATATCCGGTTGCATTGGGAACTTCCGTCCACTCTAAAAAAGGAGTTAAAGGAACATTAATTGCCCCATCTAATGGGCTTATCAACGAAGTACACGATGGCAGAGTCGCCAACGCCCCCGTGGTAAAAGAAAACTCGGAGCAGGTTGGGTTTGGTATTATTGCATTGTATGGGGTAACTGTGACATAGATGGTCGTACTTGGAGGAAAGTCAACCGGTGGATTATAGGTTAATGTATTGCCGACATCCAAATTGTTCGTTATGTCAGTGCCTCCTGGAGAAGTACCTACGGAAATTCTATAGCCGGTTGCTGTTGGTGCATAATTCCAAGAAATATTATTGGATATGTTAACTCCGGTAGCCGCATCTACGGGATTACTCAAGGTTGTACAGGAGGGCGGGTTAGTTACGCTTCCTGTTCTAAAACTCTCACTCGGGCAAGTTATATCAGGCAATCCCCCTAGAAAGAAAAGGGTTATTGTTACATATATTTGAGTATTTTCCGGGAGACCCAGTGGTGGGGTATAGTTGGTGGCACTTCCCACACTTCTAGTATTAACGATGTCTGTACCACCAGGTGTCGTTCCTATTGATATGATATACCCTGTTACTCCAGCTATACTTTCCCAACTTATGCTCGTATCTACAGCTACGTTTACAGCCCCGTCAATAGGAGCCGTTAGGCTAGGGCATTCTTGACCATAGATCCCGAGACTTAATAAAAATACCCCCAAAAAGAACTGTAGTTTTTTCATTCTCGGCTCATTATGTTTCCAGGGCTAAATAACCTTCAAAATGTTTTCTATCTCGCAGATTAGTATTGGCAATATCTACGCTAAAAATAGAGTAGATATAAGCATCTTTTGGTTTAGGGACTATGATAGCCGATTGTGTTTTGGATGGGTCACCATGCAAACCGTTTGGGTTCTTCATGGAGTTACGATGTCTATCATCAACAAAAATGACATCGGTATAATAAAGTAAATCACTGAAAAGGTTGGAAATACTCATACAGCCTTCAACTGTATTTACCCTGCCGTGAGTAGGCGTGGTAACGCTACCATCGTTATTGAACTTTATCGCAGCCCTGTTCCCGAGGTACCAATTGGATGGCTCTCCATATCCAAAAAAGAGGACAGGAACCACCAAACCTATTAGTAAAACTAAGGTTCTAATTTTTTTCATAGCGCACTCGAAAACAGTACAATATAATACAAATAGCGTTTTAGCGCTTAAGGAATACTGTTAAATAGGCAAATTTTTCGGTATAATTCAAATTGAGAATGCAGGTACGTTAAAGATCACGCTTTTTGAGAAGCACATAGGATAAATACACGAAAATAGCTGTCCAGGCGAGGACTATAAGAACTTCATACCAATGTACATGATAGTTTAAATTGATTTTTTCCCCAACTTGATCTGCTACCGTTTGTACAGCCTCGAGACGGGTGAAGGGTTCCTTTATAAGATTGAACATGGATTGTAAAGGGAAAAACCCCATGATAGTGTCCGTTGTTTCGCTATCGAACAATTTCCATCTAATAAGGCCCCTGGTGATACCTTCCAAAACCTGCCATAAGATGAGAAAACCGAGAGCAAACGCCGAGCGCTTAACTAATATTCCCAAAAAAAGACAAAAGGAAAAGAATCCCATAAGTTTCACGAAGAAAGCGAGAACGAATTCCAAGTCTGATAAGATGATGGACAACTCGTCGAAATCTGAATATATAAGTCCAAGAATCAGGGACACTACAAAAACAAAAACCGTAGAAATCAAGGCAAAGGAGATGACCGTTAAGAATTTTGATAAAATAAATTCTTTTTTTGAAAGTCCATCGATAAGATTCTGTTTTATAGTCTTATTGCTATACTCATTGGCCATCATGGACACAATGACTATGGCCAAGAAAAGTTTAAAAAATGCCGTTACAAAAGTGTTAAAATGCCATATATACGGAAAATTGAAAATACCTATTTCGGCCAAATGAAATTTAACCGGTCCAATATCAAATTTTATGGCCGCTACAAGGGCAATGGAGGTCAATAATGCGAAATAAGAGATAATAAGCACCTTACTGGCTCTATTGTTCCAAAGTTTTATGAATTCAATCTGTAATAAACGTATCATTTCGGATGGTTTTGGCAAATTAATTGGATCGGTTTTTCGTTAGTTCCAAGAACTGCTCTTCTAAGCTTTCCTTTCGTTTTACCAAATGTGAAAGAATTATACCTTGGTCAAAAAGTGATTTATTAAAGGATTTGGCATCCATTTCTTCTTTGAGAAATGCTGTTATCAATCCTTCCCCATCCTTTATTTTACCAAAACTTGGGTTATTGTTTAAAAAGTCAATTAGCTTTTCGGGATTGTCCGTTTTCAGTTCGAAAAAACCATGACTGGCCAACATTCCGTCCACACGGCCGGAATACAATTTTTCGCCTTTTCTAAGAATGACTACGTGGCTACATACCTTTTCCACCTCGTCCAAGAGGTGCGAGGCCAACAATATGGTGGTTCCTTCTGAGGCGATTTTCTTTATAATTTCCCTAATCTGGTGTATACCCTGTGGGTCCAGACCGTTGGTGGGTTCATCAAGAATAAGTATCTCAGGGTCGTTCAGTAGGGCAGAGGCGATGGCCAAACGCTGTTTCATTCCTAATGAATAGGTTTTGAATTTACTGTTTTTACGGTCTAACAGCCCAACCAACTCCAATTTCTCCTCTATCTTATCTTCTCCTACTTCTTTTATCTTACATACGAGCTTCAGATTCTGAACTGCACTCATATAGGGATAAAAATTAGGCCTTTCTATTATGGCCCCTACTTTTTTAAGTGCTTCGTGGGTAGAGGTGTTGCCTCCAAACCAAGAGAAATTACCTTTGGTTTTGTTTACTACATTCAAGACAATACCCAAAGTGGTGGATTTCCCACTCCCATTGGGGCCTAAAATACCATAGACATTACCCTTTTCAATAGAAAATGACAGGTCTTTAACTGCGGTTAAATAGCCAAATTTTTTGGTGAGATTTTCAACGGTGAGTATTTTCTCCAAGATGGTGATTGTTTTGATTGATATACTAAGTTGACGAAGAAAGCCTAACTTTGTTACAAAAAATAAGGTTATTTTAAACAACTGCCCATGTCCGATGAACGTTTGATGTCCAAAAAAAAACCTGCATATCCGGTGAGCAAGGATTTGGATACGTATTTGGACCATTACAGTCGTAAAATAGAAATACCTATTTTTTATGATGACTTACTGCGGTTTGCCGGTTCTGTGGTTGTCTATAATGCAAATGACGAGGATACCCTTTGGATAAGGGTCTATTATTCGGAATTTGATCGTAGGGAGATAGATGATAGTTTAAAGAAAGTGTACTCCATTCTGCATTCGGATGGTAGCAACAACATTCACCAATACTTAAATGTTGATGCAGTGGACTTTTGCACGTTTGGAAATTCTAAGCCCTTTCGAATAAAAATCCGGAATATTCTTAATGATAACTTTACATATTTCTACATAAAGAAAACTGATGCTTCCAGAATTTACGGATTGGAATTGGAACATATGCTGTCTCCCTATAATCTGAATTTCTTGGTCTATAAGGATACGTTGATTGAAGAACATATTGCCGGGATACCTGGAGATGAGTTCATCAAGCAAATGCTTCCAAAATGTTCGGAAGCCGAGAAGGCCCAATTGGCAAAGGAATTCGTGAAGTTTAACGAACGCTGTATGATTCGCCTTTTAGGGGATATGCGTTCCTACAACTATGTCATTGTGCCAACACATGATTTTGATCATGTCGTCTATAAAATAAGAGCTATAGATTTTGATCAGCAGTGTTTTGAGGGTAAACTGAAAGTATATCGTCCGCAATTTTTCAAGGAAAATTATCAGATGGTAGAATTGGTGCGGCATAAATTGCTCCGTGATTCCGTAGATCAATATAAACTAGAAGAACGGTCTATTGTTGCTAAAAGAATTTTAAGTTCGGGGAACCGTATTAAAAAATTGCGCAATATTTGTAAGAAGGACAAGATATCCACGCCCGAGAATATTGTACTACTCCGGGAACAAATTCAAGAACTAACACAAGATCTTAAGTTTAAAAAATGCGAAACTATGGGTGAGGTTTTGGACCTAGCCCTGAATTTTGTGCGTCGTAATTATGAAGACGTAAGTATGAAGCAGATTATTGAGCAGACTATTAAAGTCCCCTAACTTTTTTGCTCTTTGTTGAAATAAACTAAGTAATAATACATTTGGCGTTCTTCATCCCAACCTTTTTCTACAAATTTTTCGGCTGACTCTGGGTTGATGAAATCAAGTTTTATCTGAATATTCGTATCCAGGTTGATAACGTTTTTAATTTTTCTTCTTGCATCGGAAACGGCTTTGTTAGCAATGTCAAACGTAGAAACATCCTCAATACTGTACTTTGGTCCTTTTTCAACTTTATAATTCTTGAACTCAGGAATCAATTCCGGATTCTCCATCACCTCGTTTAGAAAATTACTTTCTTCAAAAGCATCATTCTTGGCAAAATGATTGACCGCTCGGTTCATGAACAATACTTCCTGTTGCTTGTCTTCTGCCGGTAAAACTACGTCCTTGGCAAAATTTTGACAGAATTTAAGGTAGTTTTTGGTCTTAAAGTTGTCGTCGGATAGCGGATTTACTCCTAAAAAATCCTCTAACCAATATTTTGTATCGTATTTATTACTATCTATGGAAAGTACCTTATAGCCTTCTTCCTTGTCTTTATTAAAGATTAGGCAGCCTTTATCTAGCTTATTAATGTTAATTCCCTGTTGCACGATAATATCCAGATTGGAATCCTTTTCCTTAAACTGAAGAAAATCTTGTTTTAACTCACTCTTAAATATTCCAACCGCGTCAACCTTCTCATTGTCCAAAAGGACCCCGGTCAAGTGAGCTACATAGACTTCGCCACTTTTAATATGTGGATGTTTGCTCTGTTCGAATAAGTGCGTTGCAATCTTTTTAGAACTGTGGTGCGTATTGGAAGCATCGGCAAAAATCTCATCTGCAATCTTATAGAGTTCATTGAACTCTAAATCCACTTCATTGGTAAACTTAAAATAGTTCTCCTCTTTTTCCCTGAAAGGCTTAAAAAAATATTCCTTAAGAAGTCCTGTAGTTTCGTCGTTTAGGGTAACGGGTTCGCTGGACAAAAAGACACTTTCATTTTTATTCTTATTTCCAACTCTATGGATGGAAATTGTTTCAATTTGGGTAGCGTATAGGTTAATCATTGTTTTGTTAGGGGTTAGGACTATTCTGTAATTTTTTTTATTTGTCAACTGTCAACTGTCAACTGTCAACTGTCAACTGTCAACAGTCTGTGTCAACTGAACTAGTTCCAATTTTCGTCGAAATCAAGGTCATCGTAATTCTCAAAAGTATCGTCAAAATCAAAGGCACTATTCTCAGATTCAAAATTTTTTTCGGGAGGTGTTTCGGGTAATTCGCCAAAACTGAACAGGACATTGGGATAGGCTCGGCCATCCTCTTTTTCGGTGATGTCCGCCAATTCAACAAAAAACGTCCACATACTCAGAAAATCGTAAACATAGATAAGTTTTGGGCTTTGTTCCGTAAGTATATCTTCTAGATAAGTCTCGTTCATTAAACGTACATCGCTACCAGTTTCGCTCATGTCGAACAGCGCTATTTCTTCATCTTGTTTCCATTTTTCGTCACAGGTGTAAAACGAAGCCATTTCATTTCCTAGGAAGCCGAAAGCCTGTGTAATGGCGTTATGGAAATCTTCTAAATTACTCTTCGCTTCTATCTCCAAGTCTCTGAAAATATCGTCATCGGCATCTAAAATCACCCTTATCTTATAAACCATACCTTAAATTTTGCGGGAATGCAAAGTTACGAAGTTTTAAGACTTTTAGTAGGCTTTAAAGCTTCTAAAACCAAATAGAATTGAACCCCGAATAAAATTGAAGCCAAAATTAAATGAAGTGGTTGACTAGCGAACGGAAAATCTAGATAGTACATGGCGATTCCGGTAAAAACCTCAATAATAAGAATGAATAAAATCCAATAAATCTTGAAATGTCCCAGATTCAATTTTAAAATGCGATAGGCCAAAAGAATATTTGCCAAGGTCACTAAAATTGAAAATGAACGATGAATGTAAAACTGAAGGGACGGATCTTGAAGCCATAGGTTTTTAGCTTCATATCCGACTAAATCTATTTGGTCGTCTACGAATTGGCGTACCTGTGTACCCAAAACAATTTGTACCAAAGTTAGGGATAGAGCAAAAATGGCAATGTTTAAGGTCGTTTTGTCGTACCTAATAGTCTTGTCTTCCATGTTTACTGTAAATATGATATATAACAACATGGCTACTATAAGCAGGGCCATAAGCATATGGGTGGTTATTTTGACCGGTTCCAGAACAGAATAAACTACCGTTGCTCCCAACCAAGCTTGAAATCCCATCCCGAAGACAACTAACCAAGACAAAATGGTCACCCTTTTTTGACGTTTCCAATACTTAAGAGAGGCAAAGGCTAGAACAAGTGTCGCCAAACCGGCCAGCGCACCTAATAGGCGATTAATGTATTCTATCCACGTGTGCCACGGATTAAAAATGGCATAATCATGCTTGGTATAGGGCTCCCAGTTTTTTTCTTCGTACTTTTCATTTGTGGTGAAATCCTGTTTGGAAACTCGTAATTCTTTGTTCAGAATTATAACCTGACCTTCTTTGTAAGCTGTGTTTGGTTGCCAATCCAATTCGGATGCATCAGTAGGTGGAATATAATATCCAAAACACTTGGGCCAATCCGGACACCCCATGCCACTTCCGGTCATACGTACAACCGCACCGGCGGCAATTACTAAATAGACCAATATCAACGCCGTTTTGGCAATTTTTCTAAATTTCACAGTTCTTTTAATCAATAGTTTTTAATCCTAGGGCTTTACCTCTTTGCAACATTAGTTCCTTTGCCGCATGGTATTCATTTGGAATTTCTCCGTCAAGGATTGCTTCCTTGATTGCTTCCTTGATAATTCCAATTTCCTTAGATGGCTTAAGGTCAAAAGTTTTCATAATCTCCTCACCGCTGATGGGTGGTTGGAAATTTCTAATACGATCCCTTTCCTCAACTTCAATAATCTTATCTCTTACAAGCTTAAAATTGTTTTTATACTTCCGTTGTTTTTTAGAGTTCTTGGTAGTGATATCTGCTTCGCATAATGTCATAAGGTCATCAACATCATCACCTGCATCAAAGACCAATCTCCTTACCGCTGAATCTGTCACAAAATCTTCCGATAAAATTTGTGGGCGGGAACTCATGAGTACCATTTTTTGAACGTACTTCATTTTTTCATTCAGGGGCATATGTAGTCTCTTAAAGAGCTTATTAACCATTTTGGAGCCTACAAATTCATGCCCATGAAAAGTCCAACCCCTATTTTTGTGAAAACGCTTTGTAGGAGCCTTGCCTATATCATGTAAAAGTGCCGCCCAGCGGAGCCAGAGGTTGTCTGTAGTTTCAGAAATATTATCGACCACTTCCAAGGTATGCCAAAAGTTATCTTTATGTTTTTGACCTTCCACTTCTTCTATGCCCTGTAATGCGGTAAGTTCCGGTAGAATAAAATCCAAGAGCCCGGTTTTGAGCAATAAGGAAAAGCCTTTGGAAGGTTTCTTCGTTGCTAAAATTTTGTTCAGTTCATCTACGATACGCTCCCCGGAAATAATTTGTATTCTTTCCTTGTTCGTTGCTATGGCTTCAAATGACTTGGTTTCAATGGTGAACTCTAATTGCGTTGCAAAACGGATGGCGCGAAGCATTCTTAAAGGATCATCGGAATAAGTAATTCCGGGTTCCAAAGGCGTCCTAATAATTTTTTTTCAAGATCTCCTATTCCGTCAAAAGGGTCCAAAAGGTTTCCAAAATCCCTTTCGTTTAAGGAAAGTGCCAAGGCATTTATGGTAAAATCCCTTCTATTCTGATCATCCGCCAAAGTGCCATTCTCTACAATAGGTTTTCTGCTATTGCAGGTATAGCTCTCTTTTCTTGCACCAACGAATTCCAGCTCTATGTCCCCATGTTTTATCATAGCGGTCCCAAAATTCTTGAAGACCGATACCTTAGGATTTTCCATAAGCTGGGAGGAAACTTTTTGTGCCAGTTCTATTCCACTGCCTACAGCGACAATGTCAATATCTTTGGCGTCCCCTCTCTGTAAGAAATAATCCCGTACAAAACCACCTATGACATAGGCATCGACCTGAAGTTCGTCCGCACTTTTGCCAATGATTTTAAAAACTTCTTGTTTAAGCGCTTGCCTGTGGTTCATTTTGTTCTTTCGCCATTATTCCCTTATTACTTGGACCGTCCCATCATTCCCTAAACGGATAATGGACGAGGGGTTCGAAGTAATAGTTTCCCGATGCAAATTTACCACATAGTCCACACCTGATAAAATGGCTTTGTCTATTTCTTTGAAACTTCTTGGCGTTGTTCCGCCAGCTTTATTTGCAGAGGTAGACACAATTGGCTTCTTGAATTTATTTATAAGGTATCTGCAAAATTTGTCCGAGGCGACCCGAACGGCAAGTGTTTGATCAGAAGCTACCAGGTTTTTTGCTATTCCCTTGGGATTGTCATAGATAATGGTCGTAGGTTTTGTGGATAAATCCATGATGTCATAAGCTAAATCAGGTACCTTTTCAACATGTTTCTCTAGCATTGCATCGTTTGCAACCAGGCAAATTAAAGCCTTGCTATCATTGCGCTCTTTTAGTCTGTAAACCTTCCTGACCGCCTCCTCATTGGTAGCATCACAGCCAATGCCCCAAACGGTATCCGTAGGATAGAGGATAAGGCCCCCACTGTGGAGTACCTCTAAGCACTTGTTTAATTCAGTCGAAAAATCAATTTTTTCCATAATCAGATTTTAATAGGAGTTGGATGTATTGTTTTTGTTGTACCGAATATTGCCATTTCTCATCATGGTACAATTCCAATTTTGGTAACCTTTCGTTCGTTATACCTTTAAATATTTTAGCCAAGGAATTTTCATCTTCATAGAAATGAGAATTGGCCTTTAAATCTGGAATTATATCCAGCTCTTTAGGACATATTAATGGCTTTTGATAGGCAAATGCTAAATTATAGGCCCCCGTAATTTTAAATTTCAGGTAATGTTGCTCGGTCAAAGATACCGGCGCCATTATAAAGTCGGATTTTTTTATGTATGAATGAAAATCTTCGTTTTCAATAAAATCGGAAAAGGTGATGAAATACTTTTTCAACCCCAATTTGTCAATTTGTTTGAGAAATTTTATAGTCGCAGGGGCATCATAGGGCATTTTCCCTAAAATAACCACTTTGATTTTTCCAACTTTATCTAATTTGGATAAGGCCTTTAAGACGATATCATAATCACGCCTTTTGTAATTTAATTCACCCGGTATACAAATCCAATAATCTTCGTTTTTTTCAATTGTTTTCTTAAGCTTGTAGCGAGGGAAAAAAATAGGGTAGAAGGAATGTAATCGTATGCTTTTATCATCGATTTCACTGGAATCCAATAAGAAATCGTTGAGCACATAGTAGTCCTTTAGTTTCTTGTTCACAATTTTTTGGGACGTACTTTCATTTAATTTACGCAGGTTATGTATGATCCCATACCTTCTGATACGTTTCGGTAAAAAATAAGTCAACGCAATCGTTTCTTTGTTGGAGCTTGCCGTATTGAAAATTATCTTTTCAAAGGAATTTTTAGTGATGTACTGGTATAAAGAAAACCAGTTGCTTATCCTTTTTAGAAAAAATGCGGTTGCCCTTGGATTATAGTATTTAATGTAACCTTTTGAAATTCCATAGGAATCAACATTTCTAGAATTCCTTGGATTAAGTATTAAAGTAACTTGATAGCCGGCATCGTGAAGAAATTGAACTTGGGAGTACAGACATTCTTCGTGATAGGTCGTAAGCTCAACAAGCGCTATTTTCTTTTTATCTGACATTATCTTTTGGTTAATCCAAAGATACTGGAAGACTTTTATATTTTTGTGCAATTATGAGCAACACCGTTGAGGTTCCAAAAATAAGCGTGATTGTAAGCACCTATAATGCCGAGGAGTGGCTGAAAAAGGTGCTGTGGGGATTTAATCAGCAAATATTCAAAAGTTTCGAGGTCGTAATAGCGGACGATGGTTCTAGGGATTCTACACGATTGCTGATAGAAGAAATGGCCAAGGAAGTCGATTACGAAATTGTTCATGTTTGGCAGGAGGATGACGGTTTTCAGAAGTCCAGAATTTTGAACAAAGCCGTAAAGGCTTGTAGGGCATCCTATATCATCATGACCGATGGCGACTGTATACCCCGAGAGGATTTTGTTCAGGTACATTATATAAACAAGGAGAAGGGTTATTTTATTTCCGGGGGATATTATATGCTTCCTATGAACATATCAAAAGCCATCACCTTGGAGGACATTGAGAAACAAAACTGCTTTAATATCAACTGGTTGAAAGAAATGGGTATTCCTCAGACATTTAAAAACAACAAGTTGACAGCAAACGGACTCATTTCCAAATTACTCAATTGGATTACGCCTACCAATGCTAGTTGGAACGGTCATAATTCGTCCGGTTGGAAAAAGGATATACTAAACGTTAATGGCTTTGACGAACGTATGCAATATGGAGGTCAGGATAGAGAACTCGGTGAAAGGCTTTTTAACTTTGGAATAAAATCCAAACAGCTAAGATATAGTGCCGTATGTGTGCACCTGGATCATAAAAGAGGGTACAAGACGCCCGAATCCATTGCTAAAAATGTTGGGATACGTAAAAAAACCAAGCGTGAAAAACGCGTTTGGACACACTACGGCATAACCAAATAGTAAGCTAGCTGATTTTTCTTCTCTAGGCGTTTAAGTTCTTTGAACCTTTCCAGTACACCAAGGGCGTTTAAATAACAGATGATAAAACCTTTCTTACCATCTAATATGCCAAGTCTAAGTATATAGTGGTTGAAAAATTTCCAAGTGGGCTTAAGTACCATTAAGAAATAGTTGAACTGCTTTTCGGTATAGAAGGACTCGATAGCTTTTAGTCTTCCATACTTCAACATCTTCTCCTTGTAATCTTCGTAATTTTTATAGCAATAGTGAACCAATTTTTCCTTGAAAATGCCGGACTTGCCGTTAACATCCAAGGTTTCATGCACAATCTTACTATCGGAGAATTTTGCCTTACTTTTTCTAAAAAGCCTATAGTTCTTATCAGTTTGCCAACCGCTGAACCTCAATTTTTCATTTTGAAACATGAATTGACGATAAAACCAAAAAGCGGCTACGTCGGTCCCTTCAGCTACAGTACTTTGTATTTCGTTCTTTAATCCCTCTGACACAATTTCATCGGCATCCAAGAACAATATCCAATCATTCTTCGCATTTTTTAAAGCGAACGATTTCTGTGCTGTAAAGTTCTCAAACGGATTTTGAATGACCCTTACTTTGGGATGGTCGGTTAGGTACTCATACGTACCGTCAGTACTAAAGGAATCAACTACCAAGATTTCATCGGCAAAAGATACAGATTCCAGACACTTATCTATGTAACCTATTTCGTTATAGGTTATAATCAAGGCGCTTATTTTATCTTGTGTACCTTCCATAGTAATCTAAGTAAGTAGGTTTTTTAAAACTAGAGTCAACAAAGTTATAACTAAAAAAAAACCTAAAAATTATATTTTACCTAAAATTCCTACAAATTTTATGCGGAGACACCGTATTCCCTGAGTGCATCGTTCAAAGATGTTTTTTTATTGGTGCTTTCCTTTCTTGTACCTATAATCAGAGCACATGGCACTTGAAAATCTCCAGCGGGAAATTTTTTGGTGTAACTCCCTGGTATAACAACTGAACGGGCGGGAACCCTACCTTTAATTTCAACGGGACTGGAACCGGTTACGTCAATAATTTTTGTTGAGGCTGTCAAAACAACGTTTGCACCTAATACGGCCTCTTTTTCTACCCTAACACCTTCTACAACAATGCATCGAGACCCTATAAATGCATTATCCTCTATAATTACCGGCGCAGCTTGTAGCGGCTCTAAAACTCCTCCAATACCAACACCCCCACTAAGGTGGACATTCTTCCCAATCTGTGCACAACTCCCCACGGTAGCCCAAGTATCCACCATAGTACCTTTATCTACATAAGCTCCAATATTTACGTAGCTCGGCATGAGTATGGTGCCGGGCGAGATGTAAGCCCCATGCCTTGCCACGGCGTTAGGCACGACCCTGATTCCCTTTTCGGCATACCCTCTTTTTAAGGGCATTTTATCATGGTATTCAAAGATTCCCGCTTCTAAGGTTTCCATTTTCTGAATGGGGAAATAGAGTACTACACCTTTCTTAACCCACTCGTTAATTTGCCATCCATCTGCAGTAGGTTCTGCGCAGCGCAGTTTCCCGGCATCAATCAGGTCAATGACTTCCCGTATGGCTTCTTGAGTTTTCGCTTCCTTCAACATGGCCCTTTCTTCCCATGCTTTTTCTATTATCTGCTTTAAATCGTTCATGTGTCCTCAATATTTCGTTCAAAGATAGGTTGAAGCAAAGTAATTCTCTAAGTGTTAATCATCATATAACAAATTATCCTTTATTTTTGCTAAAAATTCAAAGTGGGGAGGATTCTGGCAATAGATTATGGGGCAAAACGCATTGGAATTGCTGTTACGGACGAGTTGCAACTAATCGCATCAGGTCTAACGACCATACCTACTCCAGAAATCTTTGACTTTTTAACCGGTTATTTGAAAGAAGAAAAGGTATCTACCATAGTCGTTGGAGAACCTAAACAAATGGACAATACACCGTCGGAGTCAGAAGCCCTAATAAAGCCTTTTTTGGAAAAAATAGTACAGCAATTTCCAGACGTGAAGATTTTAAGACATGATGAACGTTTTACTTCTAAAATGGCCTTTCAGACGATGCTGGATTCAGGTCTAAAGAAGAAACAACGAAGGAACAAGGCTTTGGTAGACGAGATTAGCGCAACAATTATTCTTCAATCATTTATGGAAAGGATTTAGCGCGATATGTTCAAAAGACCCGAAATTTTTATCAAACGTAAAATCCGACATTTTTTTGATTCGTATTACCAAAAAGCAGATAGGTCCGCGTTAAAGAATAAGAACTTTGTATTGATTAGTAGAAATTGCTGGGGAGGACAAGCCTATCAATGGTTGGGAAAACCCTACAATACGCCCTTTGTTGGTCTGTTTTTGTTCGGCCCCTGTTATATGAAATTGTTGAGAGATTTTGATACCTATATGAAAATGGAACTGGTTTTTTGTGAGACTTCCAAATATCCTGAAGCATATAACGATTATCCCATAGGACTATTAGGTGATGTGGAGATTCACTTTCAACACTACCAGAATAATGAAGAGGCCAATGAAAAGTGGGTCAGAAGAAGGGAGCGAATGTTGGCCCATGAGAATAAGGACAATTACTTTTTTACCATCTGTGATAGGCGAAGAGTCTCGCAGGAGGATATCCAAGAGTTCCATCAAATGGATTTTAAGCATAAACTATCTTTTTCTTTTGATAAAATTCCAGGGCTTTCCAATTTAGAACATATAAAATTTATAAAGGACCCAACTAAGAAAAAAGGAACTCCGCCGAACGGAAAGAAGAGATTTAAACTTACATTTTTGTATTTTGACCTCGTTCAGTGGCTCAATTCTGGAAATGTACTTAGAACAAGATTTAAAGAATAAATAATGATTTTACCGATTATAGCTTATGGTGATCCTGTATTACGCAAAATAGGACAGGAAATTGACAAGGATTATCCAAACCTAAAGGATTTGGTTGCTAATATGTGGGAAACTATGTACAACGCGAACGGGGTTGGTCTTGCCGCACCGCAAATTGGACTGCCTATTCGTTTATTTATTGTGGATACCACTCCTTTTGCGGATGATGAGGATTTAACGTTAGATGAAAAAAAGGAATTGGAGGGATTTAAACAAGTCTTTATCAATGCCCACGTAGAGGAGGAAACCGGTGAGCAATGGGCATTTAATGAAGGTTGTTTAAGTATTCCGGATGTCCGCGAGGATGTAAGCAGAAAGGACACTATTAAAATCACCTATCAGGACGAGAACTTTAAAAAGCACACCAAGACTTTTGATGGCTTATTGGCACGGGTTATCCAGCACGAGTATGATCACATTGAAGGTGTTCTGTTTACGGATAAACTTTCGTCCTTAAAAAAACGCTTGATAAAGGGAAGACTGGCCAACATTTCAAAAGGAAAAATCGATGTGGATTATAGGATGCGCTTTCCCGGCCTAAAAAAAGGACGTTAAATCCTATACTAAATCAATAGAAAAATATAATATTTGCTCACTTAAACTTTAACTTAACCTATGGGGTTGGAAAAAATACTTTCCGTTGCAGGAAAACCAGGATTATACAAATTAATTACACAGACAAGGACAGGATTTGTGGCCGAATCCTTATTGGACGGCAAAAAAATAAGTGTCGGCTTAAGGAGTAACGTAAGTGTACTGTCAGAAATTGCTATTTACACGTTGGAGGAAGAACTGCCACTGCGCCAGGTTTTTCTAAAAATACAGAAGAAGGAAAATGGAGGGAAGACTTCCGTAAATCATAAGGATGAGAAGATAAAATTGGAAGAGTATTTTTTTGAGGTTCTCCCCAATTACGACGAGGACAGGGTATATGCGAGTGACATAAAGAAAATCATTCAATGGTATAATATATTGGTCGATAAAGAAATAACCGATTTTTCAGATATCAGCCCTGAAGCGACTGAAGCAGAAGCCTCGGAAGAGGAATAGTAAATATTACCTTAAAACTTTCAAGCCCCGTTTGTAAAATCGGGGCTTTTTTTATGGCGCAGGGATAAAAGTAATGTTTATATTTAGGAGGATTAATTCAAATAAAAATACCATCATGCGCTTCTCCTATAAACAGTTTCTATCACTTTTTTTCTAATCAGTTTAACTATCATCCATGCCCAGAATGATGAGGCTGATAAGAAAGCTACCAAAGAACTTCCTCTAGAACCGGAACGGAAAATTTCATTCACAACGGAGAAGGGAACTTGGATTTCCTTAGATGTTAGTCCGGACGGTCAGACCATCGTTTTTGACTTAATGGGTGACATATATACCATGCCGATTACTGGCGGTAGTGCTACGAGGATTACGTCTGGTATGCAATATGATGTGCACCCCAGATACAGTCCAAATGGAAAAAGTCTAGTTTTTATTTCGGATAAAAGTGGTTCGGACAACATTTGGACTTTGGATTTAGCGTCAAAAGAGGACAAACAAATTACCAAAGAAAAAAAGCATAATTTCTTTTCTGCGGAATGGACTGCAGATGGGGAATATCTGATAGGGGTAAAGGGTAGAAGAAATATTAAACCTCATATTTACCACAAAGATGGAGGTTCAGGAAGTCAGTTGGTAGATAAGCCCGAGAATATAAAACTCATTGATCCAGCCGCAAGTCCCGATGGAAAGTTGGTTTATTTTTCCCAGCGCCAGAACGCTTGGAACTATAATGCCCAACTACCACAATATCAGATTGGCACTTACGATATGGAGGATTCGGACATGGCCGTAATTACATCAAAATACGGCTCGGCTTTTACCCCTACATTGTCTCCGGATGGTAATTGGTTGGTTTATGGTACTCGTTTTGAAGCCGAAACAGGATTGGTTTTAAGAAACCTTTCCTCAGGCGATGAAAGATGGCTTGCATATCCCGTTCAAAGAGATGAGCAGGAGTCCATTGCAGCTTTAGGTGTTCTGCCCGGTATGTCCTTTACCCCGGATAGCAAACATCTGATTGCCTCCTACGGTGGCAAAATTTATAAAATTTCTTTAGGGAACAACGAGGCAACCGAAATACCTTTTAAGGTCGCGGTGGAGTTGGATATGGGGCCAAGGTTGGCTTTTAAATATCCCATAAAAGATACGGAAGATGCACTGGCAACCCAGATTAGAGACGCCAAACCTTCACCTGATGGTACAAAATTGGCATTTACAGCATTGAACAGATTGTACGTGATGGATTTTCCTAATGGTACTCCTAGGCGACTTACGGGAAATGACTTCATAGAGGCACAGCCCTCGTGGTCTCCCGACGGTAAATTTTTGGCTTTCACCACTTGGGATGAAAATGGGGGACATCTTTATAAGATTAATGTTGACGGAAGGCCTAAACCTATACAGTTGACTAACAAACCAGGACTGTACACCTATCCGGAATGGTCTTACAAACAAAATAGAATTGCTTTTCATAGGGGCAGTTCACAATCTTTTCAAGATTTATTAGGTCTTTTTTCCAGTAGAAATATTGAGGATTTGGTCTGGGTTTCTTCTGATGGGGGAGAGACTAACTTAATCGACAAGACCAAAGGAAGACAAATGCCACATTTTACAAAAGTGGATGATCGTATTTATTTGAGCCATGATGAAAAAGGGCTAGTATCTATCCGTTGGGACGGTACGGATGAAAAGGAACACATTAAACTGAAAGGAATAGTCACCTATGGTTCTCAGGACATTCTTGATGACCACAGCCTATTACCAACAATGACTGAGGCGGATGACAAGGATAAATCTTCAAAACCCAGTGTGGTTAAAATTTCTCCAGATGGCAAATCCGTTTTGGCAAAAATAAATAATGACATATATACGGCTACTATTCCAAGATATGGAAAGACTCCTACAGTTTCGGTAGCCAAGGTAGATGATGCCGCTTTCCCCGCTATGAAACTAACGGTAATTGGTGGAGAATTCCCTACGTGGTCCAATGATAGTAAAAAAGTGCATTGGTCCCTTGGTGCAAGTCACTTTAGATATATAATTGAAGAAGGGAAGAAATTTAATGACAGTCTGGCGGAAGCTAAAAAGGCGGAAAAAGAGCTAAAGAAAACGGAAATAGAGAAGGATTCTACTAGGTTAGATAATAAAGAGGATGAAAAAGATACTCCCGTTTTCAGGGCAGATGAGTTTAAGATCAAAATCGTTTATAAAAAAGACACCCCAAAAGGAAACCTTTTATTGAAAGGTGGTAGAATCCTTACTATGAAGGATGAAGCGGTTATAGAAAATGGGGATGTTCTTATTGAGAATAACCGAATAAAAGGCGTTGGAACTTCTGGGAGTTTGTCAATTCCAGATGGAACCACAGAAATCGACGTATCTGGAAAAACGATTATTCCAGGATTTGTGGATACACATGCCCACTTAAGACCGGCTTGGGGTGTCCATAAGAATCAAGTTTGGATGTATGCCGCTAATCTCGCTTATGGTGTCACCACAACAAGGGACCCGCAAACAGGAACTACCGATGTATTATCCTATTCGGATATGGTAGAAGCTGGTATGGTTGACGGTCCAAGGATATATAGTACTGGCCCGGGATTAGGGTTTTGGGGCTACCAGTTAGAAAGTCTGAAACAGACCAAGGAGGTTTTAAAGCAATACAGTGACTATTTTGACACCAAGACCATAAAAATGTACTTGGTCGGTAACCGTCAACAACGCCAATGGGTCATTGAGGCTTGTAAGGACTTAAAATTAATGCCAACCACAGAAGGCGGTTTAGATTTTAAATTGAATATGACGCAATTGATAGATGGGTATCCGGGTCATGAACACTCTTTACCCATTTATCCCATATATGATGATGTCATTAAAACCATCGCGGATTCTAAAATGGCAGTGACACCAACATTACTTGTTTCCTATGGTGGGCCATGGGCGGAGAACTATTATTACTCTAGAGAGAATGTTTGGGGAGACGAAAAGCTCCAATATTTTACTCCTTACAAGGAACTGGCGAACAAGAGTAGGAGAAGACCAGGTTGGTTTATGGATGAGGAGCATGTATTCAAAAAGCATGCAGAATTTATGGCCGATTTGGTTGATGCTGGTGGCCTTGCGGGAATTGGAAGTCATGGACAGTTACAAGGACTCGGGTTCCATTGGGAACTTTGGTCAGTTGCCAGTGGTGGAATGAAACCAATGGACGCTTTGAGAGTTGCAACAATTATTGGCGCCGAAGCCATTGGGCTGGATGAGGACTTGGGAAGTCTAGAGCCTGGTAAACTGGCGGATATACTTGTACTGGATAATAATCCCTTGGATGATTTGAGGAATACGAACAGTATAGACCAAGTAATTAAAAATGGTCGGGTTTATGATGCCGATACTTTAGATGAGGTATGGCCAGACAAGAAGAAAGCCGAAACTTTTACGTGGCAGACCAAAAAGCCTGATGGAGTTCCAGGGATAGGAAATTGAAATCAAAAGCTTTTAAATTAATTGATAAGGTTAGCTATTTTTTGATAAACTCGTTAGAACCTGCATTGCTTTTTCTGACTGGTTTATGTCGATAAAAATATGGTCGTGATAATATCCTGCTATGACATTGCAACTAATACCGTGCATTGCCAGCTCGTTGGAGAACGCAGCCGTAAATCCTACAGCCTCCAAGGAGGAATGAACCGTTAGTGTGATCCAAGCCGCGATATAGGCGTAATCAAGGCCAAGTTCATCGGCTTTGTTCCGTTCTAGAATTACGGTTGTTCTTTCGGCTTCTTTGAATTCACCAATAGTAAGGCCTCGGTCTATTTTGTTTATATCCCTTATCGTGCAAAAAACATATTCCCCTTCGTTAAGCTTGGGAATCATTTCCTTCAGCAATTCAGATAAATCGGTTTTTCCGGCCATTCAAGTCGTGAAATCAATCCTTTTCAATGGTTTCGTAGGTGAATTTGCTCTTTTTCCAATCAATCAAGGGCGAAGGATAGTATTTTACATTCATACGGTCTAAAAAGGGTGCTTGATCTGCCAAGCGGAGCTTATAATCCTCCCAATCCCTATTTTCTGGGATACTCCAGCTTAATTCTGAATAGCCGATTATCCTCGGAAAGGCCAAATATTCCAATTCGTCGATATTACTAATTGTCTCAGACCATAAAGGTGCTTCCACACCAAGAATATTCTCTAATGGAATACCACCATATTCCTCAGGCGACCAAACATAGGCAGTATCTACTGGAATATAGGCAGCCCAATGAAGACCATGTTTGGAAAGGGTATCGTATTGCATATCCAAATAGGCTTTTTTGGCTGGGGAAACAATAATTTTCATTCCCTTTTCTACGGCTTTTTTTGCATTTTCTTCACTTGCCCACCATTGTGAAATGGAGGTTGAATCTATATTCGCTATGGCTACTTCATCCCAACCGATCATTCGCTTACCATACTTTTGAACTATTTTTTCCACCTTATTAACAAAGTAGATATAGTCATTTTTTTTGGTGACATGACTTTCATCACCGCCAATATGGAAATAAGGTCCAGGGGTAATGGCCGAGATTTCCCTTACCACATCATCAATAAACGCATATACCGTATCCTTTCGGGTGTCAAATGTACTGAAGCCCACATGGGTACCTTCATATAGCTTCGGGGTTTTACCATTACCGTTTAAAAAAGGATAGGACACCGAGGCGGCATTGGTGTGTCCTGGCATATCAATTTCCGGTATAATGGTCATATATCTTTCCGCTGCGTAGCGCACGAGTTCCTTATAGTCTTCTTGGGTGTAAAACCCGCCAGCTTCTCCGCCTACTTCGGTACTTCCTCCAACCTCTGTTAGCTTAGGCCAGGACTTGATTTCTATTCGCCAGCCCTGATCGTCCGATAAATGCAGGTGCAGTACGTTTATTTTGTAGTAGGATAAAAGGTCTATATATTTTTTTACGTCCGCTACACTAAAAAAATGTCGAGCAACATCCAGCATGGCTCCACGGTAGGAAAAGGTAGGGTTGTCAAAAATCTTTCCGGAAGGCACTGGCCATATTTTTTGTTCGGCAAGCGTGTCATTACTAACCTCCGGTACCAGTTGGCGTAATGTTTGAATTCCTCTAAAAGCCCCTTCAGCAGTATTTGCGTTTAGAATAATCGAATCTTGATTGATATAGAGTTGATAAGCTTCCGGAGTGTCCATTTCCAAACTATCGCTCTGATTGATATATATGACACGCTCCACCGTATTGGTAGTCTCTGTGTTTACCGGAATGTCCAAGTTAATTTTTGATTTTAACTTATCCGCTAAAAACTTACTGACTTCCTCAAAACCGGTGGCACCTTTGGATGTATAGATAGCTGTGAACTGATCTAGTGCAAAGGCAGAATTTGTGGGTATGGTCTTTACAGGTTTGGGCATGAGACTTGCCTTGGCCAAATCGGTTTCTGGCATTGGGATACGTTGCCTCTTTTCTTCTTGGCATGCGATAATAGCACTGAAGACTGATATTAAAAATAATAATCTAATTAGGGTAGTTTTAAGCATTTCTAATTTTTAAGGGTTATTTACTAAGTCTTTCATGGCCTCGTACCACAATATGTATCCTTTTGGATTCATATGTAGTCCGTCCTCGATAAAAATATCCATTTTAAGCTTACGACCGTTAAGCATAGGGTTCCAAACGTCTACATATTCCAGAAGTGGGTCATTCTCACTTAAATTTCTATATTTTCTATTTAATCTTCTATACCTTCCTCTAAGTTTCCACCTACTTATGCTAGGCTTGGCGGAAATCAATACAATTTTAGTATTAGGATTATTATTTCTGATTTGCAAAATGATATCTGAAGTTGTTTGAACGATTTCTTTTGGCCTTTTCCTTGCAAAAATATCATTATCCCCTTCATAAATAAAAACCCTGCTAGGTCTGTACCGCAATACCAAATCATCCAAGTGATATAAAAGATCCGAAGCTTGGGAACCTCCAAAACCGGTATTTAAAATTTGATGGTCGGGGAAGGACTCCTCCAGGGTTTTCCAAAACCTAACGCTGGAACTTCCGGTAAATAAAATGGTCTCCCTTTGCTTGTCCCAAACGGTGTCATACTTCTTGGTGATGGATTCGACCTCTTCTTCAAAAGCCGAAACAGTCTGTGCCTTTATTTCGAATTGTGCTATGAAAGCAAGAAAAATAACACAGGAAGTACTTAATCGAAGGATACGGTTCATAAGGGGAATTTTTAGAAATAGATGTTATTACATTCCTCCTACAGGAAAAGTCAACCCTTGGCTCAAGGCCCAGCTATGAAACTGAGCAATCCAATTATCGGAGGCAAGTCCTTGCTTTTTCATGCCAAATCCATGTCCTCCCTTGGCATACATGTGGAGTCCCACGGAGTAATTCTCATTCAACCAAGCCATATATAGGTTTGCACTATCTTTTGCGAGGCCCAAAGGGTCATCAGTAGCACAGATGATTAACATGGGAGGTGCATCCTCCGGTACTTCATATTTCGGGATTACGGTCATCCAAGGATATACAGGTACGATGAAATTAGGTCTGTTTTCTTCGGTACAATTGAAAGTTACTCCCATGGTTACTGCTCCACCCGCGGAAAATCCCATAAAACCAATTTTCTCTGGATTTAGACCAAGACCTTTAGCATTACTCCTAACATAGCTGACCGCCGAAAGTCCGTCTGAAATAGAAAATGGTAAAACCGGTCTCACACGTTCCATAATTCTTTGAGGGTTGGTTGAGCCTTCCTCGGATATTTCTGCAACACCATCTTCACCGGTGGGCACTAGTCTATATTTCAAAACGAAAGCTGTAATGCCCTTTTCGTTCAGCCATTTGGCTACGTCCGTACCCTCACTTTTAATGCTGAGGGCGTAAAGACCACCACCTGGAGCAATTATGACACTCGTTCCATTAGGCTTCTCCGGTTTAAAAATTTCCATAGTAGGAACCGATACATTGGTAACCACTTGATTTTGCCATATTTCCGAGAAATAATTTTTCTCCTCACTTTCCCACGTCACGCCAGGGCTTTTGTCAAAAGGTAAGTTAATAGTGTTTTGTGCTAAGCTTAAAGCCGATATGCAGAAGGCACAAAGTATGCTAAGAAAAGGTTTCATATAATGTTTTTGAATATTTAAATTTTACAGAACACTTATAATTACTGATTTTTTAATTTATACCAATAAATACCAAAGCCGCCAAAAGTGCTCCCAGAATAGGACCGACAATAGGCACCCATGCATAACGCCAGTCACTTTTACCCTTGTGCTTAAGGGGTAAAATCGCATGAAGCAATCTAGGGCCTAAATCCCTAGCGGGATTTATGGCATATCCGGTAGGGCCTCCCAAACCAAAACCAATTCCCATTACCAATAGTGCAACGGGTAGCGCATCTAGGGAACCTAGGGAAATCGCTTCTTCGCCCATCGCTCCTCCCGCGATAAAAAACACTCCGAAAACTAAAGCAAAAGTCCCTACAACTTCCGATACCATGTTCCAAAACGGACTGCGTATGGCCGGGGCTGTTGAGAATGTGGCTAAAATGGCCGATGCATCTTCCGTAGCCTCGTATTGTTTTTTGTAAGTAAGCCAAACCAACAGACTACCCGTCATAGCCCCGAGTACCTGTGACAAAATATATCCAGGAACCAACGTCCAAGAAAATTTGCTGGTAATTGCCAGACCAACAGTAACGGCCGGATTAAGGTGTGCGCCACTAACATCGGCAGAAATGAATACCCCAATAAATACGGCAATTCCCCAAGCCAGTGCGATTCCTACCCATCCAGAATCGGAACCCTTTGTCCCTTTAAGTACAAGGTTGGCAACGATACCGTTTCCAATAAGAATAAGCATCGCTGTACCTATAAATTCAAAAATATAAGCTGTCATAGATTTGTTTTGGTTAGTGCGGGTAAGATAAAAAAATACACGGAATTAAACTAAGCGCTATTCTTTTAACCTTGGTAATATGATTTAGGTTAATTTTTATTTTCTACGTATTGTCATCAACCTTTCTGTTTATAATTGTCGCATAACAAAAAATAGTATCTTGTTCATCTGTTACAGCACCGAACCAATCATCCAAAAATGACCCACTTTAAACAAATTCTTGTCACCGTTATTTCTTTGCTAGTTGGAAATATTGTATTTGGTCAAACTTCAGACAATATTAGACCCACGGCTTTAGCCGTACCCATTTCAGAGGAACCGATAATAGACGGAAAAGTTATAGAGGATGCGATTTGGCAAAGCATAGAACCTTTTGGGGATTTGACCCAAACCCAGCCTAATTTTGGAATTCCGGCATCGGAGAAAACAGAAATAAGAATCGCCTACACGACCGAAACTTTTTTTGTCTCCGTAGTTTGTTATGATTCCAGACCGAACAATTTAGTCGTTTCCGATGCCAGAAGAGACGCGGACTTGGACAACACCGATGCTTTTCTTTTTATTTTGGATACGTACAGGGATGGTCAGAACGGATTTGTTTTTGGAACAAACTCTTTAGGCGTGGAATACGATGCACAGGTAGACAATGAAGGACAGGGAAATTTTAATGCCAACCGCCAACAGGGTGGTACCATTGGTGGGTTTAATTTGAACTGGGACGGTTCTTGGGAGGTGAAAGCCAGTGTAGGGGATTACGGTTGGAGTGCTGAGTTTGTAATTCCGTTGAGAACACTTCGATTTCAGTCCGGGAAGGATTGGGGCATCAATTTTAGAAGAAATATTAGAAAAAGTAACGAAATAGCCTATTGGTCGCCCATACCCTTAGGTCTCGATTTAAAACGTCTCTCACTCGCTGGAACCCTTACAGGTTTGGAATTGCGTAGCCCCGGAAATCTCAAGGTCATTCCCTATGTTTTAGGGAGTGTCTCCAAGGACTATGCCTTGACCGACCCTAAATCTGATTACCGCTTTGACGCAGGTGGAGATGTGAAGTATAGTATTACCCCTAGTTTGACCTTAGACCTTACGTACAATACCGATTTCGCCCAAGTAGAGGTAGATGACCAGCAAGTGAACCTTGATCGATTTAACCTGTTTTTTCCCGAGAAGCGACCCTTTTTCTTGGAGAATGCCGGTCTCTTCAGCGTTGGTAGTCCAGGTGAGGTTGATCTGTTCTTTAGTAGGCGTATTGGAATCGGTGACAATGGTAACATCGTTCCGATTATAGGTGGTGCGCGGCTTTCAGGAAAACTTAATCGGACAAATATTGGGCTCTTAAGCATGTGGACGGAAGAGGTTTCCGATATTGGTGTGGAAGCCAATAATTTTACCGTCGCAAGGGTTAACCACGAATTTAAAGGAAGAACGGCACTTGGTGCCGCAATTATCAATAAAGAAGGTTTACAATCCGATGATTTTAATAGAACCATTGCCTTAGATGGAAAACTTGGCTTGGGTAGAAAAGCACGTATGTCTGGATTTTATGCCCATACTTCCGATCCTAATGATACTATAAATGCCAACTCCTTTAAGTTCCAAACGGATTATAATTGGAACAATTGGGAATTAAGAGCGGCATATACAGAGGTCGGACAGGGCTTTAACCCCGAGGTAGGGTTCCTTTTGCGTTCGGCCTTTAGAAAACCGGAAGGACTTGTACTGTACCATTTAAGACCAAAAAATCCGGAATCGAAAATTCTGGAGTATCGCCCACATATTTCTTATAGAGGTTATTGGAATTTTGATGGTTTTCTGGAAACCAGCTTTTTGCACTTGGATAATCATTTTGAATGGAAAAGTGGATCAGAACTTCATACGGGTGTCAATATTACCAAGGAGGGCGTTGTTTTTCCTTTTGATATTTCAAGAGGGGACAATGTCATTGTACAGCCTGGAAATTACAGTCACGCAGAATCCCAGATTATTTTCTTTACCAATAGGAGTAAACCGTTTTCGGTGAATTTAAGGTCGGTAATAGGGGGTTCCTTTGGCGGGACCCGATATATAGAAACGGTTACTGCGGCCTACAGAATTGGGGATCGGTTCAACTCGGAAGTTACCTTTCAGTATAATAACTTTCAGTTACCAGTGGGGGATTTTACGGCCAACATTTTAAGAACGCAATTATCGTATTCTTTTAAGCCTAACGTTTATTTACAAGGGTTGATACAACATAATACAACGGATAAGTTATGGGCGGCAAATATTAGGTTCGGTTGGTTAGAGCGTGCCAATACCGGATTATTCGTGGTGTACAACTACAATCTCCGGGATGGTGACCCGTTAAATAATAGCTTTATTATCAAATATACCCGTATGTTCGATTTGGTAAAATAAGGATTGCACTATGCTTGTTAAATTGAGCATCACGATTTTTTTATAACCTCATTTTTTATAATATTACCAAAACTTTACTATGAAATATTTGAAATATATCCTTGGGTTATCTCTGTTGATAGCGTTGGTCTCATGCTCATCCGACGATGGTGCCACGGATTCTACAGCAACACCATTGGTAGTGGGAACTTGGAGCCTTACCGAAGTGAATGTAAGCATTCCGCAAGACCCTAACGATGATGGGACTGCTTCTACAAATATGGTAGATGAACTCCCGTGCTTAACCGGACTTTTAATAATTAGCGAAAATGGCAATTGGACAGCTTCCATAACCGATGTAAGTATTACTCCAATTACGGGGGATTTATACGCCATACAATGTGAACAATCCATTTCTTATTCTGGAAATTGGTCTTTTCAGAATAACGTTTTAAGTCTTAATCGCGTTGGTTTTAGCCCTATCACATTAAGTGGGGATACACTAAGAGAATCTAGAAACGAAGATCTCCCTGGTATTCAAAGTTTGGTCTATACGAGACAACCGTAAAGACAGTGTCAAACCCCGAACTGTTCTAAATGGTGGTTGAGGTGTTTGTAAAAGAGAGTATTCCATTGTGCAGAAGTTAGCGGTCCAAAGGCATGGGATTCTTTGTTTTCAAAATGGTCTTCACCAAGTTCTTGGGTTTTAATGATATTCTGAATCAGGATTTGCTTTTCCTTTTCAAAATCCCTGGAATCTGTAATCAGGAATTCTGGAGCGGTCCGCATGTTTTTCTTATAGGGCTTTGGACCTACCACTAAGTTCTTCGCAAATAGTTTTATCAGGAATTTTTTAAAACCTGTTGGCTTCGGGTACTTGTCAGTATAGGTCATGTCATAGGCTACATTACAGTGTGCCATCATTTGAGACACGCTCATTTTACCCCACAAGGGTTGTGTTTCTGGGGTTAATTTTTCTATCCTAGCTATAAGCTCTTTAGAAGTATTCTTTTTGAAAATGTTTTTCATGATTGTTGATTTAAGATTGATTTTACCTTTTTCTAACTAGCGAACTCCGTGAACGTTCATTTCTAAGGTATACACCGAATCCATAGCGGTTATAAAAAGCACGTTCTGATCCTTTCCTCCAAAAGTGACATTGGCCGTCCATTTTTCACCGGTAACGATATGCTCAATTTGATTTCCCTCGGAATCAAACACGGTTACCCCGTCCCCCGTCAAATACAGATTTCCTTCATTGTCCAACGTCATTCCATCTGAACCTAGCTCGCAGAAGAGTTTCCTGTTGGCTAGGCTTCCATCTTCGTTTATCATGTAGACATAAGTTTTTTTGTCGCCTATGTCGGCAATAAATAAGGTCTTTCCATCTGCAGAGCCTATAATACCGTTGGGCATAACAAAATCTTCAGCTACGATTTTTAGCTCGTCACCAGTTGGTGAAAGATAATAGACACGGCGTTCTTTGATGCGTTCAACTGAAGGATTCCACCAAGGGCGGTCGTACAGAGGGTCGGTGAGGTAAACACCCCCTTCTGGGTCTACCCACAGGTCGTTGGGTCCACCTAATTTTTCCCCTTCAAAATTATCAATGAGTACGGTTACATTCTTTTCAGGATCTATGCGCCAAAGCTCATTTTTTTCATCGGCACAGGACAAAAGGTTACCGCTGTGATCAAAATAAAGTCCGTTGGAACGCCCGGAGGGCTGCATATATGTAGATACGCTATTGCTATCCGCGTCCCACTTTAAAATTCTATCGTTTGGTTGGTCCGTGAAAAATACGTCACCCTCACTATTAACTGCCGGACCTTCTGTAAACTGATATTCATCGGAAACCAAGGTTAATTTTGCACCATCGGCGATAATAGACTCACCCTGAGCTAAACCGGAATAACTAAAAAGCACAACAACACTCGTGAATAAAAACTGTGAAATCGATTTCATACTTTATTACAAATTGTTCAAATACTTCATATTGTGTTCCATGCTTTCAAAAGGGGTGCTTTCATATTCTTCCTGTTCTATGAAAATATGCTTAACTCCGGATTGTTCTTTGTGTTTCATCATACTTCTCACATCTAAACCACCCTTGCCAAGTTCCGTGCTCTCCTTCTTTTCCATATTCATATCCTTTAAGTGCCATAAGGGAAATCTCCCAGGATACTTTTCAAAATAGTCCAAGGGGTCCTTGCCCGCTATGATGACCCAGCCAAGGTCTAACTCCATATGCACCAAATCGGGCTGTGTGTTATCCATTAGCACATCATATAGGATTTTCCCATTTTCAGATTCAAACTCATATTCGTGATTGTGATAACCGAATTTTACTCCCGCCATACTGCAGGCTTCTCCTGCTTTATTAAATTTTTCTGCCACTCTTTTATAATTGTCAATGGTCTGGCCTTTAGAGGGCATGGACGAACATATTAGGTACTCTTGTCCAGAGGCAACGGCCTCCTCGATGGTTTGGTCAAAGTTGGCATCTAAGTGTACATGGCCACTTTTAAGTTTCATTCCTAAACCGGCACAAGTATTTTTCATTTCGGTTGGGCTTAACCCGTAGTAATGACCTTTCTGCGACCTTGCGGTTTCAATTTCTTTTATTCCCAAACTGGCTATTTTTTCCAAGGTGCCCTTTGCATCTTTGGCCATGGCATCCCTAAAAGAATACAATTGTACTCCGTACACTTGTCTAGATTCATTGGCCCTTAGTAAATTGGGAATCAGAAATGCACCTGCAGAAACCAGGCTTGATTTTATTAAAAATTCTCTTCGCGTATTCATAAATATTTATCGGGTTATTTTAGTTTATAGCTTACAAAAGCTACTTCGGTTGAATCTGGAGACCATGAAGGGACATTTATAGTTCCTTGACCTCCAAACAGATTTGCCATCGTATTAATTTCTTTGGTTTCTAGGTTCATAATGCGCAACATCACATTCTTATTAGCAGGATGTTGATCTGCTGGCACATCCGTATTAAAAGTAACATATGCAATCCATTTACCATCTGGGGAAGGATGTGGAAACCAATCGTGCAACTCATCGGTCGTAATTTGTTCTTGATTACTTCCATCAACGTTCATACGCCAGATCTGCATGGTCCCTGTTCTGGAGGAATTAAAGTAAATTTTTTTGCCATCCGGTGCATAATCGGGACCGTCGTCAAGGCCCTTGGCGCTCGTTAATCGTAATTCCTCTCCACCCTCCACTGGGATAGTATAAATGTCATAGTTGCCATTTCGCTCCGCGCAGTAGGCCAAAGTCTTTCCATTGGGAGACCATCCATGCCAATAGGAGGGACCTTTTTCCGTAATTTTTGTAGGAGTACCTCCGTTTATGGGCAATGTATAAATGAGGGATTTTCCAGTTTCCGTTTGATCGCTGATGACCAGTTGTTTACCATCGGGAGAAATTCCGTGATCATTGTTGATGCGTCTGGCAAATCCGGTAGGTATAAGTTTTGATTGTCCTCCCGATACAGGAATACTGTAAAGTAATCCATCACTATTGTAAATCATGGTTTTTCCATCCGGGGACCAATTAGGCGCTTCTATGTGACTATTGGTCTTCAATACTATTTTTCTGTCCATAGTTCGTATGTCTATAGTTTCTAGGGTGCTCTCCAGAGTGGTAATGTCTGTCTTAGTTGAATCCTTTTGTTGGGCTTTGATTGAGGGAATTAACATATACATCATCAAAAAAATAACTGGATAAACTTTTAAACTAGACATGTTTTAGTTTTCTGGTTTTACGCCTTTTAAATGTACGAAAATTCAATGAACAATATCCTTTGAATGACACAGGCTATTTGTATTTTTAACCAAATTATGGCTATGAATTCTAGAGCATCACAATTAGCATCTTTTGACCGTTTGCTAACCATTATGGAGGAACTTCGGTTAAAATGCCCATGGGATAAAAAACAGACCATACAGACGTTACGACATCTCACTATTGAGGAAACCTATGAGCTGGGTGACGCTATTCTGGATAACGATTTGGATGAGGTAAGAAATGAACTGGGAGATCTTCTTTTACATATCGTGTTTTACGCTAAGATAGGTTCAGAAACGGATAGTTTTGATATTGGCGACGTCATCAACGGAATCTGTGAAAAGCTCATTAACCGACATCCACATATTTATGGAGATGTAACGGTATCCAACGAAGAAGAGGTAAAGCAGAACTGGGAGAAAATTAAGTTGAAGGAAGGTAAGATAAGTGTTCTGGAGGGAGTTCCAAAAAGTCTGCCTGCATTGGTCAAGGCCAACCGCATACAGGATAAGGTAGCAGGCGTAGGGTTTGATTGGGAGGAACCGGAACAAGTTTTTGAAAAGGTGCAGGAAGAATTAGCCGAATTACAGCAAGAGGTGAAAGCAGGGGATAGGGATAAGATTGAGGCAGAGTTCGGAGATGTACTATTTTCAATGATCAACTATTCCAGGTTCTTGGGTATCAATCCGGAGAATGCCCTAGAGCGCACTAACAAAAAATTTTCAAAGAGATTCAAATACTTAGAGGCGGAGGCGCTAAAAGAGGGAAAATCGTTACAGGATATGAACCTTAAAGAAATGGACGTCCATTGGGAGGCGGCCAAAAAGATAGATTAGTCCGAATAGTAGCGAAGCATAGTTCTTTTGAAACTGGGGTTTATCCGTCCTATTAATTAAAAGTATCTTTGCCTTCAAAGATTTTTTTCTTGCGCCAGTACACTAAAGAATTTCGCTATACCATAAAGTTATCCGTCCCGGTCATTTTAGGAATGTTGGGCCATACGTTCGTTCAGTTTGCTGATAATATTATGGTCGGGCAATTAGGAACCGCTGAACTAGCTGCGGTTTCTCTGGGAAACAGTTTCGTTTTTATCGCCATGTCCTTGGGCATAGGTTTTTCTACCGCAATTACGCCCTTGGTAGCAGAGGCCGATGGAGCAGGTAACAAGGATAGCGCTAAAAGTTCCCTAAAGCATGGTCTAATACTTTGCACCATGATTTCTGTAGCGTTGTTCTTGCTTATTCTTCTGGCCAAACCTTTAATGTATTTGATGAAGCAGCCCCAAGAGGTTGTTTCATTGGCCATGCCTTATCTGGATCTAGTGGCTTTATCTTTGGTTCCTTTAGTGATATTTCAAGCCTTTAAACAATTTACGGAGGGGCTATCCGAAACGCGTTACCCTATGTACGCCACGGTTATTGCCAACGTGGTCAACATAGTACTTAATTATCTTCTCATTTTTGGTTCTTTTGGCTTTCCAAAATTGGGTATAGTAGGTGCGGCCATTGGCACATTGGTTTCAAGAATTATCATGGTACTGTACATTTGGTTACTACTAAAGAACAAGAATAAGTTCCACGATTATGTAACCGGTTTCAATTTTAAAAAGATAGAAAAGCGAGTAATGCGCAAGATAATTGCCTTAGGCTTTCCTTCCGCGCTACAGATGTTCTTTGAAGTAGTTATTTTCACCGCAGCTATTTGGTTGAGCGGGGTCTTGGGCAAAAATCCCCAAGCAGCAAACCAGATTGCACTGAATTTAAGTAGCATGACGTTCATGTTCGGTATGGGCTTGGGCGTGGCGGCCATGATTAGGGTAGGCAATCAGAAAGGACTTCAAAACTTTAAAGAATTAAGAAGAATAGCCCAATCCATATTCTTCCTCACTTTTTTACTTGAAATTATTTTTGCCATCCTTTTTCTTCTAGGGAGGAATTGGTTTCCAACGCTCTACTTAGACATAAACGATGTAATGAATGTAGCGGACAACAATGAGGTTATTTATTTAGCCGCACAGCTGTTACTGGTTGCCGCTTTTTTTCAAATTTCAGACGGAGTACAAGTAGTGGTATTGGGGGCTTTACGTGGATTACAGGACGTTAAAATACCAACGCTCATAACTTTCGTTGCCTATTGGGGCATAGGTTTTCCCGTATCCTATTATTTAGGCCTGCATACAAATTTGGAGAGTATTGGTATTTGGATGGGATTGTTGACGGGGCTAACGGCATCTGCCATTATGTTGTATATTCGATTTAATTATTTGACCAGACGGCTCATATTAAAAAGAGATATATTGCATCCCTAGGGAAGTCGAAGACTTTTTGCTAAAATATGCTATTGAAAAATAAACTATGGAATTTCCAAAATTTTTACTGGGGGATAACACGGATTATCCCGATGCGATTTTCGTAATCCACACTCATTATCCGCGATTCATTATCAACTTGGAAGATGATGAGGTGGAATGGCTGGAGGAATTTTCCAAAGAGGATGAAAAAGAACTGGAATCGGAGGCGGAGAATCTAATTGAAGCAGCTACGGCTTTTTATGATAGGGAAGTTTCAAGGTACGAGGATTAGTTATCATGCTTGAAGAATTGCTACATCTGGACCAAGAGCTTTTTATTTACCTCAACGGATTGGGAAATTCTTCTTGGGATAATTTTTGGCAGTTTATTTCCAATAAATATAGCGCGCTACCCATATACCTGTTTCTTTTGATACTTACCTATCGAAAGTTTGGGCTAAAGAAGACGATTGTAGTCATTGTTAGCGTGGCCATTTTAATCACAATTTCGGACCAGTTGAGCAATTTGTTCAAGTACGGCACGACCCGCTTAAGACCGTGTCATGACCCAACAATATCCTCGGTGGTTCGCTTGGTTAAAAGTTACTGCGGGGGGCAATATGGGTATTTTTCGGCCCATGCGTCCAATTCCTTTGCCCTAGCCATTTTTTTTGGTATCCTACTAAAGTCAGAGTTTAAAAATATTAGTCTTCTTCTTTTGATATGGGCTGCATTAGTTGCCTATAGTAGAATTTATATAGGGGTACATTTTCCATTGGATATTCTTACAGGAGCTATAATCGGTTCCCTACTTGGTTGGTTATTTGCAAAGTTATATATATTTGTAATCCGGAAATTCTCCCTATGATATCCAATAGAAGGTATTGGTTCTTGATTACCCTTGTTATACTCGTTTACATTATAGGGATGTTCGTTACCCTTTTTGAGAATGATTCTGCCCAGTTTGCCGTGATGGCCGTGCGCATGGTCCAAGAAAACGATTTCTTAAGCCTTTTCAAAGGACCTGAGGAATATTTGGATAAACCTCACATGCATTATTGGCTAGCGGCCATTTCCTTTAAAATATTTGGCCTCCATGATTGGGCATATCGTATTCCCGGAATACTGGCAACCCTTTTGGCGGCCTACAGTACTTATGGTTTGGGAAAGCTACTTTATAATGAGCATACTGGAAAGTTGGCCGCTCTTATATTTATGACAGCTCAAACCATTGTTCTAAGCGCAATCGATGTTCGTACCGATGCCGTGCTGACGGGATTCACTATTTTTTCTATCTGGCAGTTGGCCCGGTACATTCAATATAGAAGTTTGGTTGCTATAGTCTTAGGAGCCTTTGGTGCTGGAATTGCCTTCTCCACAAAAGGTCAAATAGCTCTTTTAGTAATCGGATTACCTTTATTATGTCATATAGCATACACCCGAAAATGGAAATCTTTTCTTAGCTGGAAAGTCGTTTTGGCTTTATTAATTTTCGCTCTTACAATAGCACCGATGCTCTATGCGTATTATCACCAGTTTGACTTACATCCAGAAAAGGTTATTAGGGGTAAGTCCGATCGCAGTGGAATCTTTTTTATTTTCTGGGAACAAAGTTTTGAACGGTTAAGCGGAGAGGGTATTGGAAAGAACAGCAGTGACTATTTTTTCTTTTTCCATACTTTTTTATGGGTCTTTATACCATGGACCATTATAGCAATCACGGCATATTGTTGTAGGGTAAAGACGTTTTTCAAACTTAAATTTGCCTACAATCCAAAATATGAATTTTTAGTCCTTGGCGGTATTACATTTGTATTTATCCTCATAAGTTTCGCACAATTTAAATTGCCTCATTATCTAAACGTGACCATCCCTTTATTCTCAATCCTTACAGCTTCTTATCTCTATAATCTATATCGATTTGACAAAAAGAGAGCGGTGAATGTGCTTCTGGGATGTCAATATTTTATTCTTGGAATTGTTTTTATCTCCTGCTCATTAATATGCTTCTTTGTATTTAAGCTTAAAACACCATGGGCCTGGGGAGTTTTGATATTTGCGGGACTTGTTACGATTTACTATGCTCTAAAAAGAGAGAATCATTATGTACGCCTTATAACAATTTCGGTTTGCGCTTCATTATTATTGAATACCGTGCTTAATCTGCATTTCTATCCAAATCTTTTGAACTATCAGGGAGGATCATCAATGGCCCAGATAGTTAAAGAAAAGGAAATACCTGTGGATAATATTTATAAAATTGGAAAGGACTATACCTGGGCTTTGGACTTTTATAACCAACACCCCGTAAAATTATCCAACCTTGATGCGGTCAAAGCTGCAAAAGATATATGGGTGTATGTTAATCAAAATGAATTGGAGGAATTGCGAAATGCCGGCGTAGATTGGGATAAGCAGTATTCCGTGAAACATTTTAGGATTACGCGCCTCCAGGCCAAATTTTTAAATCCGAATACTAGGTATAAAGTGCTTAACAACATGTACTTAGTGCATGTTTACTAACTTACATTCCCACTGTATTACTTTGATTGATTATTCACTTCCAAGCTGATTTTCTTAAAGTGGTACCATATTCCAATTAACGATATGACTGCCGTAATCAGAAAGAAAATTACACTGATACTTACAGAAATATTCTCATTCAATTTTAAAAAGGTAGCACCGTAGAAAAATGCAACTTCCCTACTTCCAATTCCACCGATAGTAATTGGTAAGACAGATACAATGGAGGAAATTAGAAAAATCAGAAGGTATGCGATTTGGTCCAATTCTATACCAAGAGCTTTCATAATCCACCAAACGGCGATTAATTGTGCAATTTGGATAAGTGCAGAATAACCCAACGATTTCCAAAAAACGTTTAAAACATAGTTAAAGAAATATTTGTTCAATAGCCAGAAGAGTGCAACCGCTAAGGGAATGGCGAGTATCAACAAAAATCTGATTGACTCAAGGCTTTCGCGTTCTAAGAGCGCTAACAAGAAACAGGCATACAGAAAGAGAAGGGTTAGTCCGCTGAGGCGGTCCAGCACCAGCACGCTAACTACTTTCTTGGTAGAAACTTCGAACCGTTTTCTTATTAAGTACCCTTTGTAGGCATCCCCACCAATGCCTCCCGGCAAAAACAAATTGTAAAACATCCCCAAAAAATAAAGTTGGAGGTTGCTTTTTTGAGTTAGTAAAACCCCGATATTGTGAAAATAGAGATTTAGCCTAAAAGCCGATATGAGTTTTGATAATGTAAAGAAACCCAAGGCAATTAATAAGAAGTAGGGATTACTCCTTTTTAAATTGAAAAAAATGGCACTTAAATCAATTTTGGAAAATATGAAGTAAACGAGCGCTACGCTTATAATTAGTTTAAATAGCGTAGTAAGAATTTTATTCCGTTTTGCCACCTACGCTTACTTTTTTAATACGATAAGGCCTCTTTTTTTGCGATTCGTAGTAGGTTCTTATCAAAAGTTCCATTACAATTCCAATGGTAAACAATTGAATACCTGCCAGAATGAACATCATTCCGAACATAAGTAAAGGGCGTGTCCCGATATCCTCGCCAAAACCAAGTTTTACGATAAGTAAATAAATATTGATTAGTACTCCCAATAGAATCATTAAAAACCCGAAAATCCCAAAAAGGTGAATAGGGCGTTGAAAGTATTTACGAATGAACAACAACAACATCATATCCGCAACTACCTTAAACACGCGTTCTAAACCATATTTGGAAACGCCGGCGTGCCGTGCATGGTGTTTTACCGGAACCTGTTTGATTTGCGCTCCCTCCAGATGGGCTAAAAGTGTGATGAACCTGTGCATTTCGCCATAAAGGTTCAGGTCTTTTGCAATACTTTTGTTGAATACCTTAAGTGCACAACCATTGTCCTTAATGTCTAATTTGGTAACACGTCGTACCAAAAAGTTGGCAATTTTTGAAGGAATCTTTTTGACTAGGGAATCCTTTCTCTTTTGTCTAATCCCGGTTACTACATCATATTCATCGTTTATGGCAAAGGAAAGCATTTGTGGGATATCGCTAGGGTCGTTTTGCAAGTCCCCGTCCATGGTAATGATATACTCGCCGCTGGCATAGTCCAAACCAGCAGCCAGTGCCAAACTTTGTCCATAATTCTTTTTTAATTCGAGAAGGTGGACTTTATCATCGCCCATATCCTTTACCACCTGCTTCGTTCTATCTGTAGAAAAGTCATCGATATAAACGATTTGATAGGAATACCCGCTAAGGCTTTCATGGATTTTTTGCGTTAAAAGTGCTACGTTCTCTTCTTCGTTGTACAGTGGAACAACAATTGATAAAAGTTCAGGAGTAACTATATCCATTAAGCTTTGTTTGGATTTTGGGCAAAGTTATGTTTTTTATCCCTAAGATGATAATTGACAAATAGTGGCTAGACTTTCTAAGTTTTCTAAGAGCTTTTGTAGGCTTGCATTAATTTTTTTGCCGCCATGAAAGGGGAGATTGAGCCCAACATAACTTCCTGTTGTAATTCTGGGAGTAATTTGGAGACCTTTTTGTTCCGTTTGAAATCGTCCGATAGGAGCCCTTGAATATGTTGTGTTAACCAACTTTTGTTCTGACGCTGTCTATTTTCATTAAAATAACCAGAACGCTTAGTTTCGGTTACATACTCCTTTACCACCTCCCATATATAGTCTATGCCCGTATTTTCCAGTGCGGAACAGGTAACGACTTTAGTGGTCCATCCATTGGTTTTGGGTGGGAATAAGTGCAATGCTCTTTTAAACTCGGCTTCTGCGTTTTTAGCAATCCTAACATTTTCGCCATCTGCTTTATTAATGGCAATGGCATCGGCCATTTCAATAATTCCTCTTTTTATGCCTTGTAATTCATCTCCCGCCCCGGCCAGTTTCAAGAGAAGAAAGAAATCTACCATGCTATGTACCGCTATTTCACTTTGACCAACACCAACAGTTTCCACAATAATAACATCATACCCGGCAGCTTCAAGTATAATAATACTCTCCCTTGTTTTTCGGGCAACACCACCCAGGGAGTCTCCTGACGGGGAAGGCCTGATAAAGACATTCTCGTTTTGAACCAATTCGTACATCCGGGTCTTATCACCTAAAATGCTACCTTTTGTCTGGCTGCTTGTTGGGTCTACGGTAAGTATGGCAACTTTGTTTCCTGTAGTTGCTATGAGGCTACCAAAACTTTCAATGAATGTACTTTTGCCAACTCCGGGAACACCGGAAACCCCAATGCGAACGGTATTTGATTCTTTTTTGAGGCAATTTTCAATAAGGGAGTTTGCTATCTTTTGATGGTCTGGATTGGTGCTCTCCACCATGGTGATAGCTTTGCTCAGCATCGCAATATCGTTGGCCAGAATCCCTTTTGTAAGCTCTGCGACGGAATACTTTTGGCCCACGTTTTTTCCGGTAGTTTCCAAATTTATTTATTGATAGGGATACTCACTTTTTGTTTGTCCCAACTTAAGGTAAGGTACAACTGCTCCTCATTTTTAAAGTCGATGGTAAAATTTTCTACCGGCTCCGGCAGTGGTTTAACCGGCACCTCTACCTGTAAAACATCTTTGTCGAAATCCCTGGTGGTTTCCTTGCCGCCACTTAAAAGGGTTACACCCCATTCAGGAATTTCTTTGTTATAGATGATTTTCCAACTTTCCTTACCGGGAATCGTCCAAAGGGAATATTTTCCAGCAGGTAAGGACTTGTCAATAATCATAATTTCTGCAGAATTAGAGAAAGTGGTGGGTTCATTGGCCCCTGTTCGCCACACTTGGCCATAAGGAACCAGTTCGCCAAAAATAACTCGGTCTTTTTTAGATGGACTAGAATAGTTTACTGAAAGCTCAGCACCCTCCAGTGTGTAGTTTGCAGTTTTCTCCGGACTGTTTTTCTTAGTCTGCTTTTTAAGGTAAGGCATACCGATAAAATAAAATAGTGCACCTAAGACAATCACAACAATTCCAAAACGCTTTAAAAATTTCATAGGTACTATATTTATTTAAACCCTTAGTTATTCTAAGGTACTAAATCAAACTTAAAGATGGCAATGTTGTTATACGTTTCCCCTGGTCTTAAAACACTTGAGGGAAAGTCACTTTGGTTGGGAGCATCCGGATAATTCTGAGTCTCAAAACAAATCCCGGGAAAATCGGGAGGAGTATACACGATCACAGCAGGTTGGTTGGTATATACTTTCAATGAAATTCCCGACTTATTGGAATAGAGCTCTGCAATCTTCTCACTACCAATATTCTTCACAAAAGGAGTGTCCAATCGTTTTACACCAATCTTTTTGGATAATAAAAAATTGTAGTCTGTATTCCTTACCGGTATCAAATTGCCCGTCGGTAATAATTTTTCTGTTGTCTCCAAGTAGTAGGGACAATTTAATTGCAGTTCATAGTCATCAACATAAGGGCTGTCATCTAATTTGAAATACGAATGGTTGGTAAGATTAACCACGGTACTTCTGTCCGTTACTGCCTCATGTACGATCTGCAATGCATTACCTACCAATTTATAGGTAACGGTGACGGTAAGGTTTCCAGGATAACCTTCTTCCAGGTGTTTACTTTTATAGGAAAGTTTTACGTAAGGATCATCTTCGTAGCGGACTTCCTCAATGTTCCAATATTTTTGGTTGAATCCTTCTTTACCACCATGTAAATGCACACCTTCCTCATGATACAAAAGAAACTTTTCCCTATCCAACTCAAAACCTCCATTTGAAATACGCCCTGCATAGCGTCCTACACAGGCACCCAAACAGTTCTCGTCCAAGCGATACCGACTGGGATGGTTAAACCCGACTACAACATTGGTGTATTTCCCGTCCGCCCCCTTTACCAGTAATTTCTGGACAATGGCACCATAATCCAGCACCATCAATGTCATAAAAGCGTTGGATATTGTAACTTGTTTCAATTGAAAATTTTTAAAGCGATGTGTAAAAATAGAAGTTTTTTGCAACATCCATTTTTTTCTATCGTCCTTTAAATAACAACTACTAAAAACAAACACCCAACTAACCCAATGTTGCAAATTGATGTTGTAGAAAAATGCAAAATCAACGATCGTAGCGCGCAACTAAAGTTGTACAGGCAATACTGTGATGGAATGTATGCGGTGGCCATGCGCTTTGTCAAGAATTCTGACGATGCGGAGGATGTGCTACAGGAATCGTTTATAAAGGCTTTTCAAAAAATTCATCAGTTTAAGGGCGAGGTAACGTTTGGAGCTTGGTTAAAAAGGATAGTTGTGAATAAGAGCATCGATTTTTTAAAATCGAAAAAACAAAATATGGTGCCCTTAGAAGAAAATTATATGCAGCCCGTTGAAAATGATGATTGGACAGTTGATGAGGAAATTGGATTGGATCATGTAAAGGCAGCCATTGAAAAATTACCGGATAAATACAAATATGTGGTCATGATGTTTTTGGTAGAAGGGTTTGACCATAAGGAAATATCAGAGGTAATGCAAATCGAGGAAACAACGTGTAGAACTAGATTATTAAGAGGTAAACACCGACTAAAGGTACTATTAGAAAAAAAGCAATATGGGACAGGATCTTAGAAAATTGTTTGAAAAAGAGCGGGAAGAACGAAAGTATGAACTAAAGCCAGGCCATGAAGAGCGTTTTTTGCAACGGTTGGATAATACACTACCGCAGCGTAAAAAGTCTTCACTACCCTTATTAAAAATAGCGGCAAGTATTTTATTGGTAGCGACCCTCGGTTTTCTGGGGTATCAAGGACTCACCAAGGAAGAAACGATACCTACGATTATTGTTGATACCCATAGAGAGTCATCTAAAGAGGAAAGTTTTTCTTTCGGAGATCTTTCACCCGACTTGCGAAAGGTTGAAAATTTCTACGTTGCCAATATCAATATGGAATTGTCCCGTCTAGAGGTATCGGGAGAAAATAAGGACTTGGTGGACAGTTTTATGGAGCGGTTATCCGAACTAAATCAAGAATATAAGGATTTAAATAAGGAGTTAAATGAATTAGGCCCCAATGACCAGACCATAGCGGCTTTGATACAGAATTTACAATTACGATTAGAATTACTGCAGAAGTTAAAAAAGAAGTTAAATCAATTAAAATCATCAAAAAATGAACAGATCACGGAAAATAGCATCTAGACAATTCATCATTGCGCTAGGATTTTTTATCGCAACGTTTGCAGCGTTGGGTCAGAAACAGACCAAAACATTCAAGGAGAGTTTTACGGTTGCCGAGGATGCAGTACTGGACATTAACACTAGTTATGCGGATATTGAATTTGAAACTTGGAACAAGGACGTAGTGGAAATTACGGCAACCGTTACTTTGGAGGGCGCTTCTGAAGAAGAGGCCAATTCCTATTTTAATAATGACCCTATTGAAATTTTAGGGAACAGCAAGAAGATTGAAATTACTTCCAGATCAAGGAGCAGGGGATTATTCAATCATGGCGATTTTGATTTCGATTTCGGGGATTATGATATTGAAATTCCTGAAGTTTCATCTTTCGTTATGGAAATGCCCGAAATAGCCCCTTTTCCCGAGATTGCTGAAATGCCACCTTTGCCAATGACCAAAGGGTTTCAATTTGATTATGAAGCTTATAAGAAGGATGGTGAAAAATATATGAAGAAGTGGCAAAAGGATTTTGAAAAAAGCTTCGATAAAGAGTATCAAAAGCGGTTGGAAGAGTGGGGCGAACGCATGGAGAAGCGTGCAGAGGAGCTTGAGAAACGTTTGGAAGAACGTGAACAAAAACAGGCTGAAATGATGGAGAAGCGTGAAGAAATGATGGAAAAGAGAGTTGCAGAAAGAGCCGAACAAAGAGCTAGGATGGCGGAAGTTAGAGCACGAGCGAGGGTAACTAGGGATTCGGCAAGAGCACTGTTCTATCAAAGGGATAGCTTACGCACAGCTCCAAACATTTTTTACTTTTCCACGGACGGAGAAAGTAAAAACTACAAAATAAAAAAGATGATAAAGATAAAAATGCCCAAGTCCACCCGTCTTAAAATGAACGTGCGCCATGGCGAGGTAAAATTGGCGGAAAACACTAGAAACTTGAATGCGACCTTGTCGCATTCAAGCCTTTGGGCCACAACAATAGAAGGTAACCAAACTAACGTCTCTGCATCGTATTCCCCTGTAAAAGTCCAAAAATGGAATTACGGACAGTTGCAGACTAAATATTCTAAAGATGTATCGCTGGCCGAGGTCTTGGACCTCCAATTAAGGGCAACGTCATCAGATGTAACCATTGATAAATTATTGAAAAAGGCGTTTATTAGGAACGATTTCGGACCACTGAAGATCAGTTCCATAGGAAACGATTTTGAGGAAATGGATGTCTCCTTGAAAAATGCCGAACTTACTTTTGAGCTACCTTCCGTAGCTACGGCAATATATGTAAAAGGGAATTCCTCCGAATTGAGCACCCCGGTCGGACTAAAATTAAACCAAACGAAAAATGGAAGTACAATGGTTCATAAGGGATTTCATCTAAAATCAGGCAGTAATCGTTCCATTGTCATCACGGCAGATTATAGTGATGTAGTAGTACAATAATCATTTTTTCAGAACTAATGTCCCAAATATATCCGCATTTATCCAACCTTGATTTTTATCTTCACCTGGTACAAAAACAGAACCAATAAAGTTTTCCCTTTCCGTACTCGTATCATTATCACAATACGCTAGGGCAAATCCGATTTTTTTATCAGGTACAAGGGTTACAGGTTCAACATTGGTTCCCTCAACAAAATTTTCATCAAAAACCTTTATAGCAAGTTCCCACGTAGTAACGTTGTCCGTAGTCGTGTGAACGGATGTTACGTGATCGTTGTATAATTTTGGAGTTTTATCAGGGGCCAGGTCAACCACATTCCCATCAAGCGCTACATGGTAAGCAAAGGCATTATGACTATATTGATGTAATCCCCCACTATTATCCTCGTCCACAAAAACTTCGAGACAATCGTCGTTCCACCACAGTTTTAAAGGATCTTCGGTCTTATCCAGCAGGATATCATCGGTAATTTCGACCAAAAAATAGAGTCCCTCCTCGTTCCATGCAAGTTTATACCTTCCGTTAAAGTCATCGTAATCATATGGTCCCCCGATCCAATTTTGATCTAAGGGATTCCAATCTATCAAACTCCAAAAACTTTCAGAAGCCTTACCATCTAGATTGGGCGGTTTTTCAATGTAGGTAACCTCCAGGATTGAAGTATCTTCTTTCTTTTTTACAGAATTACAGCATAGGAATAGTAGAGCTACAAGCGTAGAAAAACCTTTTTTCATAAGTCACAAATTTGGGGTTTGCGCTATTAAATATAGTAATTTCCAATTTCATGTAGGTTTTTTATTACTTAAATCACAACTAAAATACACATGGGAAATTTCAAATTTTATATGGGGTTGTATTACACTATTAAATCTTTATTCCAATAAACTATCTTTTCCTGATGCATGGCATCCAAGCCCATTTGTACACAAGCCGCGGTTTTGGCACCTGTGCGTAGATTGGACAGGGGTTCCGTATTGTTAAGAACACTTGTCCTAAAGTCCAATAAGGCCTGTTTGCTAGGGTCGGAATGATTTACTTCTATGGGGATTCCTTTTCCCTGCTCCCAATTAACCGTGGCGCCAGAAACGCCATCTACCTCTCCCAGCTCCTTTTTATAACTACCTTCTGGATAGAACCAAGCTTTAACGTAATCCAAAATGATAGTGCCTTTATCTCCCATAACTTTAATCTTATAGTCGTCCAGTGCGTTACTGGTAAGGCAGGTGAATTTTGCTTTCACCCCATTGGAATAGGTATAGAGTAGGTGCACATTGTCATAGGTTTCCCTACCGTCCTTCCAGTAGTCGATTCCTCCTACACCCATAACTTTTTCCGGGACTGAATCTAATACCCAGTTGGAAAAATCCAATTGGTGTGAACAGAGTTCAGCGACCAGGCCACCGGAAAATTCCCTGTACATTCTCCAGTTTATTGCTTTCTCCAATTCTGGACTAGGAACCGGTCTGCGCCAGTCCCCATTTCGGTTCCATTGACATTCAATCGCCGTAATATTTCCGACTTTACCATCTTTTATAAGTTCTACCACATGGGTGTAAAGTCTAGAACTATGGTATTGATGCCCCGTTTGAAATGTTTTATGGATGTTCTTGGCCGTGTCGACCAAATTCTGAATACCAAAAAAACCTTTGGCCAAAGTCTTTTCACAGTATACGTGCTTACCGGCATCCAAAGCGTCCATTGCAATTTTGGAATGGGTATTGAACGGTGTTGCTATCAATACCGCATCGATATCCTGATTTTCCAATAGTTTTCTATAATCTCTATACCCTTCAGCCTTTCTCTCGGTTTTTTGAAGTCCGTTATCCAGTCTAAAGGGTAAACTGTCGCAACAAGCCACCACTTGTAGGTTTTCAATTTGATTGATAAACGGAATAAGTCCACCACCTCTATCTCCGGTACCTATGACACCAATATTTAAAGTCTCCAATGGACTTTTAGTACTAAATGTGCCGCCCAATAGGGTGTTGGTGGAGACGGTAGCGACCGTAGCCAGACCCGTTTTAATCACAAAATTTCGCCTATTCATATTTTATAGGGATTCTTATGTAGTTATTATAATTTTGGCTCCCATCCCGGTTCGTATTCGCGTTTCCATGACTGCATGGCTTCGTCGTTATTTAATACTTTTCCGGTTGCCGTATCCACAATTAACGTTTCACCGGCATCTTGGGCCATATTACATAAATGACATAACATAGTGGAGATACTTCCGTCGTTTATATCGGCGTGTAAACTGGTATCCCTTCTAATCGCATCAAAGAAATTGCCTACGTGATTTACATCCAAGCCACCTTCGCCACGCGTATTTGTGGTAGCGCTTTCCGCACCTTCCAATTCTTCTTTTAATAGATTTCCTTGCAGGTCAAAAAGCCTATAAAAATTCCTGTCCAATTGAATAGCGCCCCTGCTTCCATAGATAGTAGTTCCGCGCCCAGGTCTTTCTGGTTTCATCATACCGCGGCTATGTCCCGTCCACGTAATGAACTTATCATCGGGAAAAGTATAAGTAACCTGTTGATTATCCACAAACTCCCAATCGTCGTCGTACGTATATTTGCCTCCAAAAGAGGTTACACTTTCAGGTAAATCTACGCCCAAGGCCCAACGGGCGATATCTATTTCATGAGTGCCGTTGTTGTGGACTTCTCCGGTTCCCCAATTTCGGAACCAATGCCAGTTGTAGGGATGTATGTTGTCCTTATACTGCTTTCTTGGTGCAGGTCCTTGCCATAACTCCCAATTCAAGGTACTTGGGACTTCAATAGGATTTCCGATGCCAATGGAGCCCCTATTGTTGGAATAATAGGCTTCTCCTTTGTATACATCTCCGATAATCCCTTCCCTTATGTCCTTTATGGCCATAATAGAGGTCTTCGCAGAACGTTGCTGATTACCCATTTGCACTTTTTTGCCATATTTTTTTTGTGCGGCAACCAACAAATCGTTTTCGTGAGGATTATGACTGCACGGTTTTTCCACATACACATGTTTCCCCGCCTGTAGCCCTAAGATTGCCATGGGGGCATGCCAGTGCTCGGGAGTGGCAATGAATATGGCATCAACATCCTTATCCTCAAGAATTTTCCTAAAGTCTTTTTCCACTTTTGGGACATAACCTATATTTTCTTGGCACCAACTGTTATGCTCCTCAATGATAGTGTCATCTACATCGCAGTTATAAAGTATTTTGGCATTGGCATCCTGATGAATTGCCATTACATGGGCTTTTGCCCTGCTTCGCACTCCAATAACGGCGCAATTGATTTGGTCATTGGACCCTAATATTCCTGCAAAGGATTTTTGTGGGAGCACTAAGCCTCCTAAGGTTACCACCGCTGTTCCTGCCGCTGTTTTTTTAATAAATTGCCTTCGTGTGTTCATGCCAGGTTATTTTGTAATAGGTTTTATTTTTATGTTTTTAAAAGATACACGGTCCCCATGATCTTGCAATAATAAATGTCCTGTTTCGGACTCGCCAAAATTGGGCCATTTTTCATATTTGCTTTCGGAAACCAGCTTTTTAAAATCATCGCTTTTACGTTCATATTCCAAAACTTTCATCCCGTTCAGCCAGTGCTCCACGTGATTATCTTTTGATATGATATGGGCTGTGTTCCACTCCCCAATCGGATTCATGTGTTTGTTCTCATCCGCCTTTATGAGGTCATATAGGGAAGCCACAGTTCTACTACCTTCATGGTTTCCTAATTTGGCGTCGGGATGTCTGGCATCATCCAAAATCTGATACTCCAAGCCTATGGAGGAACCTGGTCCTTTGTTCAGATCTGTATCCACATAATACTTAATACCGCTATTGGCGCCCTCAGTAATCCTGAAATCCAATTTTAATTCAAAATCACCATATTTCTCTTTTGTGACAATATCCCCGCCAGCTTCCGATTCACCTCCACCTGATGCCAATACGGTGAGAACCCCGTCATTTATTTCCCAACCCTTTTCCGGGAATTCATCCAATCTGGCACCCCTCCATCCTGCGGTAGTTTTTCCGTCCCAAAGCATTTCCCAGCCCTGCTCCAGCTCACTTGTGCCCAAGGAATTCTTAGTAATTACCGGAGTCAAGGGGCTTTTACGTGAATATTTGGAAAGGCTATCGGTAAGAATTTTGATATCCCTCCAGATAATTTCAGTTCCTTCTTGTTGATTTTCGCCAATACTGTGAACTTGGAGGCCAATAAAACCCTCTGCAGTTTTATCATCGATGAGATAGGCTGCCGGCACATCGTTTATCCAAGTTTTAATGGTATCACCTATAGCCTCAATGCGGTAATGATTCCAATCATTCTGTTTAAAAGCTGCCTGCGCTTTGGGATTGTCCGTTAATGGATGTAGCCAACCTCGCCTGCCTTCATCATAAATTCCTGCACTCCAAGCACGATCCGATGGGTCTATCTCGATTTGATACCCGTGTACACGACCATCTTGGTAGTGCGGAAAACTGTTACTCCTAATTTGTATCCCGGAATTCATGCTAGAATCAACTTTATACTCCAGTTCCAGTATAAAATCCCCGTATTTTTTTTCCGAGGTCATAAAAGAGTTGGGGGTGTTATGAACAGTGGTGCCAACGATACTATTATCTCTTACCGCATAATTTGCAATCCCACCCAGTTGCGTCCAACCGTTTAATGTCTTGCCGTCAAATAGGCTAATCCATGGCGTATCATCTTTTGGTTCTTGGTTGCAGCTCAAAAGGAGTAGCACGCTAGCACAAGCACCCAAGAGCAGTTTCAATTTTGGTTTTAATTGTTCGGTCATCATAAATTTTAAAAAATTGCACAATAAAAAAGCGTCCATTACGGACGCTTGAATATACTAATTTATGGCGAGACAATTTAGTGGGCGTTTTCTTTTAAATAATCACCAAAGTTCTCCTTGAACCTGTTCAACCGTGGAATGGATACATTGCGGATGTAGGAATTGTTTGGATTCTTTTTCTCGTAATCCTGATGGTATTCCTCTGCTTTCCAAAACTTTTCAAATTTGGTCACTTCGGTGGTAATTGGCTCACCGTCATAAACGTTCTGATCTTTTAAAGCCTGAATATAATTTTCAATGATTTTCTTTTCTTCCTCGTTTTTATAAAAAGCTATGGACCTGTATTGTGTACCACGGTCAGGCCCCTGGCGATTTAACGTAGTAGGGTCATGGGAACCAAAAAATACTTGTACCAAGGCGGTGAAAGAAATCACTTCTGGATCATAATAGACTTCTACAGCTTCTGCATGTGATGTCTTTCCATAACCAATCATTTCATAAGTGGGATTTTCTTCCTCACCTCCGGAATAACCAGAAACAGCTTCTTTGACTCCTTTGACACTTTCAAAAATAGCTTCCACGCACCAAAAACAACCACTTGCAAAATAAGCGGTCTCATATTTACTCAACTCCTGTGGACTAAGTTTTTCTACTTCCTCCACTTCCATATTGGTGGCTTCGGCAGTAGTACTTTTTTTAGGGGAGGATTGACAGCTGGCAACGAAAACGGTGACCATGGTCAAAACCGTTAATTTTATGTGTTTCATTATTTTCTCTTTTAGCAATTGGTAGGCAATTTACAAACTACTTACGGCAGAAAGGGTTAAAAAGTGTTAATGAAATGGATTCATGCCCTATTTTTACGGTATGAAGACTTTTGAGGATAAAATAATGTCATACTCCAATGGACCAACTCCTATACTGGATGCCAACCTTCCTTTGAAAAGTTATGTTCCAATAGATTTATCCGTAAATAATCCAGACTTGGAACTTTTAAATATTGCGGACCCAGAGGTTTGCCAATCTTATGTTGAGAGGGTTCTTCAGTCGAAAGGTGGTAAGATTGCCTATGGCGGCTATTTGGAAAAGCGCAATTTATATGGCGACAAAGCCAATTTTTCTGATGGAAATACGAGTCGTAGGGACATTCATTTGGGCATTGATTTCTGGTGCGCTGCCGGCACAAAAGTCATGGTCCCCGTTGATGGTGTAGTACATAGTTTTAAAAACAATGCTAATATTGGAGATTATGGTCCTACCATTATATTGAAGCATGAAATCGATAATATCATCTTTTACACTTTGTATGGTCATCTATCCTTATCATCCTTGGAGGGGTTGACTATTGGTAGGGAATTTAAAAAGGGTGATGTATTGGCTACTTTGGGCACTCCCGACATCAATGTCAACTATGCGCCTCATCTCCATTTTCAAATCATAAAGGACCTAGGGGATTTTTTTGGAGACTATCCCGGTGTTTGTTCTCATGAAAACTTGGATTTTTACCGTGAAAATTGTCCCGACCCAAATCTCCTACTCAAAATTGGGAGCTGATTTACCGTTTATCCACACCTTTTTTCGGTAAGTGGTATTTAGGTGTCGTGTATTTAATCGATGGATTTTTGCACTTTATCCAAATTGATGCCGGATACCGAGTAATACGTGTTTTTCAGCGAATGACCACCCCGTAAAATACACTTGTGCGAGTTATAATAGTGTAACAAACGCAAGTCATGAAAACAATAGCAACCATCTTCTTTATCTTCTTCATCGGAACTGCAGCCCAGGCTCAGAATAACACTACCGATGTTAAAGTGGAGACGGTTGAAATGACCATCGTTACCGAAACCGCTTACGAACTTAACTTGGAGAACAAGACGGAAGTTGCTAGGTTGTACAAGTTTAAAAATGCCAGAGTAAAAAAAGAGCTTTCTTTTTACACGAAGAGAAACGCCGCTAAAATGGCTTAATACAAACCCAAAAATCAAAACCCATGAGAAATTCTATCATTCACATCATAGCCACTAAAATTGAAACTGTTATTTTGTCTTTAGCCCCGCAGCCCACAAGAAAATATGCATTGGTTTACGTTAGAAGTAATAAGAGATAATTAGACTAGTTGGTAGCTAGTTCCGACTTTCCTTTTCAGTTATCCATATACGTATGTAGGAAATAACTGATTAAATCGATGAACTGCTTAAAATATCAGATTAAAAACAACTACACATGTAGGAAAATGAGTTTCAAAACGTGTAGCTCATCGAATATTTGGTAATTCATCGGTAAAACCATTCCACTTATCGATTCAAATCAAATGAAAAGCGCAAAGTGATAGTTATCATTATCCCAAATTAACCTACTATGCGTGCCATTCTTTTTTTATTTCTAGTTATCTGTGCCGGATTCTTTGCCCAAGCACAGGATAGTGAACAACCCAAAGTGAAGACGATGACCATGCCCGTTGTCCAAAGTATTGATACCACAAATGTGGCGAAGTCCGAATGTCCGACCCTAGCCGGAGTATTTGTACTTAAGAACTCCCGGGTAAAAAGGGCGTTAACCTTTAAAACAAGAAAAAGGGATGCGAAGTTGGTTTAATCAAGTGCCATCTCTGTTTCTTCAACAGGTAGCACGACTTCTTTTAGAACGTCCCAAACATTTTCAGCCACTATTTGTTGACCTTCAGCCGTGGGATGAATTCCATCTTCCAGGTTCAGCTCCGGGTTCCCTGCAACCCCTTCCAGTAAGAACGGAATAAGATAAACATCATTCTTTTCCGCAAGACTAGGAAAGATATTCCTGAACTCGGTGGTGTAGGCTTGCCCCATGTTCGGAGGAATTTGCATTCCCGCCAAAACTATTTTGGTATACTCATTTTTTGACCGGACCAAGTCTATCATTTCCTGAAGATTATTTCTGGTTTCCTTTAAAGGGATTCCACGAAGACCATCATTGGCACCCAATTCCAGGACAAAAACATCCACGTCCTGATTCAAGACCCAATCCAAACGGTTTAATCCACCAGAAGTGGTTTCCCCACTAAGGCCAGAGTTTATGACGGTATACTTCAGACCTAGGGAATCCAAACGTTGTTGTATAAGGTTGGGAAAGCCATCCTCGGTATCCAATCCGTAAGCCGCGGTAAGGCTATTGCCAAAAAAGAGGATTACCTTATTATCGTCTACTATTTCCTCATCCGCTAAGGTCGTTCCTTGTTCCGTGGTTGTTTCTACTTCCTTTTCTTTCGGGTTTTCACCACAGCTTAATAAGAAGAATACTGCCAAAAAATAACTAAACTTTAATACTTTGTGCATAGTGTAGGGTGCTAGAAATCAAAATCATTTCTTTATTTTGCCTGCTTGTAGCAAATGATTTATGACAAAGATATTAAACGTCCGCAACCTGAAGAAAACCTATACGAGCGGTTCCAAGAATTTAACGGTATTGGATGACATTTCATTCGATATAAATGCGGGGGATACCTTTGCCATTGTGGGGCCATCCGGTAGTGGAAAAACAACACTTTTAGGCCTGTGTGCGGGCCTTGACCGGTCCGATGAGGGTTCCGTTGAACTGTGTGGAAGGGAATTGAGCTCCCTGAACGAAGACCAACGGGCGCTGCTAAGAAATCAAAAAGTAGGTTTTATATTTCAGGATTTTCAATTGCTACCCACTTTAACGGCCTTGGAGAACGTAAGTGTACCCTTGGAACTCCAAGGAGTTCCGAACGCACAAAAAGATGCGATGGAATTACTTGAGAAAGTAGGTTTGGGGGATAGGCACGACCATTATCCTTCCCAACTTTCCGGTGGGGAGCAGCAACGGGTGGCACTGGCAAGAGCATTTTCCAATAAACCCGCCATTCTGTTTGCGGACGAACCTACGGGAAACCTGGACGAGGAAACGGGTGAAAAAGTAATCAAGCTGCTGTTTAACCTGAATAAGGAAATGGGGACGACCTTGGTCATCGTGACCCATGATTTGGATCTTGCACGTTTAAACCAACATGTCTTGCGGTTAAAGGGAGGAAAAATTATTGCGAACGAAACAGCCCAAGCATCTTGAGCGATTTTATACATGTAGTAAAGACTCCTATTCGTTGGTTGTTTAAAATGGCGTGGAGAGATGGCAAGGCAAGTGGTAAGCGATTATTGCTATTTATGGCGTCCATCATCTTAGGTATCGCTGCCGTGGTATCCATACAATCCTTCAGCCAGAACCTACAAGAGAATATTGGCCTTCAGTCGAAGGCTTTAATGGGAGCCGATTATCTAATTGATAGTAACCAGCCTGCCAATGAACGGGTTGTGGCTATTATGGATTCCCTTGGTGGGGCCAATGCTAAGGAGGTCAAATTTGCCTCAATGGCGGCCTTTTCCAAAAACAGGGCGACGAAGTTGGTACAGGTTAGGGGCGTGGAAGGTAATTTTCCGTTTTACGGTGAACTGGAAACAGAGCCTTTGGAAGCCGCCCAAAATTACCAAAAGAAAGGTGGTGCTTTGGTAGACGCCACGGTAATGCTTCAATTCGATTTAAAACCGGGGGATAGTGTTAAATTGGGCAATCTGACTTTTCCGATTATCGGTTCCTTGATTACCGCGCCAGGTAGTACGGGTATAGGTACATCCGTAGCACCTCCCGTTATGGTGCCCTTTGAGTTTATGGAGCCTAGCGGTCTGCTTCAAAAAGGGAGTCGGTTGGAATACAACTATTACTTTAAAGCTCCCGAGGCCGACTTACAAAAGCTGAATAAGGAGATAGACCCCTTATTGGATGAACAAAATGCCGACTTGGATACCCATACGGATACCAGCCAACGTTTGGGCAGGCGGTACGAAAACGTAGGCCGATTCCTGAACCTTGTAGCCTTTATAGCCCTTTTATTGGGTTGCGTGGGGATTGCAAGCTCCGTTCATATCTATATCAAAGAAAAACTAAGGGCGGTAGCGGTGCTTAAATGTCTAGGGGCAACTCGTAAGCAGACCTTCCTTATTTTTCTAATTCAAATTGTGGGAATGGGCTTGGTAGGCGGTATTATAGGGACGGCAGTGGGCTTAGTGTTACAGCAATCCTTTCCGTTCATCCTTCAGGAATTCTTACCCTTTCAAGTAGAGATAAGTACTTCTTTCCAGGCCATTTTCATGGGACTGGTATTGGGTGTTCTCATGTCGGTTCTTTTTGCTTTATCGCCATTGATCAATACCTGGTACGTATCGCCACTACAGGTGCTACGGGTACAGGAAAATCTGGGCACCAAGTCAAGGGCCGCACAAATTGTTGTCATCGTTAGCATTATCCTGTTTGTATTTCTCTTTGCCCTTTGGTTGTTAGGAAACCTAAAATACGCCCTGAGCTTTGTATTGGGAATTTTGGTCACATTTTCTATTCTAGCCGGGGTTGCAATTCTCTTTATGCGATTGATAAAACGTTATTTTCCTAAATCTTGGAGTTTTACGGCAAGGCAGAGCTTGTTGAACCTCTTTAGACCCAACAACCAGACCGCTGTCCTCATCCTGGCCATTGGTATTGGTACGTTTCTGATCAGCACGCTCTATTTTACGAAGGATTTCCTGCTCGCCAAGGCACAGATCGAATCGAACGAAAAAAGTCCGAACATCATCATGTTCGATATTCAGACCCAACAAAAGGAGGACGTGGCCAACACGATCACCCCAAAAGGTTTGCGCATACTCAATAACATACCCATTATTACGATGCGACTCCAAAAAATAAAGGATCGCAGCGTAAACGATATCCGATTGGACACTACCTCTAGAGTTAATAAATGGATCCTAAGTCACGAGTTTCGGGTAACTTATAGGGATTCTTTGATTGCTTCGGAGAAATTGGTTTCGGGCACTTGGAATCCTAAAGTGGATAAAACGAAACCCATTCCTATTTCCCTATCCGATAATGTGGCGGGAGATGCCAGGGTTGTAGTAGGGGATACCTTGTTGTTCAATGTGCAAGGTCAGTTAATGGAAACCGTGGTCGGTAGCATCCGTGAAGTGGATTGGGGCAGGATGCAACTTAACTTCTCCGTGGTTTTCCCAACCGGGGTGTTGGAGAATGCACCACAATTCCATGTCATGACCACCAACGCGCCCGATAAGGCTAGCTCGGCTAACTTACAACGGGAATTGGTACGGAAATTTCCCAATGTGTCCATTTTGGATTTGAGACAAGTGTTGACACTCGTAGAAAGTATTCTGGACAAGATTTCATGGGTGATTAGTTTTATGGCATTTTTTAGTATCCTTACGGGTATCATTGTCCTTATTGGCTCGGTACGGAACAGCAAATATCAGCGCATAAAGGAGAGTGTGCTGCTTAGGACCTTGGGCGCCCATAGGAAGCAAATCCTGAGAATAACGGCTTTGGAGTATTTGTATCTTGGTATTTTGGGTAGCGGCGTGGGTATTTTATTATCCCTAGTAAGTAGCCAGTTACTGGCCTTTTTTGTCTTTGAAACGCCTTTTGTGCCCTCTTTGATTCCCTTTTTGGTGGTACTTCCCGGTATCACCTTGTTGGTATTGCTCATAGGTTTGTCCAATAGTAGGAGTGTTTTGAACAGTCCACCTTTACAGGTCTTACGGAAAGAGGGGAAGTGATTTAGCTTTTTTCTTTTAGTATCTTAGTCGTATAATGGATATATGATCAATGATCATATACAATTGTTCTTTGTTATTAAAATAAACTACAGACCAAATGAGACATTTCTATTTAACTTTCTTAGTGATTTTCTGTTTATCCTTCTCGATGCGAGCTCAAAGTCAAGATACGCTAGTAGACGTTGGGGGTTATAAAATACATTTTAACATAATAAAAGGAACAGGAACTCCAATTCTTTTTGAAGCTGGTGCAGGTAATGATGGTTCTATATGGGATAACATATTAGAAAAAATTTATAAAGTTACTGGCACAACATTAATCACCTATGACCGCTCAGGATTTGGACAAAGTGAAGTAAATCCAAATCTAACAAACGACTCGGATTTTGGAATATTAAATGGCATTAAAGAACTAGAGACTGGTCTTTCTAAGCTGGGTTTTGACAATGAAATTATACTTGTTCCGCATTCCTACGGTGGATTTTATACAACGCTTTATGCATCACGTCATCCTGATAAAGTAAAATATGTAGTTCGTATTGATGCAAATTTAGTAGGAGTTTATACTGATGAAGTACTGAAAATCATGGATGAAGAAGAATCTCCTCCCAAAACTCCTGAAACACTAGGCATCTATTATCTTGTAAAAAACTATCCGGAAACCGTTAAGGTATTACGTAAAATTGATTTTCCTAAAAATGTTCCTGCTATAGATATTATTTCACCTATTAACAGAGGTTATCCTGACAAATACTGGGCGTTAATAAAAAAAGTCCATAAAGATTTTGTTAATACTGAATCTAATCGAGTTGAAATTATCGCAGAAGGAAGTGGTCATTATATCTTTAAGGATAATCCTGGACTTATCATAAATACCATTATTAAAGCCTACTCAGAAACACTAGACGAAGGGAAGCAAAATGCGATATTACAAAAGGCTCTAGATAACGCCATAAAATTATCTATTGAAGCTAAGAAGAACAATCGTTCAGAACAAGATTTGAATACACTGGGATATTCATTTTTGGGAAATGAAGAATTAGATAAGGCTTTAGAAGTTTTTAAATTAAGCACAATTTTATTTCCAGATAGTTTCAATGCATATGATAGTTATGGTGAAGCTTTATTAAAAGCAAATCGAAAAGCAGAAGCAATAGAAATGTATGAGAAATCAATCGAATTGAATCCAGAAAATGAAAATGGGAAAAAGGTTTTACTGCAATTGAAACAAGAATAACAACGTAACACGAAGGCTATAGCAAATAGGGGTCTGTATAATTTATTGGAATGGGTATATTTTTTAAGTCCGGTATTGTTGTGTTGGTTTTACTCATAAGTTTGTCCACTAACGGAGTGTCGAACAGTCCACCCTTAGAGGTCTTGCGGAAAGAGGGGAAATAATTTAGCTGATTTCTTTTAGTATCTTAGTCGTATAATGGATATATGATCAATGATCATAAACAATTGTTGTGCAACATTTGACTAAAATTAGAATAGATGACTAAATACCAGAAATACAAATTGATAATTCTAGCTGTTTTTTGCTTTTTCCTATTGTTGATACTTTGGAATTATTCCTCGAACGGCAGATATACTATCAGAGAAGAAAGCTTAATAATATTAGACACTAAAACTGGTACTATGTACATACCATCTGGGAAAAAATATTTAGAGTTAAAGGACTTCACAGAAAATTAGATTCATCCATTATGAAAAAAATTATACTTCTTTCTCTAGTTGCATTATTTTATTGCTCTTGCAACAATTCGACATCTACCGATAAAGAACCCGAAAAATCACAGACTGAATTGGATTACGAAATAGCAGATATGTTTTTGGAATTTGATGCGGAAAAAATTGGACTGATTTCTATTATCAAAGACATTCCACAAGAAAAAGCCAATTCAGTATTAAGAGATTATTTAGCAAAAACATTTCGTTCAACTATTCAAACAATGGAAGACCCAAGTTATGTTGTAAAAGTAATTGACACCATAGCTAATGAGAATGATTTACCGAAAAAATTAACTGCATCAATAATTTTCAGTTATCAGTACGAGATGATAACAAGAGATGAAATTATTGAGGACTATCAAGATGAAATGTTAGACTACCAAAATGAAGTAGACCAATATTAGTAATGAGTAAGCTACAATTGACAATAAAGGTAATTTTAATAATCCTTTTTTTGGGTTGCTTACTAAATTGGGAATATGGCTATTACCAATTGGTTAGATTTTTAGGAATGGTAGGTTTTGGAGTTTTAGCATATTACCATTATAAAATAAATCAAATCTGGTTTTTAATTTGGCTTTCATCTGCTGTTTTAATTAATCCGATTTTTAAAATCGCTCTTGGACGAGAACTATGGAATTTAATTGACATTATTTGGGCGATTTTGCTATTAATTTCAATATTTACCGACAAACAAAAGGAATTAAAAACATAAAAAACGTTGCACAACAATGGCTATAATTAATTGCTTGTTCTTGCCTACTTCTGAAAATCCTCGCGGACTTTCTATCGGTGATTTATTTGCTAACTTTATCGCTCAAACCACGCAACTAACCATACACAAGACCATTGTGGTTAATTATAAAAATGTTACTTAAAGAATCATCAGTACTCCGAAAAATACCTTCAGTGATAGAAGAGAAACAACTTCTAATATTGGATTCTTTACGGTTCACAATTGACATAGTCGATTATAATTATGAAAACATTGAAAACAGGATTTTAAAAATTTCGGAAGGTAAGGAAAACAAAAAATTTCCTCAGCTTTTTAACTATACATGGTGTTTCTTAGATAGCATTAGAAGATTTATAATGCTTTTTCAGGTTCTTGCAACAGATGACAACTATGAGATGATTGAACCTATAAAATATGTTAATGATTCTAGGAATACATATCAACATATGGAGGCAAGGATTGACGAGTCTCTAATTGACAATCGGCAACCCTTTTATGGAAAATTAAAATGGACTTATCACGATAAAATATCTAAAGAAGCATATCGATTCATAGCTATTAGCGGAATACTATATGGAGACCCTGGAAAGGTGGATTTCGTGAATTTTGATGAAAATCGGTTAATTGAGAATATTTACTTAGAAACGGTAGATAAAAAACAGAAGACTGAAATAAACATTTCTCAATTATACTTGGATTTCAAAGGAGTGGTAAAGGATTTGGAGACAGGACTAGAAAAGAAAATATCTGAACATAATTTGGAGTTAAATAATTGGGCTTCAACACAAGACATAATACTGAAAGTAAAAAGGACTATACCGCCTGAAAAATAACTAAGAACAACAAAGGCTAACATTCATTGCTTGCGGATTTCCTAAACGGAAATCATGCGCAAAAAGCTATCTTTAGGTTCAGCTGCCCCGATAGCTATCGGGGTTCGGACGAATTACATCAACGAACCTTAGCCCAACCGTTACCTGCAAGCTAAAAAAGGCCTCTTAAAATCATAAAACGGTCATATGCAAAATATGAATACTAAAACTATAATAATGCGGACAACGGCTTTAGTAATTTTTATCTTTTTTCAGATAGGTTCAATTAAAGGACAGACATCTTTAGATAATATAAATCTAAAAAAAGGAGCGTATAACGTAGGTTTTAAGCATTATGTAGCTATTGACAGTACGAGGACTTATCAGGTGAAAAATGACTTTAATAATAAATTAGTTTTTAGGCCAATACCAATTAGCATATGGTATCCAGCTGTAATTAAAAATAAAAATTCCAAACAGTTAAAGGTTTTGGATTATTTGGAGATTTTAAAGGAAGAGGAAGAATCGAAAAATTTACCAAACGAGTTGTTGTTAGATTGGTTTCCTGAATTAGGGAATACCCCTCAAAATAGGAACCATCTGACCGAAAAAGTAAATGCTTTCACAAACACCAATTTTTTAGAAGGTAACTTCCCGGTCGTAGTTTATGCACCGAGCTATCAAGCTTCGTCCATTGAAAATTTTGTCTTGTTTGAATATTTGGCAAGTAATGGTTTTGTCGTGATTTCGAGTCCTTCAAGAGGAACGGAAACAAGATGGCTAGAAGGAGGAACCACTAAAGATATGGAAACACAATCTAGAGATGTGGAATTTCTTTTGAAAGAAATTCATAAGTACGAATATATAGACTCCGATAGCATAGCGCTTATGGGTTTTAGCTTTGGTGGGCTGGTAAACGCTATAACGGTCATGAAAAATCAGGGTATAAGCGCAATAGTGAGTTTGGATGGGACCGAAAGATACAATTATCCTGTACTAGAAAAATCACCTTATTTCAATTTGGATAGGTTTGACATACCTTATATCCATTTTGCACAAAAAGATATTCCAGAAGAAGTTTTGACTAGCGATAAAATTCCTGCAGCGTTGAATTATAAATTTCAACTGTACGACTCTTTAAAATATAGCAATGTCTACAGTTATAAATTTCATGACCTTACACATTCCTATTTTGGAAGTATTGGCGTTTTATTTTCATACCGGGACCAAAGACAAGATAAAAGTGATGATAAAATCATGGCGTCCTACAAGCTACTTTCGGAACACACCTTAGGGTTCTTAAATGCCATTTTGAAAAATCAAGAGAACGCAAAAAAGTTCATTGAAAATAGCCCTGATAAAAATGGTATTTCGGAAAACTTGATTTCAAAAAAAATGAAAAAATCAGTAACAAAAGAACCTGATTTTTATGATTTAGCGCTCAATCAGGGATATCTAGATTTAATTCCATTATATCAAAAAGAAATAGCAAGAAATCCAACGCTAAAGCTGGAAGAAGCTATGTTGAACAACCTTGGTCTTCGGTTATCATTTAACGCTGGAAAGATGGATAAGGGTATAAACGTCTTTTTATTGGCAGTACATATCTACCCGAACTCAGCAAATTTATATGATAGTTTGGCCTTAGCCTACTTTTACAACAAGGATACTGAAAACGCAATTGCTAACTTCAAGAAGTCATTGGAATTGGACCCCAGTAACCAGCATGCAATTGACAGACTTAAAGAGCTGGAAAAGTAAAACAGCGATTAACAACGACCATTCTGAAAAGCTGCAGTCCAATTTTCTCAATACAATAAACTTAACACTTTCCGTCACTTCCCAATTAATCCCCTAGCTTTGCGGTATTAAAAGTCAACTTCATGTCCTTATTTACTGATTTTAAGATTTCTACCCCGTTACGCAATGCTTTGGAGGATTTAGGTCTGGAAAATCCCACCCCGGTACAAGAACAGGCATTTCCAGTGGTGATGAGCGGAAAGGATGTGGTGGGGATTGCCCAAACCGGTACCGGAAAGACCTTTGCTTATCTTTTACCCATTTTAAACTCCTTGCCCTTCTCTAAAGAAAAACATCCTAGGGTATTGATTATGGTGCCTACAAGGGAGTTGGTCGTGCAGGTGGTAGAAGAGACGGAAAAGCTGGGGAAATATGCTTCCGTTAGAGTGCTGGGCGTTTACGGTGGTACGAACATGAACCGCCAAAAGGAAGCCTTGGCAGAAGGAACGGATATCGTAGTTTCTACCCCTGCGCGGTTATACGATTTGGTATTGGCCAGGGCACTACAATTAAAATCCGTTAAGAAATTGGTTATTGATGAGGTGGACGTAATGCTAGATTTGGGCTTTCGGTTTCAGTTGACCAATATCTTTGAATTGCTGCCGACACGCCGGCAGAACATTATGTTCTCCGCCACCATGACCGATGATGTAGATACGCTTATCCACGATTTTTTCACTGGTGTGGAAAAGATTTCCATTGCGGTGAGTGGAACTCCTTTGGAGAATATAAAACAATTGAGCTATGCCGTTCCTAATTTTTATACCAAGGTTAATTTATTGGTCCATTTACTTCAAGATTCAGAGGCCTATCATAAAGTATTGATTTTTGTTTCGAACAAACGAAGTGCCGATTTGCTTTTTCGGGAATTGTCCGAATTTTTTAGTGAGGAACTATGTATCATCCATTCCAATAAGACCCAGAATTATAGGCTGCGCTCCATACAACAGTTCGATTCCGGTAAAAACCGCATATTGGTCACCACTGATGTTATGGCACGTGGCTTGGACCTTACGGAAATTTCCCATGTTATCAATTTTGATGTGCCCCGATACCCCGAAAATTATATGCACCGGATAGGTAGAACCGGTAGGGCGGAGAAGGAGGGAACCTCAATTTTATTATTCTCTGACAAAGAGAAAGAGGACAAAGACGCTATTGAACAATTAATGTCGTATCAAATTGAAGTACTAAATCTTCCTGAAGAGGTTAAAGTTGTCACGCAGTTAACCTATGACGAGCAACCCAAGCATATAGAACACGATAACCCTCTTAAAATTAACGAAGAGGAACGTGGCGCCGGTTTCCATGAAAAGTCTGAAAAAAACAGAAAGGTAAATCAAGGCGGGTCTTACAGGCGTATTATTGAAAAAAAATATAAGAAACCCAAAACACGGGGCGATAAGAATTTCGGAAAACGAGGAAAAAAATAAGCTTACAAGATTGGTCTTTATTGGCGCTCTTCAAAAGGAACAATTATGCCTTTCTCCACATAGCTTTTTAGGCCCAATAGTAGTATGGCCCAACAATAGGAAGATCTTTTAAAATGTTCATTGCATTGGGGCCATCCCCTGTGGGAAAAATTGAGTTGCGTCCCATCGCTTATTGCCTTAAGGTCAAAACCAAAAGTGGTGCTGTCCCAATCTGCATCGGATTCAGTCATCGAAATATAAAATTGCTCATTGGTTTTGCATTTCACGACTTCGCTATACCAATCGTACTCCGCCGTAAAAAAGAAATTATAGATTTCACCTTCGCGAGGTATTCCCGAACATTTTTTGGTCCACCAATGATTTAGATGCTCCGGATGCGTTATGGCCTCAAAAACTTTTTGAGGTGCGGAGAGGATCGTCAGATTGTGATATATGGAAAAGGAATCCATAAATGTGCTCTAGTTGTATTCTTTACTTTAAAGATAGTAAATCATCCAATCGGTTAAAATTCATCTCCAAGTAAGCGGTTTGAAGAGTTGGATTTAAGGTCATTTCTAATAAGATCAATATTAAGACAACTTAAGCTTCTCTTTTAAAAGCTCACTTTGATTCCCAAACAACCGATAAATTACCAATTCTTTCGGTGTGTTGATTTCGAGGTCCATTTCATTTATCGATACTTTTTTGCACTTTATCTAGATTTTCTACGGTAACCGAAAAAGCCTGTATTTCAGCGTCATAGGAAGTATGTAAGGCCATTTCTACGGTTATATTTATAAGACCCAAATGCTTATAATGAAATCTTTATTAACCTTAGTAGTAGTTCTCTTTTTTGGCACTGTTGCTTTAGCCCAAAATTCAAATAGCAATGATAAAGTGGACATTCTTAAAATGGATATTGTTTTGGTTGCTAGCGATGTTGGCGATTTCAGTTTTCCGAAAACTTCGGATCATACTGAAAAAAGCGTAGCTCGTTTATACCGACACAAAAACTCCCGAGTTAAAAAAGCGTTGACTTTTAGTACCAAGAAGAGCCGACCAAAATTGGCATAATCCTTGAACTATAAATACCGAAAGTGAATCGAATCACTTTTGTAAATACAAATGCTATGTTATTATTTTCAATTTTAGTACCCGTTGCTTTAATAGTCACCTATCTCGTAACTTTTCCGAAAACGAAAGGTGTAGTTCGTCCATTAAAGGTTCCCGTGGATAAAAGAAAGTTTTAAGTAAGACTGAGTTCGTTTAGATTTGCACTGAAATACTAGTCTTTTATTCCCGGCTGTTTTATCGAATAATTTTCTTTTTGTTTGGCCTCATCTACCTGCAGTTTTACATCTGCTAGTAGTGCTTTGGCATCGTAAACAATCCCGTCCTTAATGGTGTATTTCACACCGCCAACACGTACTACTTCATTATCCTCCGTAAGTTTAATGGCTCCGGTTCCATAAAGGACTTTAAGGTTTGCCAGCGGATTTTCTTCTACCACAACAAAGTCTGCCAATTTCCCAATAGCAACGGAACCTATCTTATCGTCCATGCCCAGGGCTTCAGCTCCGTTCAAAGTGGCCGAACGAATAATTTCTAAGGGATGAAAACCGGCTTCGCGCAAAAGTTCCAGTTCCCGTATATAGGCAAATCCGTATAACTGAAATATAAAACCGGAATCCGACCCCGTAGTTACACGTCCGCCCCTATTTTTATATTCGTTGATGAAGGTCATCCATAAATCATAATTATTTTTCCACGCAACTTCTTGTTCCGTACCCCAATCATGCCAATAGGAGCCATGGGATATCTTGCTAGGCTGATAAAATTCCCAAAGGGAAGGTAAGGTATAATCTTCATGCCATTCGGCTCTTCTTGCTCGCTGTAAATCCCTACTGGCCTCGTAAATATTAAATGTTGGGTCTAGGGTAAAATCCAGTTCCAGTAGTTCGTCCATCACGGCATTCCAATGGTCGGAATAGGGTTTAGCCGCTTGTGCCCATAGTTTACCCGCATTTTCAAAGCGATGTTGTTCGTTTTGATAGTTGTAATCCAAAGGATAATCCTGGACGGTGGTATTGTCGAATAACGCTTCTGGTAACCCGTACCAATGCTCCATGGAGGTGAGTCCGGCTCTTGCGGAATGTAACACGTTCCATCTGGCCACACTTAGTTGAGCGTGATGACACGCCGAGCCTAACCCCAATTTTTTATTTTCATCCAATGCTGCGGCCATAATTGCGGGTTCGGCTCCAAAGAACTTAATGCCGTCAGCTCCTTTTTTAGCATTCGCACGGACCCATTCGCGTGCCTGTTCGGGCGTTGAAATTGGAATATCGTTTAAGGGATTAAAAGTCTTACTGGTTTGCCCAAATCCGGTGTAGGCCATAATGCGGGGTGCAATAATCTCGTTCTTGGCGCTTTTACGTTTTAAGTCCATCGTAAAATCGACGCCTCGGCCGCTGGGTTCACGAACCGTAGTAACCCCGTGTGCCATCCATAATTTGAATACGTAATCTGGTTCAGCACCTTGTGCCGTGCCACCGATGTGGCCATGCATGTCTATAAAACCCGGAAGTAAGTACATTCCGTTACAATCCAGCTCCTTGCCACCCGCCATCAATTTTGGTCTTTTGGTTTCATCGATTGCGACCCCAGGATAGCCAACTACTTGAATCTGTTTGATGATGTTGTCCTCCACAACAATATCAATGGGTCCCTGTGGTGGCGCTCCGTTTCCGTTAATGAGCATCACGCCTCTTATAATTAATTGTGAATGCGGCCCGTCTCCTTGTAGGGACTGGGACTGGGTGATGTTGATTAAGAGCAATGTTATTAATAGTAAGAAAGGCGATTTTTTCATGGTCGGTTATTTTATTTCAGTAATCAGTAATCAGTAATCAGTAATCAGTATTAAGAGTGTTGATAGATTAGAATTTTAGTTTTGTGATTTTTCTTTAGCAAGTTTAGGTTACCACTAACCAGTATCAACATTAATAAACTATCTCTATTCAGGAACCTCAATTTTATCCCCTAAAAACAACGCGTTTAAAAATAACCGGTTCGTACCATACCAAGAACCTCGGAAATTTGGATTATCGGCGAACATTACAACACGACCACTTCCCAATTTGCTTACGATAAGTGAGGCAGATGGTTTTAGGTATTCTTCCATGTTCTTTTCCGTAATAAATCCATCAATATGTGGGTCGCTGGCGTATTTGGCCACGGTTGCATATTCATTTGTACTTGGAGCCAACCATACGGTATTATTCTTGTAAATCGGAATGCTAGCGTCACGATAACCAAAGGCTAGGGGATGCGTAACATCTATATCGGCCTTTAAAATAACCCCACCAACACTTTCTTTTCCAATATTTTCCCCGGCATCTACATAAGGTTTGCGCTCGGTTGTTTTTGTAGAGTCCTTCTCGACCTTGGTCAGCTTTTCTTTTACCAATTCTTTGTCTATGACCCATTTGCTAGCCGTTCCAATAGTTATCAAAGTATTGCCTTTACTGGTCCAATCCTTAATTTTTTCTTGTTGTTTCTTGGTCAAGTCATACCTTCCGGAGACCATTACCAATGTATTGTACTTGTCCAAATTTGCCCGGTCAAAATTGCGCACGGGAATCTTGGTAATGGGCATGCCCACCCTTGTATCCAGTAAATGCCAAATTTCTCCGGCCTCATAGGAACGCACGCCATCACCAATTAACATGGCGGCTTTTGTTTTTTTCATAGGAGTTACATATCTACTTCCCATATCAACTCCGCCTAAATTCAGCCCTGTTTCCACTGCGTAGATAGGAACATCATATTTATCCTGCACTTCCTTTATAATTTCAAAGACCTTATCAGCTTCCTTCTTTTGAAGGCTTACGGGTATGAGCACGGTACCATAATTAAACTTTTTAGTTCCGCTTCCTATTTTTACGGTGAAAGGCTTGGCTGCGGAGGAGGCTACAATGTCGTTTTTTTGCAAATGATAAACGGCGGCAGGCGCATTATAATCGTCCCAGTCCATCACATAGGCATAGTCCGATTTTTGCACTGGGGTTACTTTAACCAGGTTCTCCGTAGTCGTAATTTTCTCCCCTAAATTGAGCCCGTTTACAGCCTTATACTTCATATTGTAGAAGTTGGCCACGGACCATGCCGATGCGTCATAATAAACACTATCCCTATATTTATCGTATGTTTCGAACATCGTTTGTACCATCCTGTACTGTGGCTGTTGCGTTGGCACAACAAACTTGCCTCCAGATTTATAAACATCTATTTTATGTAATAAGAGTTTGTCTATAAAGGCTTTATTTCTGTTTTGGTCATAGGCATCTCCAAATGTATAGCCACGTATTTTACTTTTTGCAGCATTAGTTAGGGCACTCTTAAAGAAATCTTGTTGATACTTTCGCATATAGCCTTTATTCGCCACCGCTGTTTTAACCGTCGTCATGCTAGAGGTATATTGATTTCTTATGGTAAAAGGGAACGTAATTTCTCCAAAGGGTGTTGTTTGCCGATGACCTCTAGAACTTGCCTGTTCAAACAGTAGCCCTAAGCCACCTTGAAGATCAGGGTAAGAAGATCCGTACCCGGGGTAAGTTCCGTCAAAAACCTCTTTGGTAAAATACAGTGAACCAATGCTATCCAAAGCTTTGGCAAATTCGTTACCAAAAAGTGTATTCAAATCCTCATAGTTCTCCTTAGGCATAATCGGGTTTAAGGAGCCGTTGGTTTTCATGGGTTCAAAGAAATAGGTGCTTTGTGAGCCCATTTCATGAAAATCGGTCACTACATTGGGATACCACTGGTGGTACCAATTCAATTTTCCACGACTCTCCGGATTTATAGCCAGTAACCAATCGCGATTCAAGTCGAACCAATAGTGATTAGTCCTACCGCCGGGCCAATATTCATTATGCTCGGCATCTTGTGGGTCTGCCACTTCCGGCGAACCTTGGTAGGTATTTGCCCATTGGGTATGTCGGTCGCGGCCATCAGGATTAATCGTCGGGTCTATGAAAATGACCGCATTATCAATATAGTTGAGGATTTCGGGATTCTCTGAAGCCACAAACGTATAGGCTGTTAAAAGTGCGGCTTCCGAGCTAGACGGCTCGTTACCATGAACGTTATAGGCAAGATTGATGAAAATTGGTACTTCCCCATAATTAGAAACCGATTTAGAGGGGTCTGTGAATGCCAAATGCGATTGTTTTATTTCTTCAAGATTAGTAAGGTTCTGTTGACTTGTAATAGTTAAGATTACCAATTTTCGTCCTTCATGTGTTTTACCATAATAGTGAATGGAAGCCCTATCGGAAACTTCGGCTAATTTTTCCAGGTAGGCCACAATCAAATCATGACGCGTATGGTGTTCCCCGATACCATAACCCAGAAAAGCTTCTGGAGATGGAATCTCGGCATTAAAGGGTTTATATTTTTGAAAGAAGTAATCTTGTCCGTATGTTGTACTTAGCGAAATAAAAAAGAGAAAGAGTAATTTTTTTAGCATGAAACGGGTTTTTGAATTAGCCGCTTAAATATAAGTATTATCCCAAGAAAAAGAACCCGGAATAATGACTTTATATACCCGATTGCGAAGTTGCTGGAAAGTGTATGCTACGATTAAGAAACAGGTGATAATTGCTGTTTTACCTCTCTAAACTTGATGATATAGTTCGTGCCCTTTTTATTATTATCTCTTTGGATGGTGCCCTTCAATTGCCTTGTAAGATTATAGATAAGTTTTAGGCCAAGGGATTTGGTATTCTTATAGGTGACATTTTCTGGATAACCAACACCATTATCACCGATGTTCAAGGTGTATTGTTTGTCTATTTCTTTTTTAAGGGCGATGTATATTTCACCTTCCTCTTCATCCGCAAAGCCATATTTTAGGGCATTGGTGACGGCTTCATTGATAAGAAGCCCTAACGGAATTGCCGTATCTATGCCCAACTTAATTTCTGGAATATCGATGTTTAACTGCACCTTACTATCCAATCCTTTAATTGAACGGATTAAATATTCACTTAATTCTTGTACATAGGATTTGTACTCAATATGAGCAATGTCTTTTCTCATATATAGCATTTCATGGACCATTGCCATGGAAATTACTCTATTCTGCGTACTTTTTAACAATGCTTTCATTCTAGCCTCCTCCACATTTCTGGATTGAAGACTAAGTAAGCTGGAAACCGTTTGTAGATTGTTTTTCACTCTATGATGGACTTCTTTCAAGAGGGTTTCCTTTTCATCCATTTGTAGCATCAAGGCCTTTTTGGATTTATATAGGGCATTGTGGGTTTTCAATAAGGTTTTTCCAAAGATGTTTCCCAATAGATATACGGAAAAGAGTACTGAGAAAAGGTTGAAAAGGTTCTGTGACGACGCCGGGACAACATTGTATGTAAAAGAAAAATCTGGAAGACTCTGTGAAAATATTAAAATGACCAAAAAGAAAATAAGGTTCAAGTAAATCTGACCGTATTTTTTAGTGGTTACGTATCCTGCAAAGACAATCAAGGCCAAAGTAAAAATAAATGGGCTGCTTATACCACCACTGTAAAGCGTGATGATCAAGGCACTTACCAATGCCATTATAGAAGAAATATTGTATGTAGAAGTTAGGCTACTATGTTTTTTAAAGATTACGGTATTCAAAAGATTTAAAATTCCGAATGCAACAAACACATAGGGGATTATTCGTGTAATGTCCAATACGAAAAAACAGACTAGTCCAAATAAGATGGCCAGGAAACTTGCTACATAGTTAACCTTTAATACCAGCTGAATCCTATCCTTAAGTCGCTCTTGGTCGATATTGAAATCGTTCATAAAATTAGATTAGTTACCGGGTTTAAGGAACGTTTAGTTCTGTAAAGCTAATTATGTTTTAAATATAAATCCAAATACTTTATAAAAAGTTAAAAATAAATAGAGTACGGGCAAAATTGAAACTCTTCACAACAAAAAAAGCATCCGATTATGGATGCCTTTTTTTTAAGATTTAAATATTTTCGCTTAATCGTTGGTCAATACCCACTCTCCCTTAGTAATAAGAGGTTCTGCTTGTTTGTATTTGACCGTCTTGCTTTCACCGGACATTACATTTTTGATGGTAACTCGCTCGTTTCTACCAATTTTTGGCTGTTCCCTAACTATGGTCTCGGTCACAGACGGACGCTGTCCTTGTGTTTGACCGGCCGCCCTGTTCCGTGCAGCAAGTTCGTCACTGTTCGGAATTTCTTCCTTGGAGGTTTGCAGGTTCTCCTTTCTACGTTTTTCATTCCGTGCCTCTTGGATTTCATTTGAATTCCCAGAGGGTAGTTCCCCTTTAAAAAGAAAGGATACGATTTCCTTGTTCACCTTCTCTATCATACCCTTAAAAAGTTCAAAGGCCTCAAACTTGTAAATAAGTAATGGGTCTTTTTGCTCATGCACTGCCAATTGAACGGACTGTTTAAGCTCATCCATTTTTCTCAAATGGGTCTTCCATGAGTCGTCTATGATGGCAAGGGAAATATTCTTTTCAAAATCGGTTACCAATTGCTTACCGTCACTGTCATAGGCCTCCTGTAGATTGGTCACCACATTAAGACTTTTTATACCGTCCGTAAACGGTACCACAATGCGTTCAAACTTATTGGCTTTGTCCTCGTAAACTTGTTTAATGACAGGAAAAGCAGTTGCTGCATTCCGCTCCATTTTTTCTTTGTAATGCTCATAACCGGCTTTGTAAACTCTTCCGGTAATCTCTTGAGCACTCAATTTTCCAAACTCTTCCTCGGTCACGGGGGAGGTCATGGAAAAGTATTTGATCAGTTCAAACTCAAAGTTCTTATAGTCGTTTGCGCCTTTATTGCTTTCTACGATTACTTCGCAGGTATCGTAGACCATATTTGCAATATCCACTTTAAGACGCTCTCCTTGGAGGGCATGACGTCTTCGCTTGTAGACTACTTCCCGTTGAGCATTCATGACATCATCATATTCCAGTAGACGCTTTCTAACCCCAAAGTTGTTCTCTTCTACTTTTTTCTGGGCACGCTCAATAGATTTGGTCATCATACTATGCTGAATAACCTCACCTTCTTCAAGCCCCATTTTATCCATCATCTTGGCAACACGATCGGATCCGAACAAACGCATCAGGTTGTCTTCCAAGGAAACATAGAATTGTGAACTTCCCGGGTCTCCCTGACGTCCCGAACGACCTCTTAATTGCCTATCCACACGACGGGAATCGTGACGCTCCGTACCTACAATGGCTAGACCACCGGCTTTCTTTACCTCTTCCGTTAATTTAATATCCGTACCACGACCGGCCATGTTAGTGGCAATGGTCACCACACCTGGTTTTCCAGCTTCCGCAACTACATCCGCTTCTTTCTTATGTAACTTAGCATTTAACACGTTGTGCGGTACTTTACGTATGTTCAACATACGGGATAGCAACTCAGAAATCTCCACCGATGTCGTACCGATAAGTACAGGTCTTCCAGATTGGCTCAATTTGGTCACCTCATCAATGATGGCGTTGTACTTTTCCCTCTTGGTCTTATAAATTAAATCGTTGCGATCATCACGGGCAATGGGTCTGTTGGTCGGGATTTCCATCACGTCCAACTTATAAATTTCCCAAAACTCTCCAGCTTCTGTAATGGCGGTACCTGTCATACCCGCCAATTTGCTGTACATCCTAAAGTAGTTCTGTAACGTAACGGTAGCGAAAGTTTGGGTTAAAGCTTCAATTTTTACGTTCTCCTTGGCTTCTATAGCTTGGTGAAGACCATCTGAGTAGCGACGCCCGTCCATGATACGGCCGGTTTGCTCATCTACGATCATCACCTTGTTGTCCATTACCACATATTCCACATCTTTTTCAAAAAGTGTATACGCCTTTAATAATTGACTCATGGTATGAATACGCTCACTCTTTACCGTAAAGTCCTTGAACAATTCTTCTTTAAGCTCAGCTTCTTTCTCAATTTCAAGGTTCTGCTCTTCTATTTTGGCGATTTCGCCACCTATGTCTGGCATTACGAAGAAATCCCTGTTCTGTTCTCCTGAGATATAATCAACGCCTTTATCGGTCAATTCTATCTGGTTATTTTTTTCATCGATTACGAATAACAAATCCTCATCCACTTTGGGCATTTCCCGATTGTTATCCTGCATGTAATAATTCTCTGTTTTTTGAAGTAGCTGTTTTACACCTTCTTCACTCAAGAACTTGATCAATGCCTTATTCTTTGGAAGTCCCCTAAAAACACGTAGCAATAGAAAACCGCCTTCTTTGGTATCACCCTCCGCAATAAGTTTTTTGGCTTCTGCCAAAACCCCAGTAAGGTGTTGCCGTTGTTTTTGGACAATCTCGTTCACCTTTGGCTTTAGCTCGTTGAACTCATGACGATCTCCCTCAGGAACTGGACCTGAGATAATTAGTGGTGTACGGGCATCGTCCACCAATACGGAATCCACCTCATCCACTATGGCGTAATTATGGGGACGCTGTACTAAGTCTTTTGGCGTGTGCGCCATATTGTCCCTTAGGTAATCAAAACCAAATTCATTATTGGTGCCATAGGTGATATCGGCATTATAGGCCGCTCTTCTACCGTCCGAGTTTGGTCTGTGATGGTCTATACAATCTACAGAAAGTCCGTGAAACTCAAAAATAGGGGCCATCCAGGCACTATCCCTTTTAGCAAGGTAATCGTTCACCGTAACCAAGTGAGCACCGTTCCCCGTTAATGCATTAAGATATAGGGGTAGGGTAGCGACCAAAGTTTTTCCCTCACCGGTTTGCATCTCTGCAATTTTTCCTTGGTGAAGTGCAATACCTCCAATGAGCTGCACATCGTAATGCACCATATCCCAAGTAACTTCCTTTCCGGCGGCATCCCATGAATTTCTCCATATCGCATTGTCACCATCCAGAATAACGTAATCCTTATCTCCAGAAAGTTTACGGTCATATTCCGATGCCGTAACCGTAATGCTCTCGTTATTTACAAAACGCTTGGCAGTTTCTTTTACTACTGCAAAAGCCTCTGGGAGCAAAGTGTTTAAGGTTTCTTCCGATATTTTGTAGGACTCTTCCTTTAGCTTATCTATCTCAGCATAAATGTCCTCGTTCTTGTCGATGTTGGTAGATTCCTCGACTTCTTTTTCCAGGGCCGTTATTTGATCTGTAATGTCCTTGTACGAATCTTGAATAGTCTGTTTAAAATCGATGGTTTTTTGCCGAATTTCATCATGACTCAATTTTTCCAGCTCGGCTTCAAAGGATTTTATTTGGTCTACTAAAGGCTGAAGTTCTTTTACGTCTTTTTTGGATTTATCACCCACAAAGGCCTTTAGGATTGAATTTATAAAACTCATAGGTATTTTCTATTACAATTGAAAAATCTGGGACTTGTTTTCCCAGCCAATTTTCAATAAATTATTTGACATCGGTAAATAAAACCGACGACCTCTATTGAACAAAAGGTATTCCAGACTTTAATTTAGAGCAGAAATCGTCAATAGACTGCCAAAATTACATAAAAAAAAAGCCTCCAAGGAGACTTTTTAGTAGTAATTATGATATCATATATTAATATTCATCCTCGTTCCAGAGGTAGTCTTCTTCCGTAGGATAGTCAGGCCAAATTTCTTCGATAGACTCATAAATTTCGCCTCCTTCTTCCTCCATGGACTGTAGGTTCTCTACAACCTCCAAAGGCGCACCGGTTCTAATTGAGTAGTCGATTAACTCATCCTTACTTGCCGGCCAAGGTGCATCACTTAAATAAGATGCCAGTTCTAATGTCCAATACATGGTAATAGTGTGATTTTAAATTTTTGCAAAAGTAATTTTTAAATGTAAACAGCCAAGATATTTTGCAATTATTTCGACCTAATTATAAACATAATTTTTACATTGATAATTTGATAACGAAGAATTTACGGATTTATTAGTTCTTTTTCTCCGGAATCCATTTCACCTCCGCTACCTGTAGTTCTTTCGACAATTTTCGTGCCAACATGAAGAGATAATCAGAGAGTCTATTCAGATAGGATAAAACCAACTCATCAAAAGGTTCCGCTTCGTAAAGCAACGTCGCCATACGTTCTGCACGTCTGCAGACGGTACGGGCAATATGACAGTATGACACGGTGGTATGGCCTCCAGGTAGTATGAAATGAGTCATTTGTGGTAAATCACCATCCATACTATCGATGGCGTTTTCTAAAATTTCAATATCCCCTATACTTATTCTAGGTATATTCAACCGCTCGCGTCCATCCTTAAGCAAAGCTTTTTCAGGATCTGTGGCTAAAATAGCCCCTACGGTAAATAATTTTTCTTGAACCTGTATTAACTCATTTTTACTACTTTCCGAAATATTTTGATCACGGATTAGCCCCAACCAAGAATTCAATTCGTCAACCGTACCGTAACTTTCTATACGGATATGGTGCTTAGGAACTCGGGTACCCCCAAAAAGAGCGGTAGTACCCTTATCTCCTGTTTTGGTATATATTTTCATAATTAAAGTTCAAGTCCAAGCTCAAATACAAGTACCAAGCTCAGAAAAAGGTATGAATTGTAATTGGTAGTTGTGGATTTGATTTCGCCTATTTCTTATCTTCTTTTCTCTTGTAATCTGACATAAACTTACGCGACCTCCGCTCCTTAGACCGACCTCTATTTCTAAAGACTATCCATAAGTATAAAACAGCTAAAATTCCAAAAACTATGTAAATAGTATTATTCATAACATAATTATGCGTTATCTAAAATTAGTAGTTTATATCCGTATTCTAAAATGTTCCTTCGCTTGCTCTTTCCTAAAAAAAACAATCCCGCAATAAAAGAGGTCTACTGTTATCCTTACCTGTTCCATCTTTTTTATACCCTTCCAATTCTCCACGTTTTCTTTAGAATTGTAAATGCCCTTGATTAAAAGCATGCTATTGTTATGAATTTGATCTTTGGCCACATTTTTGAAATGGGCACTACTTTCATCGGCATAAATCATGTCAAATGGCATTTGGGTAAATGAGATGCCATTACATAACGTACTTATCTGATTTTTAAGAGTGTCGGAATCATTTACCAGTCCGATGTTCTTATAATCAAAATAAGTAATGCTTTTGAAGAGTACTTCTTCGGTAACCGGAAGTTTTCTTTCTGTCCTCTGATACAAACATTTGGTGACAAAATCATAAATAAAAGGGGAATGTACCCCATGTTGATTAGTGGCCGAAAACAGGAATTTGATATACCGAATAAAGCGAAACACAGTAGCAATTCAATTTCCGCCAAAAGTACTAATATCGAACAGTACTATTTATTATATCGAAACAGTTTTTTAAAGGGTGACATGCCCAAGGTCTCTCATCGAAACTGCAGAGTGAATAAACAATTATTATATGATGGATAAAAGGTATTGAAGAGGCGCTAAAAAAATGATGTAAGTTTGAAATGGATAGCCCTAAACCTGCCTTTCGGCAGGTAGGGTCCACCCGAGGGGATAATATTTTAATTATGCCATTTTGGCCTTGTTTCTTTTCGTAGTAAAGGATAATGCCTTTTTAACTCTGGAGTTTTTAAACTTGTACAATCTTGCAACCTCCGTTTTGGTGTCCAAATTAAGTTCGTAAGCAGTTTCGTTAACGATGGTCATTTCAACAGTCTCCACTTTAACATCAGTAATATTGTTCTGAGCCTGGGCTGCAGTTCCGATAAAAAAGATAAAGAAGATAGTTGCTATTGTTTTCATGACTTGCTTTGGTTACACTATTATAACGGTAGCAAGGGTACTTTTGGGGGTGGTGTTTCGCTGAAAACCCTATATTTTTCGGTGTCTTACAAATGAAGGGATGAAGTGTAGAAATCAATCGATGAACTGCAATCACCTTCCAAACAGCTTATCGAAAAAAGATGCGGATAAACGGTAGAATATGTGTCTTGAAAAGTTACATGCGCAGTATTTAATCTTCCATTTGGGCAGAAAGCTCAAACCAGCGCTCGGTTTTTTCATCAATAGTGTTGGACAAGTCACCCAATTCAATAGAGAGCGCGGCAATTTCTTCTCCCGATAACGAGGTGTCCGTAAATTTTTCTTGTAGCTCCACTTTCTTACGCTCCAATTTTTGGATTTCGCGCTCCAGCTGTTTGTATTCTTTTTGCTCTAGATAGGATAATTTGGGAGAGTCATCCGTTTTTTTCCATTCGTTCTTTTCATTTTTGGACGTTTGCGTCTGTACTTTTTCCTCCCGTTGCTCAATTACTTTACTATCCTCGTAAGCCCTATAATCGGAATAGTTACCTGGGAAATCTTCAATGACACCATCACCCCTGAAGACAAAAAGGTGATCTACGATTTTATCCATGAAATAACGATCATGCGATACGACCAAAAGGCAGCCTTGAAAATCTAAAAGAAAACTTTCTAAGACGTTTAGCGTAACAATATCCAAATCATTAGTAGGTTCATCCAAAATCAAGAAATTCGGATTCTGAATGAGCACGGTACAGAGGTAAAGTCGTTTACGTTCGCCGCCACTTAACTTGTCTACAAAATCATATTGTTTTTTACGGTCAAAAAGAAAACGCTCCAGTAATTGCTGTGCCGAAATCTGTTTTCCTTTCATTAAGGGAATATAGTCTCCAAACTCACGGATCACATCAATGACTTTCTGTCCTTCTTTTATATTAATGCCTTTTTGGGTGTAATAGCCAAATTTAATGGTCTCCCCAACAATGACTTTTCCGCTATCCGGCTGGTCACGACCGGAAAGGATATTCAAAAAGGTGGATTTTCCAGTTCCGTTCTTGCCAATGATACCTATGCGCTCCCCTCGGGTGAAATTGTAGTCAAACTTGTCCAGGATTGGCTTGTTGGGATAGGATTTGGAAACTTTTACGAACTCTAGGATTTTACTCCCCATCCGCTCCATATTCAACTCCAATTGTACCTGATGTTCTTTTCTCCGTTGGCTTGCTTTCTCTTTTATGGAATTAAAATCATCTATTCTAGATTTGGATTTTGTGGTTCTTGCCTTGGGTTGACGACGCATCCAGGTCAATTCTTTCTTAAATAGCAGTTCCGTTTTATGCTGTTCTACCGATTCTTGCTCAATCCTTGCCTCCTTCTTTTCCAAATAGTAGGTGTAGTTTCCTTTGTAAGGATACAATACCCCATTGTCCAGTTCTAAAATTTCGTTACAGACTCGTTCTAGAAAATAACGGTCATGCGTTACCATAAAAAGCGTCAGGTTTTCCTTGGCAAAGTATTCTTCCAGCCACTCTATCATTTCTAAATCCAAATGGTTGGTAGGTTCGTCCAATACCAACAAGTCCGGCCTATTGATGAGTGCGTTGGCTAGAGCTAGCCGTTTTTTTTGCCCACCGGAAAGTTTACCGACCTTGGCATTGAGGTCCTCCAGTTTTAATTTAAAAAGTATCTGTTTGTACTGCGTTTCAAAATCCCAAGCCTCAAAACGGTCCATGGCCTCAAAGGCTTTTTGGTAAGCATCGGCATCTTCAGGATTTTCCAAGGCCTTTTCATAATTGGAAATTACCTGCAATACCTCATTGTCCGAGGCAAAAATGGTTTCCTCCACCGTCAAATCAGGATTCATAACCGGTTCTTGTGCCAGAAAGGAAACCCGAGTGCTCTTGCGGTAGTTTACCTGACCGGTGTCCGGGCTATCTGCTCCGGAGAGAATATTCAGTATAGAGGTTTTTCCACTTCCGTTTTTGGCGATCAGGGCTATTTTCTGGTCTTTATTGATGCCAAAAGAAAGATTTTCAAAAAGCACCAATTCTCCATAAGACTTGGAAATATTTTCAACGGTCAATAAATTCATTCTTCTGTAAGTTCATTTGCAAGTATCAAGTTCAAATTCAATACTTTTTTAATAATAAAGGGCTAGAGAGTTTTTCTAAAGTGATATACTAAAAACAGATACCTTATGGCCAATGCAATCAAAATAAAAACCATTAAGATTGAAAATACTTGAATTTTAAGCAGCCATAGTATAACAACCAAAATCAATAAAACAAACAATAGCAATATATAGGTCCTAACCCATAAAGCAAGCTGTTTTTTTGATAAATAAAAAGCTATTATGATATTCGGTGCGAAAGCCCACAAAATATTAAAATTCATTTTCGTAGCATTATGGTCCGTTAAAAACCATAAAAACAAAATGAGCAGGCCCGCCAGGCCCGTCACTGAAGCAAGCAAAACATCCAACCATCGTGTTCTACTATTTTTTGTAAAATCTTTATAAGTGATGAAAAGCACGAAAAACATAAAGAGCCCCAACCAAAATACAGGGGTTAGAAAAAATAATGTTTGATCTTTTCTTGGTGGTATATCCAATAAAACCGATTCACTTTGGACTATCGGTTTTCCATTGAGAGAAGTATGTTTCATTTGCTCGTATACATAAAGTGGCAGGAACAAATGCTCGTAAGGGGTGGCCTTTCTATCTATTATAGAACCAAGGGCCAAATCGATACCAAAATTGGACCAGGAGTTAACCTCTAAATTTTGATGGATGAGTTGCCGGAAGGTATATCGGTTCTCCAAATAGGAATAGTCAAATTGCAATGCGGAACCTAAAGATTCTTCAAAGACTTGAGGAATTTTGGTGGCGCAATTTTCAAAAAGGAAATCATATTTATAAAATCTGTTCTGTGGCAGTAGATTGGTTTCTAGAAAGGAAATAATTTCCTTTTTCTGCTCCAAGTTCACATCCAGCATTTGTTCTTTTATCCAACGTTGTTCGGCAATGTAACTTCGTTCAAAATAAATATATGGGTAGCGAGAAATGGTATAGTCCAACTTGCCACGAACAAAATTCAAATAGAAATTAGGATCTTCAAAATTATAGGTGCCGTATCCGTAAACCTGATCGATACCCAACGTAGGGTCTTGTATGCGAATGGCGCTATGCCCAAACTTTGCCGCTAAATCTTCACCTGTCCCTACTGTAAGCAAGCTGAGTTTGGAAACCGGGGACAGATCAGGGCCTTGGGAAAAGGCCAAGGTAAATTGTAAAAGCAAGAGAATTAGAAAGAGACTATTCTTTATCATGGTTCCGAGTACACTATCGGAGAACAAAGATGCGAATAATAAGAGATTTAACCGATAACCAAATGAATTGTATTATTTTTAGGATACATTTAAATAAGCCAACCATGCGCAAACATATACCCAATTTCATTACCCTTTTAAACCTTTTTAGTGGTTGTGTTGCAACGGTCTATGCGGTATTGAATCAGTTGGAAATGGCTGCGCTATTTGTGGCATTGGGAATTTTCTTTGATTTTTTCGACGGACTTGCAGCGCGGATGCTCAACGTAAAAAGTGATTTAGGTCTGCAATTGGATTCCCTTGCCGATATGGTGACCAGTGGTTTGGTTCCTGGGATAGTGATGTTTCAATTGTTGGCCATGTCACAAACCGGAGGATGGGGTCTGGAAACGGGATCACTTTTGCATCCAAATGGCTTTGGGGCTGATTCCTTGATTCCCTTCACAGGTTTTATAATCACATTGGCCTCAGCCTACCGCCTGGCAAAATTTAACTTGGACGAAAATCAAGTCTCCTCTTTTATCGGTTTGCCTACTCCGGCTAACGCACTATTGATTCTCTCTTTACCACTCATTTTATTTTATCACAGCAATAGCATTTTGAACGAGTTTATTTTGAATCAATGGTTTTTGATAGGATTGACCTTATTAAGTGCATTTCTGCTCAATTGTAACTTGCCCTTATTCGCCCTTAAATTTAAAAATTGGAGTTTTAAGGATAACGCGTTACGTTATATATTCCTGATTATTTCCTTGGTGCTTTTGGTCACCATGCAATTTCTTGCAATACCTTTCATTATTCTTTTCTACGTGTTGAGTTCTTTGGGAAGTCAATTAACCACAGCTAAAGAATAGGGAAATTTGAAAACTATGGTTTCTCCATCTATAAGCATCACTAACTCCCGCCTAGAAGATATTGACGAAATCTTTCGTTTGTACGGCATCGCATCGGAATATCAAAAAACCAAGAAAACGGTAGTGGTTTGGCCAAAATTTAAAAGGGAACTTGTGGAAACAGAAATTTGGGAAAAGCGTCAGTTTAAGTTGTTGCTTGGTGGTGCTGTGGCCTGCGTTTGGGCCATCACGTTTAGCGATGAGCAGATTTGGGAAGAACGCAATGCTGATTCGGCAATATACATCCATCGCATCGCCACGAATCCAGATTTTAGAGGAAAGAACTTTGTGAGTAAGATTGTGGCTTGGGCAAAAGCGTATGCCGAGGAGAAGGAAATAAGATTTATACGGCTAGATACTTTAGGAAACAACTCTAAACTTATTCAACACTATACGAATTCAGGATTTGATTTTTTGGGTATGTTCAATCTAAAAAATACGGATACCTTACCCGAGCATTATAAGGAAGCCCCGGTATGCTTATTTCAAATTGATACAAAGGCTTAGGAGATGACACCTAGAATAATTCGTTTAGAAGAAAAGAAACTTATTGGTCAAAAGATGAAGATGAGTTTGGTGAATAATCTGACTGCAATTCTATGGAGTAATTTTATGCCTAGAAGGAAGGAAATCCAAAACAGGATAGGCTCGGATTTTATTTCTATGCAAATCTATCCGCAATCGTATCATACCATTTTTAATCCTAAACGTGAATTTCAAAAATGGGCCGCTGTTGAGGTGTCTAATTTTGCTGCCGTGCCTGGAAATATGGAAACCTTCACCTTATTAGGTGGGACATATGCAGTTTTTGATTATAAAGGTTCTAGTGCTGACCCAACTATTTTTCAATATATTTATGACCAGTGGCTACCTTCTTCAACATATGAATTGGATGACCGTCCCCATTTTGAAGTTTTAGGCAAGAAATACAAGAACGATGACCCTAATTCTGAAGAAGAAATTTGGATTCCCATAAAACAAGTATGAGCGAAAATCAAAAAGCACCATGGTATTATCTCTTTTTACTCATTTTGGCAGGCGAGAGTGTTTTTATACTTCCCTTTGTACTCGCCAGAGTCTTCAGGCCAACGGTGCTAGAAGTTTTTGGACTGGACAACGTGCAGTTAGGCTTTTGTTTCTCGGTATACGGTATCGTGGCTTTGGTATCCTATCTTTTTGGCGGTCCCTTAGCGGATAAATTCCCCCCAAGAAAACTGATAGCGGTAGCGCTATGGATGACAGCTTTGGGTGGTTTGGTATATGCTACTTTCCCGAGCTATTTAGTTCTAAAAGTGCTATATGGTTATTGGGGTTTTACTACCATATTTTTATTCTGGGCGGCCATGATAAAGGCGACCAGGGTTTGGGGAGGTGAAAGCTCACAAGGCAAGGCGTTCGGTTTTTTGGATGGAGGTCGTGGTTTGGTAGGTGCTTTGTTCGGCGCAATGGGTGTGCTTATTTTTTCCATTTTTATCACTGCTGAAATCGCCGAAGCTACAATCGCGGAAAGTCGGGAGGCGTTCCGCTATGTCATTCTTATTTCTTCCGCAATAGTGGTCTTGGTCGGTATTTTTGTATGGTCATTTATGCGGTTGGATAAAACAGTAGAGGAATCCATTATTTTAGATAGAATCACGGTTTCACAACTTAGGGAAGTACTGCGGCTACCCGCTGTTGGATTATTGATGGTAATAATACTCTGTGCTTACGTAGGCTATAAAATAACCGATGTTTTTTCCCTTTATGCCCAGGACGTCATGTTGTACGATCAGGTAAAATCCGCCCAAGTGGGTACGTTCTTGTTATTTATTAGACCGGTAATTGGGGTAGGAATCGGAATTTTGGCGGACCGTTCTCAAACGACCTATTGGTTGGTGGTAAGTTTTACAATTTCATTTTTTGGGGCATTACTTTTTGCAACGGGCATCATTTCATCATCTGCAACCGCACTATTCTTCCTTTCAATTTTAGTGGTAGCAACGGGCGTATATGCAGCACGATCGCTCTATTTTGCGGTTATGGAACGCGGACGAATCCCTCTCGTGCTCACAGGAACGGCAGTTGGTCTTATTTCTCTCGTTGGGTATACGCCAGATATTTTTGCTGGTCCTGCCATGGGATATTTGTTAGAGAATTCTCCTGGGGCGGTTGGACACCAGCATGTATTTTGGATGTTGGCCGTATTTTCCTTTATCGGGGGTATAGCGGCTTGGTTTTACTTCCGTTTGTATCGCAAAAAAGCATAATCGATTTGAGCAAAAACCTTCATCTTCTATTATCGGGCTTCATAGTTATTTTGGCAGGATTAGTATATGGCGGCTATCCTTCGTATTTAATGCCTTTGATTTTTGACTTTGAAGCGAACGCCTTGGAGTTGAAAAATATTCTAAGGGCGGTAATGGGCATATATATCGGAATTGGTGTTTTTTGGTTGATAGGGGCAACAAAGCAGGATTTTTGGAAAGCCGCTACGCTTTGTAATATCCTTTTTATGGGAGGAATCGCATTTGGACGAATGGTGAGTACCGTTTTTGACGGGATATTATCCTTGTTTACCCCAGCTTTGATATTAGAGCTTTTGTTTTTTGCTTGGGGATTGTACAATCTAAAAAAGTACAATTGATATTATTTGGCTCAAAATAAAACCTTACGTAATTTATCGTCGTAAATAGAATAAACCTAAACACAGAAATCATGAAGAGACTTGGCGCATTATTTTCCTTAGTTGCAATAGCCCATATTTCCATGTCGCACGAATTGTTCCTAAAAACGGACTCACATTTTTTACAGCCAAACGCGGCCTCCCAGCTTTATCTGTTCAACGGTACTTTCGATACCAGTGAAAATGAAATCACTCGGGATCGTATCGTGAATGCCAAAATTGTAGGGCCTAATTTTCTTTTTGAACCTAGCGAAAAACATTACACGGATAAGGATAAGGTTACTTATTTAAACATAAATACCGGGGGTACTGGTACGTACGTTGCCGGAATCTCCACACTTCCCAGAGTACTTGAAATGGATGCAAAGGCGTTTAACGAATATTTAGATCATGAAGGTTTAGAAACCACAATTGCGGACAGAAAAGCAATGAAACTAATGGATAAAGGTGCAAAAGAAAGATATTCTAAACACGTGAAGGCACTATTACAAGTAGGAGACGTAAGGTCAATAGATTTTATGAAGCCTTTAAATTATCCAATAGAATTCGTGCCTTTGAACAATCCATATGAAATTAAATTAGGGGATGCAGTTGCTTTTAAATTACTCCGTGATGGAAAGCCCTTGGCCAATCACATTGTACATTACAGTACTAGTATGCCAGGACAGGATGCACATGACAGTGAAAATTCTACGCAAACCAATGAAAATGGGTTCTTAAGCATTAGGCCAACGGCGAAAGGGAAATGGTATATAGCGACAATACATATGGAAAAAAAATCTGGCGACACGGTAGACTATGAATCTAATTGGGCTACATTAACATTTGAAATTAAATAATCGTTAGCCTTTTTTTAGAAGTTTTAGTCCAAGCCATGCAAATTGTATTTTTATGGCATGGGAAAACAAAACAGTCAGTTATTTGAAGCTGTCAAGCTTCAAATAGAACAATTGGATACAAGCACGATAGCCGACAGTCGATTACCTGTCCTTCAAGCATTAATTGAATTTATTCAAGAAAAACGGGATGCTAAGAAGATCATAAATTTAAACTTTATTTGTACCCACAATTCCAGAAGAAGTCATTTGTCCCAAATTTGGGCTCAAACCTTGGCGTTTCATTTTGGTATTAAGGGGGTCAATTGTTATTCCGGCGGCACTGAGGCTACCGCCGTATTTCCCACGGTGAAAGAAATTTTGACAACAACAGGTTTTGAGATTACGAACTTATCGGTAGGAGACAATCCTGTTTATAGCATCAAATATGCGCCCAATATCCATCCCAGCATTGGTTTTTCAAAAACTTATGACCATTCTTTTAATCCTTCCGGAAATTTCGCTGCAGTAATGACTTGCTCCCATGCTGACGAAAATTGTCCTTTTATTACAGGTGCTGAAAAAAGAATACCCTTCACATTTGATGATCCTAAGGCATTTGATGGTACTCCCTCTCAGATAAAAAAATATGAAGAACGGAGTTTAGAAATTGCCACTCAGTTGTACTATGTTTTTTCGAGGATAAGATGATTGGGCCAATTCAAGGAACTCATATTTTAGGATTAACTATTTAGGCCAGCATTAAGCTGCGGCTTGAATTAATTATTTTAATTCCTCATTAGTCTGATTTGAGTTGGTTTATATCAAAGAATGCTTTTTGTCCGATAGTAGATTGAACGGTAGAATTATTAAAGTTACTTATACTTAAAGGTCTAAGGCTCGCTGTTTGGTTTTCGAGTTGTAGTTCTTATCTTTAGTAAGGTTTGCGTATTTTACCTGAAGACTGATTATATGGAAGGACATTGTTTTTTTAAGAAATCGTTATTTTTTCTCTTGGTAACTATTGTTTGCTACTCTACATCTGTGGATGCCCAGAACATGAGTGTAGAGAATAAGGTAAAACCAGCGTTTAAGGATTATTTCGGTTTGCCCAGAGCCTCAGTATTTCTTCATTTGAACAAGAGTGCTTATGTGAAAGGTGAAGAGATTTGGTTCAAGGGCTATCTATATAATCGCTTGAAAGGCATCCCCTTTAAGGAGCCTTTGAACCTTTATGTCGGTGTCTATGATTCCAATGGTAATCAAATTAAAAAGGAGCTTTTCATCAGTGAAAACGGAATTTCCCAGGGACAGATCATAATAGACTCAACTTTCACCGGTGGACTTTATTATTTAAAGGCAACAACCAGTTGGATGCGAAACTTCAAGGAGGACGATTCCTATGTGCAACAGTTCAAGGTTATAGAAGGGGCTGAATCCGTTGTGGAAAATGGTAAAGGTGATATTGACGTTCAGTTCTTGCCAGAAGGGGGGCATTTGGTAGCTGGGGTCCAAGGCACCGTTGGTGTCAAAGTTCTGAATGAATTGGGGTACGGTATCAATGGCATGGAGGGACATGTAAAAAACAAATTTGGTGATAGCATTGCCAGTTTTACAACAAATCGTTTTGGTCTTGCCAAGTTTGATTTACTTCCGAAGAGAAATATGCGCTACACGGCATATATAAAAAATGGGAACGGCAATGAAGAAAGAATTCTACTTCCTAGTACGAAGGAAAAGGGTATAGGAATGTTAATCAAAAGAATTTCTTCTAGTCGTATTATGATATTATTGGGTACAAATCCGGTGACGAGGAGCGAAATTGGTAATAAATCTTATTCCCTGCTGATACATAGGGACGGACTCCTAAAAAATATGGAAGTAAATTTTCCGCCAAAAGAACATTATGTTTCTTATATTTTGGATAACAGCGAGTTACACAAGGGAATGAATATTGTAACCTTGATCGATAATAGGGGCAATCCCGTTGCAGAACGGTTAGTTTTTAATTCTAATGGTTTTGAAAATGGTAAATTAAGCAGTTCCTTAAAAATTTTAGAAAAGGACTCCGTTCAATTTACTCTTTTCAACAACAAAAATTCGGATAGTCTGCAATTTCTAAGCGCTTCGATTTTGCCATTGGGCACACAAGCTTATCAGCACAAAAAGAATATTTTAAGTGCCTTTTCATTGAGTCCCTATGTACGTGGATTTATTGAGCATCCTTCTTATTATTTCACGGAAACTTCAACAGAAAAGGAAAATGCTTTGGACCTACTTTTACTGACCCAAGGATGGTCTCGCTTTGATTGGAAAAACATATTTGATAATCCTCCGGTAAAGACCTATGATTTTAAGACGGGGGTAGATTTATATGGCAAGCTAAATTTTAAGTTACCTAAAAATCATGAATTAATACTGTATCCTGGAGATATCATGGAGCCTAAGAAGATTGATATTAAACACGCACAGGATTATTTTAAATTGGACAATTATTATTTTGAGAAGGGCACCGAGCTCAAAATGACGGTGGTAGATGCCAATGGAAGGTTGTCCAGACCAAATCTCTATATGAGGATAAACGATGGTGTTTCTGCTGATAAGGTTTATGAAACTCGTAGGGAAAATCATAGAATAGATATTATTGGAGGAATCGGGAGGTATAGTTTAAAGGATTTTATTCTGCCAAAAAATACGATTGAGTTAGAAGAGGTAATTGTGACAGAAAAGAAAGAAAAGAGACGTTTTACGAGCCCCATAATTGATGAAAGCAGATTGACTCTGGTCACTAAGGAAACTGTTGGTAATTATCCACAATTGCTTGATTTGATACGATCCAGCGGTTTTAATATATGGGAAATGCCCAATACTGGATATGATAGAATTAGGATTACTTCCAAAAGGCCTTCCAGGTTTTCCCTTACACCTCCATCGCCACGCTTGTATGTAAACGATATTCCTTATGCAGATTTTAACATTTTACAAGATTTTCCTACTGAAAGTATTGTAAGTTATTTCATAGATAGGTCAGGAAACGGTGAGCCTGGAGCTGCTGGTGGCGTAATTCGGGTCTATACTGGAGAAAGAGGGGAATCTGGAATAGGTTCCTATAGCGATGCCACCCCGGACCCCAATTTTTTCACCTATACTTTAAAAAGCGGTTTTACCCCCATTAAGGAGTTCTATGTTCCCAAATACAGAAGTTATTCAGACGAAGCTTTTATCAATTTCGGAACGATTCATTGGGAACCTAATATGGTAATAGATAACCGTAAGGCTGCTATTGTTTTTGATGCTAAGGGTTGGACTGAATTTGAAATATTTATTGAGGGCATGGGCAACGATGGCACCTTATTTTCAACAAGGAAAACAATACGGTTGGACTCCAGTCAGTAAGAATGTCGCTCAAAAAAGCTTAAAAAAGGGTAAACACCTAAACAGATGAAATGAGAAGATTTTGGTTTTTAAAGAAAATGTTTATCCTCCTCTTCGCGAGTACCCTTTGTTCAGGAATTTACGTGTATTCCCAGAACGTAAGTGTGAAACAAAAGATAAAACCTGCGTTCGAAGATTATTTCGGTTTGCCAAGAACCTCCGTATTCATGCACTTAAATAAAAGTGTATATGTAAAAGGTGAAGAAATTTGGTTTAAAGGTTATCTGTACAATCGATCGAAGGGTACTCCATTTAATGAACCTACGAACCTCTATGTAGGTGTATATGATTCCAGTGGCAATCAGATTAAAAAGGAGCTCTTCATCAGTCAAAGCGGAATTTTCCAAGGACAAATCATGGTGGATTCAACATTTAATCCAGGGCTCTATTTTATAAGAGCCGCTACTAGTTGGATGCGAAACTTCAAAGAGGACGATTCCTATGTGCAACAGTTCAAAGTTATAGAAGGGGCTGAATCCGTTGTGGAAAGTGGCAAGGGCGACCTTGACGTTCAGTTCTTACCGGAAGGGGGACATTTGATAGACGGTGTCCCGGCAACTGTTGGGGTAAAGGTGCTAGATCAATCAGGTAAAGGGATTCAAGGTTTCAAAGGTTATTTAGTGAAAGTTTCGGGGGATACGGTCGCTAGTTTTAAGACCAACAAATTTGGTCTAGCTAAGTTTAATTTTTTACCGAAAAAGGAAGAAAACTATCAATCTAGTTTAATTGATGATGCGGGCAATAAAGTACGCTTTCTGCTACCGGAAATAGAGGATAGGGGAATAGGGATGATTATCAAAAAGCTTACCGGTAACAGAATACTTATTTCCTTAGGTACGAATGACTTAACCAGAAATGAAATTGGGAATAAACCATTTTCACTATTATTTCATAGGGATGGGCTACTTAAACATAGGGATATAACTTTTCCGCCAGATGAGTCATTTGTATCTTATATTTTGCATGCTAAGGACTTGCATCCGAGGATGAATATAGTAACCTTGGTCAATGATGAGGGCAACCCTGTTACGGAGCGGCTGGTCTTTAATTCCAACGGCTTTGAAAAAGATGTTCTTAGTACGACCTTAAAAATGGTACAAGAGGACTCCGTTCAACTAACACTTTTTAAAAAGCAAAAATCTGATAGTTTACAGTTTCTAAGTGTTTCCATTCTACCCTTGGGTACGCTAGCATACCAGCACAAAAAGAATATTCTGAGCACATTTTTATTTAGCCCTTATGTAAAGGGATATATTGAACATCCTTCTTATTATTTCACTGAAATGTCAACTGAGAAGGAAAATGATTTGGATTTATTGCTGCTTACTCAGGGATGGTCCAGATATGATTGGAGCAATGTGTTCGCTGAGCCACCTTCTGAAAAGTATAGCTCTAGGTCAGGCGTGGAAATATATGGCAAGCTGAATTTTGAATTAGGAAGAAAGGAAAATCTATTGTTGTATGTTGGTGATAGGCCAGACCCTAAAATGATTGAAATTGACCAAGGGTCTGACGAGTTTGTTGTAAAGGACTATTATTTGGAAAAAGGTGATGAATTACAATTCACTACTTTCAATTCAAAAGGAAATCTGTCAAGACCAAATTTATATGTAAAGTTAGATAATGGACTGACGACCGATAAAATATATAATCCTAAAAGAGATAATTTCAAAATTATTACTTCTGAGAGTAGTGAACCGTATAATCTGGATAACTTTATATTGCCACCCAAAACTATAGCGTTGGACGAAGCAGTCATTGTTGAGGAGAAAAAGAAAGATAAATACATAACCAGCCCACTTGTCAGTGAACGTCGGATGACCAAAGTAACCGAACAGATAAAGAATATGTATCCGTCGGTAATAGATATTATTCGCTCAAATGGTTTCAGGGTTGTAATTACTCCCAACGTAGGCTATGATAGAATTCAAATTACCAGTAATAGAAATCGAACAAGTCCAGCATTATATATAGATGATTTTTATCAGCCTGACTTTAATATGTTAGAGGATATTTTTACCACGGAAATAAGCAGCTACTTTATTGATAGATCTGGAAATGCTGAACCTGGGGCCGGCGGTGGGGTTATAAGATTATATCGAAGGATTTGGAGCGATGAGGACAGTGTTTATGATAAAAAAGATTCTAAGTTTTTTAGACACACCGTTGTAAAAGGGTTTAGCGCGATTAAGGAATTTTATGTTCCTAATTACAGCAGTTTTACGGACGATACTTTTGTTAATTTTGGGACCGTTCATTGGGAACCCAATATTATCTTAGATAAAAATGGTAAGGCTAATTTTGATTTTGATAGTAAGGGACGGACTGAATTTGAAATATTTATTGAGGGTATGGGCAACGATGGCAGTTTGTTTTCAACAAGGAAAACAATACGGTTGAACTCCAGTCAGTAAAAGTGTTGCCTGAAAAAGATTAAAAATCCAATTTCTTCTTTCTCAGCTCAAAATTCTGCCCCAGATATACCTTTCGTACCATTTCGTCTGCTGCCAAATCCTCGGGAATACCGGATTTGAGGATACCCCCTTCGAACATCAAGTAGGAGCGTTCCGTTATGGCTAAGGTTTCCTGTACGTTATGATCGGTAATCAAAATACCAATATTTTTGTTCTTGAGTTGCGCAACGATACGTTGAATGTCCTCCACGGCCACCGGATCTACCCCTGCAAATGGTTCGTCTAACAATATAAATTTTGGGTCGGTCGCAAGAGCCCTGGCAATCTCCGTTCGCCTTCGTTCTCCACCGGAAAGTAAATCGCCCCTGTTCTTACGGATATGGCCAAGACCAAATTCCTCTATGAGCGATTCCATCTTCATGAGCTGCTCTTTCTTGCTCAATTTTGTTAATTGTAGCACGCTTAAAATATTCTTTTCAATGCTTAGCTTTCTAAAAACGGATGCTTCCTGTGCCAAGTACCCGATTCCGTTTTGAGCTCTTTTGTACATGGGAAAATTGGTGATTTCCATGTCATCAAGATAAATGTTTCCGCCATTGGGCTTAATTAACCCAACAATCATGTAGAACGAGGTGGTCTTACCGGCACCATTTGGCCCTAAAAGCCCTACAATCTCCCCTTGGTTCACTTCCAGAGAAATACCCTTCACCACGCGGCGACCGCGGTAGGATTTCATTATGTTCTCAGCACGTAGCTTCATCTTTTCAAATCTAACCTTATTTCAGTGGTCCAAAAAGGTTTTATAACTTATTTAACCTTCGTTAGTTTCCAATGCTTCCCAGTACTCGTAGGCCCGCCTTAAGTGTGGCACTACAATGGTACCCCCTACAAGAGTGGCAATGCCCAGGGTCTCCATAACCTCTTCCTTGGTTGCGCCTTCTTTATGCGAGCTCTCCAAATGATACTTTACACAATCATCGCAACGCAGTACCGCAGAGGCTACTAGACCAAGTAGTTCCTTGGTCTTTACATCCAATGCGCCGGGAGCGTAGGCATTGGTGTCTAGGTTGAAAATCCGTTTGATGAGCTTGTTATTGTCCGATAATAATTTATCGTTCATCCGAGAACGATAGGCGTTAAATTCCTCAACTGGGTTTGACATTCTTCTTGGCTTTTTTGGCTTCTCTTTTTGCTTCGCTTTTCAAAACACGCTTAGAGATAAATATACTCACTTGGTAAAGTATCAATACAGGAATCGCTACTATCACTTGACTAGCGACATCGGGAGGTGTAATTACCGCAGATAGTATTAAGACAATAACAAGAGCGATTTTACGGTATTTTTTCATGATTTCCGGGGTGACCAGACCGACCTTGGTCAAAAAGTAAATAATTATAGGAAGTTCAAAAAGTATTCCACAAGCTAGTACTGCAGACCTTACAGTTCCTATATAGGAATCTAAGTCAAACTCGTTTAGCACTATCTCACTGACCTGATACGTACCTAAAAAGTTGATGGATAATGGGGCAACAACGTAATATCCAAACAAGACGCCCATGAAGAACAGGATCGACGCTATTAAAATGAACCCACGGGAATGCTTCCTTTCGTTGGGATGTAGACCTGGACTGATGAATTTCCATAATTCCCATAGAACATAGGGAAAACCGACTATAATGCCAACCCAAATAGCGGTCCAGATATCTGCAGAGAACTGACCGGACATCATTCTACTTTGAATCGTGAAGGGTAATTTGTCCTTACAAAAGTCCGATTCTATATTAATATAAGTCGCTGCCTTGCAGAAAAATTCATACGTCGGAAAATTCATTCGTGAAGGACCAAAAATGATAACATCAAAAATAAAGCCGCTAAATACAAAGGCCACTATACCGATGATGACTACTGCCAGTACGGAGCGTATAAGATGCCATCGAAGTTCTTCCAAATGGTCAAGAAAAGACATTTCGTTGTGTGGTACGCTGGTTTTTTTAGCCATTATAAAATACCTTCGTTAATTAAGTTGTGTAGATGAATTACGCCAACATATTGGTCTTTGTCCATTGCCAATAATTGGGAAATTCCTTTTGCTTGCATCAATTCTAATGCGGTTATGGCAAGCGTATCCACCAAAATGGTTTTGGGATTGGATGTCATAATATCCTTTGCGGTTAGCCCCTTAATATTATCATGGTCGTTCAGCATACGTCTTATATCGCCGTCGGTAACGATCCCAACCACTTTCTCTCCATCCAGAACGGCAGTAACACCGAGCATCTTTTCCGAAATCTCTACAATAACCTTTTTCACTTCCGTCTGTAGTTGCACCTTCGGCACTTGGTTGTTCTGAACGATATCGGAAACCCTTAGGTATAACCTTTTTCCCAAAGCTCCACCCGGGTGGTATTTTGCAAAATCTGATTTGCTGAACCCTCTAAGCTCCAAAAGAACAATGGCAAGGGCATCTCCCATGACCAATTGGGCCGTAGTGCTCGTAGTTGGCGCCAAATCGTTAGGGCAAGCTTCTCTATCCACATAAGTGCTAATAATAAAATTTGCTTGTTTTGCCAGGAATGATTCTGCACTACCGGTCATGCCAATAAGCTTGTTCCTACCTCTTTTGATCAATGGAACGAGCATTTTTATCTCCGGAGTACTACCACTTTTGGAAATACAAATAACGACATCGTCTTCTTGAATGGTACCCAAGTCTCCATGAATGGCGTCTCCGGCGTGCATGAATATGGCAGGGGTTCCGGTAGAGTTCAGTGTTGCGACGATTTTTGCGGCGATTATGGCACTTTTCCCAATACCGGATATAACAACTCTTCCCTTTGATTTTAGGATACAGTTTACAGATTCCGCAAAATCGTTGTCCAAAAGACTTGCTAGGTGGCCAATGGCATCGCGTTCGGTTTCAATAGTTTTTTTAGCAAGATCAAGAATCGTGCTCGCAGCTGTCAATGTATTATTCAATTTATGGATTGTATTCCTAAAAGATTGTCTTATCTTTAAGATAACAAAATTACATAAACTTAATTTTATAGCATGTTTCTGGTATAAGAATTTAGAATGCTCTTAAGCAACCAAATGTTAGTTCATTCAAAGTACGACAAACAAAATGCTTCTTCACAAAATTAGAAAACGTGACACACGAAAAGGATTTAGATGTTATTGATCTACATGTCTATCTTAAAAAGTTTTTTGGGTTCTCCAAGTTCAAAGGTCTTCAGGAAGAGGTCATAAAAAGTATACTCAAAGGAAATAATACTTTTGTGATTATGCCAACTGGAGGTGGCAAATCCCTATGTTATCAACTTCCGGCATTAATGCAGGAAGGTACAGCCATTATAGTTTCCCCCTTGATAGCTTTGATGAAGAATCAGGTAGACGCTATTAGAGGGGTATCTTCTGAAGTCGGCATTGCCCATGTTTTAAATTCGTCTTTGAATAAGACAGAGGTAAAGCAGGTTAAAGAAGATATTACCAACGGCATAACCAAATTACTATACGTTGCCCCGGAATCCTTGACAAAGGAAGAAAATGTGGAATTTTTACGTTCCGTTACAATCTCTTTTGTAGCGGTTGACGAAGCGCATTGTATTTCCGAATGGGGACATGATTTTAGACCGGAGTATCGCAATTTAAAATCCATTGTTGGGCGCTTGGGGGATAATATTCCAATTATTGGTCTAACCGCTACTGCCACACCAAAAGTTCAAGAAGATATTATTAAAAATTTAGGAATTAATGATGCGGTTCTATTTAAGGCATCGTTTAATCGACCAAATTTATTTTATGAGGTCCGTACAAAAACGGAGAACGTGGAGGCCGATATCATTCGTTTTGTAAAACAAAATTCGGGTAAATCCGGAATCATATATTGTCTAAGTCGTAAAAAGGTAGAAGAATTAGCCCAGGTGCTTCAGGTAAATGGTATAAGTGCGGTTCCATACCATGCAGGATTTGACGCAAAAACTAGATCCAAATATCAAGATATGTTCTTGATGGAGGATGTGGATGTGGTCGTCGCCACCATTGCTTTTGGGATGGGTATAGACAAACCAGATGTTCGCTTTGTGATACATCACGACATTCCTAAAAGTATAGAGAGTTATTATCAAGAAACGGGACGAGCTGGTAGGGACGGAGGCGAAGGACACTGCCTGGCATTTTATTCCTATAAAGATATAGAGAAGTTGGAAAAGTTTATGTCCGGTAAACCCGTAGCGGAGCAGGAGATAGGTAATGCCCTCCTACAAGAGGTGGTAGCCTATGCTGAAACCTCTATGTCTCGTCGAAAGTTTATGCTACATTATTTTGGTGAGCAGTTTGACGAAGTAAACGGGGATGGGGCGGATATGGACGATAATACCAGAAACCCAAAGGAAAAGGAAGAAGCAAAAGACAATGTCCTTAAACTGCTAAAAGTGGTTAAGGGTACTAGTGAGAAGTTCAAATCCAAGGAAATTGTGAATACTATCCGTGGTAAAAGCAATGCAATCATAGCATCCCATAAAACTAATGAGAAGGACTTTTTTGGTATAGGCTCAGATCGAGACAAAAGTTACTGGATGGCGTTGGTGAGACAAGTACTGGTAGCTGGATTGCTTAAAAAAGAAATAGAGCAGTACGGTGTACTTCATTTAACGGAGGCTGGGGAAAACTTTATGAAGAAGCCAGAATCCTTTATGATGACCAAGGACCATGTTTACAATGCGGAAAATGATAATGCCATCGTTGGTGCTGCGAAATCTGGTGGTATCGCTGACGAGAAGCTTTTAAAACAGCTTAAAGACCTAAGAAAAGCACAGGCCAACAAACTAAAAGTGCCTCCATTTGTAGTATTTCAAGACCCATCTTTAGAAGATATGGCACTTAAATATCCGGTCTCCATGGAAGAACTACTTAATATTCACGGGGTAGGGGAAGGTAAGGCAAGAAAGTACGGTAGGCCTTTTATTGACTTCATAAGTTCCTACGTGGAGGAAAATGATATTATAAGACCGGATGATTTGGTGGTTAAGAGTACGGGAGCCAATTCAGGACTTAAACTGTACATCATTCAAAATGTAGATCGGAAACTACCTCTAAGTGATATTGCATCTGCCAAGGGATTGGAAATTCCCGAACTGATTAAAGAAATGGAACAGATCGTGTTTAGCGGTACAAAATTAAACCTTGGGTATTGGATCGATGAGGTTTTGGATGATGAGCAGCAGGAAGAGATTCACGATTATTTTTTAGAGGCAGAGACGGACGATTTGGAAGAGGCAATGAAAGAATTTGATGGAGAGTACGAAGATGAGGAACTACGCTTGTATCGCCTTAAATTCATAAGCGAAGTCGCTAACTAATTATTTACTATTTTTCAAGAAATCGGATAGTTGTTCTACAGGACGACTTTCTGCGTTGATGTCCTTAGGGTACATCACTAAAAACAATCAAGACCTTGGGGTTATTTTTAATGAGTTCATAATTTGTTTTATGAAGAACACGAGTACATCCCAGACCTCTTCTTGAACAAAGAATTCCTTCTATTAATTGATTTGCGTACATATGGTTTAAATCTGCCATACATTCTTTATCTGTATTACTAAAATATCCATAGCCCTTGTCGATCGTAGAAGTATGTGACGGTATATGCGCCGTATTTTTAAGTGTTTCTAGCGTTCCTCTAATCTTCAGGAATAAAAATATTACCAAGTGAACTAAGTCCTATAATATCATGCTTTTTTAGGCTCTAGATAGAATGCGTTATTTCAATAATGTACAGGCACAAATTGAAGGAGGAAGAAAGGTACTCAATGAAAATCCCAAATCGCTTTTAGTAAAATGAGGTCTGGACTGCTTAAAAAAGATAATAAGTTCATCTAAAGGACTATTTATTGAAGAATTATATTTTGTTTAACAAAATAATAAAAATATTAAACAAATTTTGTGATAGTTAGGACTCCTTCTCGTTTACCTTTATGAAAATAAATAATTATTAATTTAAAAGACTAAAGATGAAAATGATTAAAACAATTACTGCAAGTGCGATGCTTTTATTCGGTGCGACTGCTTTTGCACAGTCCGAAACCATTGTAGGTGTTGCAGCTGGAAATGATAATTTTTCAACATTGGTAGCTGCCGTAAAAGCTGCTGATTTAGTAGGAACATTAAGTAGCGACGGACCGTTCACTGTTTTTGCTCCAACAAATGATGCCTTTTCTGCACTTCCTGCAGGTACTGTAGATGGTTTATTGAAGCCTGAAAGTAAGGATGCCCTAACTGGGATTTTGACCTATCACGTAGTTGCCGGAAAGTATGAAGCAGCTGCTGTAATAGAGGCGATTAATGGAAATAACGGTGCTTTTCCCGTGACTACAGTACAAGGCGGTAATATCACATTATCCTTGAAAGACGGAAAGGTAATGTTAGAGGATGAGAAAGGTAATATGTCTACTGTGGTTATGGCTGATGTAGGCGCATCTAACGGAGTTATACATGCAATTGATGCAGTGGTAATGCCGGAATAAGTATAAATAGTTCCCTATAAAGAAATCCCGCTGAAGAAATTTAGCGGGATTTTATTTTTTAAACGATTATCTAACTTTTAAGGAATAGAAGTGCCACTGTTGTCATCCTTTGCACGTCTCAATTGACGCTGTATTTTTCTAATAGCAGATTCAATTGATTTTTCTGGTTCTATGATATTGTAAGCTCCCCAAAAATCCGGATCGGCAAAACCAATGGCCTCATCGCTAAGGATAATATCAGATTTCATACGGTCTTTGGATTTTAAATTGGAGTTTGTCACATTTTCTTCCCAGTCGGTAACGGCCATTTCACAGTTCATACTGTAAACCGAATTAAACAATCGCTTATCCCAATCCACCTTAAATTCTAAAAGCACATTACTGTAGCCATAGTACCATTTACCATCCTTTTCCCTATAATCGACCCTGTAGGCTACCTCTGTAGGCCATACGTCAGCGTTTCTTGGCTTTTTACGGACGAACATCCTAGAAGCCAAATCCCTATTGGTAATGTTCAATGAATAAATGGCGCTCGTTAATATTTTCTTCTCAGCATCTATATATAATTTCCCAGTGAAAAGCGGATCGAGAATCTCTGGCTTTTGGTCAAATTTAACCACGTAAATAAGTTTATCGTTCACTCGTGTAGACCCGTCAAAAGAGAAATTATAGTAGCCGATGGATTCGTCGGTAAAAATATAGTCTGGGTATTTTACCATATCCACAAAAAGAGTGTTGAAGGGACCTCCTTGTAACTTTAGCGCTACAGTATCTAACTTGCTGTAATCGGTACTTTTTCTGGCCTTATACAATTTTACTGCATCAGTTTTGTTTGAAGTGTAGGGAGCTTTATAAATATTTACCACCGCCTCAGAGAGACTTACATTTTTTCTACGTTTTTTAATGGTTTCCCGGTAAAATGCTGTCATGACCGTAGGTCTATCTATATAATTATCACCTCTTTTCTTAAGTGTTTCACGTACCAATGCTTCAGCGTTTTTAGGGACACTCAGGTTAACTTCTGAGAGCTCCATTACCGATTCCGACATTAAAATTTTATTGTTGTTGGAACTTAATTGCGCTATCGGCATAGTTTTAGTACTATAGCCCAAAAAAGAAACGACAAGGTTCTCTCCCAAGTTAGGCTGGGGCACCTTTAGGGAAAATTCTCCCTCCGTATTGGTAATTGTACTTACATTGGAACCTTCTAAGGTTAAGGTTGCAAATACCAAAGGCTTTTTCGTTTTATCATCTAAGACTTCGCCGCTATATTCCTTATAGTCGACATCTTGTGCCGTTGCTGTAGTACAAAGAGTAACCACGAACAAGGCCGATAGAATAAGCGACCTGATCATGGATTTGTTTAAGGGTATTGTTAAATTCTGTATCATGGTATATTGTTTTAAAATGAGATTTTTTGTTTATTATCTAAGTTAATGATTTTAAGGTGGATAACCTTGAAAATTTTCTTAAATTATGATGAATTTTGTATCCATATTTTAATGTGATTATCTATTGTTTTTAAGAGGTTAGTCATTTAATTCATTAGAATTTGTCAGCTATATTTTGCCTGTGTTAAGACTTCTTTCATTTGGTTTCGTTTTCTTCAATGTTTTTAAGTTTTCAAGTTTTTTTATTGTAATAAGTTATGAGGCTCGTGATTGTTCCAAATACGCTGAGGGGTTATAACCAGTGAATTTTTTGAAGGCTTTGTAAAAGGAAGCCCTATTATTAAATCCAACCTCATATGCGAGTTGTGACATGGTCAACCCTTGATTTTCAAAATCCATAAGCATATTCTTTGCTTCCATGACCCTGTAACGATTCAAAAAATCAAAAAAAGAAAGATTAAAATGCTCATTGATGATTTGAGAGGTTTGGTTTCTAGATAGATGTAATAATAGACTTAAATCATCCAACCGCAGTCCCGGGTCCAAATAGGGCTTGTTATCTAACATTATGGCCAAAAGTTTTTCTTTCATCTGCAACGAAAGTGCATCTGAAAGACCGGTCTTTCTATATTTTATAAAGGGAAGTATTTCCCTAATATTCTTACCCTCAAAGACCTCTGGTTGCACAAAACCAAAAAAGGTCAAAAGTCCAATAAAAAATACGATAACAATATCAACGAAGTAGTCGTATTTGGGGTCCATGAGATTGAACCAGATCAGAAAAATATAAAGCGAAAACATAAAGACAAATCCCGTATAAGACCCGACAAACCACTTGAGCCACACATTTTCTCGATACCCCGTCTGTCTGTTTTTTCTAAAACTGAAATAGGAAAGACAGGAATAGAAAAACATAAGTAGAATCACCAACCAAATACCATAGGAAGGCCATGGAATATGAGCAAATTCTGCGCCAGCATTTACAAGTCCAAGTTTTTTGGTCGTATCAAGCAAATAGAAAGGAGAGATAGTCCCTGCTATAAGGAGTACTGGGACTAGGAATAGAATATCGGTATATTTAAAACTGATTTTTTTGGTAACCCTGCGTACATATAAATAAACCAAAGGACCATAAATGGCCCACAGCGGAAAATGGACTAAATTAAAATGAACAAAGGTTTCCGTACGCAGGGCCCCAGACCAGCGTAATACATTATTTAACAGTTCAAAGGCAAAGAGAAAAGTATACAAGGCAAGAAGACTATTCGCGTATTTGTCCCCTTTCTTTTTATTAAGAAAAATTAGGGACAGCAATACGCCAAATACAACGAATGCTAAAAAAAGACCAATAATAAAATCCATGTTCAAAAGTTACTCCTACTAATGTAGCAAATGACCTTCAAAACCTTGTCTCTTAGTATAGGGATTTGTCCTTGGTGACCTAAAATATAGTCTTTTAGGATACAGGATTAGTCTAGTCAATCATGGGTTTTAGACGATTTTCCCACTAGTCGGTTAATTTCATCCAATTCCTCTTGGGTTAGATTTCTCCACTGGCCAACAGGAAGGTCTAGATGTACGTTCATTATACGGATTCGTTTTAATTTTTTTACCCTGTAGTCCAAATATTCACACATCCGGCGTATCTGCCTGTTCAAGCCTTGGGTTAGAATAATACGAAATTGATAAGTGCTTACTAGGTGTACTTCACATTTTCTGGTAATCGTATCCAGGATAGGTACCCCATTTCTCATTTTTACTAGAAAATCAGTAGTTATAGGTTTATCTACCGTAACTAAATACTCCTTCTCATGATTATTTCTGGCCCGTAGAATCTTATTAACGATATCGCCATCGTTCGTTAAAAATATAAGGCCTTCACTAGGTTTGTCCAACCTTCCTATGGGAAATATACGAGTAGGGTAATTGATGTAATCAATAATATTATCCTTTTCAACACCTGTATCCGTAGTACACACTATTCCAATAGGTTTGTTAAAGGCCAAATAAACAGGCTTCTCCTTAGGTTCGGAAATAAGTTCTCCGTCCACATGCACCGTATCGTTCTCCGAAATCTTCGTTCCCATCTCCGGAACCTTACCGTTTATAGTAACCCGGCCTTGATCTATAAGCTTATCGGCTGCTCTACGGGAACAATAACCTACTTCACTAAGGTATTTGTTTATTCGGGTTTGTTTAGGCGTAGCTTCCATAAATCTAAGGTCTTTGCGACTATTTTTTTCTTTGTATTTCTAACCGGTGGATTTCCCTGCCTAGTTCTGCTAGAAAAGGTATGCCTACTTCGTCATATTCATAAACATTATCATTAAAAATCCTGTTATTGTTCACTAGTATGGTTGCGGTAAGAAGAAAATCAACCTCATTTTTTCTATCCGTTATATAAGCACAGTCGGTTAGGGTCCCATACGCAAAGCCCACTTTATTGTAGATTTTTATATGGTCCGGGATTGCTTCCTTGGTATCGCCGTAGATAAAGAATTTACAATAGCCGTCGTAGTAAGTCTCAACATCGTAACCAGCATTTCTAGGGAGTGTCTGCATAGCGTTCAATAAGAAAGAGTGTTGGTCCTTTGATAGATTAAAACGTTCGTCGGCCTCAAATTTACCCGGAAAAATTACCCTTTTCAGCACTCCATGTTGGGATGCTAAGGGATAATAATTTTTTAAACTAAAATTGAAAGGAGTACTTATTAAACTATCATCCTCAACGTAACCGACACCTTTTTTTATTTTTTGAATTTCCAAAGGTTCTGGAGCAGTATTGGCCGTTGGTTTGGTGGGTGAGGTCGTGCTATCGTTTAAATAGACAATCAAAGGTTTTGTGGTTAGATCCTCGCTATGGTAACCCAATCTATGAGAAATACGTATTTTCTCAATCCCTTTTTTCTTCAGATTAGTATTGATGGCATCCTGTCCTAAAAGTTCAAACAATCTATTATTGGCACCATTGTCACTGACTGCAAAAATTTGTGATATATCCTTGGCGAAAGTAGACTCTAAAGAATCACCTTCGATATAATATCTGGTATTTCTATTTAAGGTATCGGTTTCGTTAAGGCGCTCTAGGGCCAAAATGGCAATAGGAAATTTAACCGTACTCGCTGGATAAAAATAGGCCTCGGAATCTACCTGAAAATCATAATCCGTAAAGATTATGCTATCGTTTCTCCTATCTATTTTTGTATACCGTATTTGCACCTCAAATTTTTCCAAACTGTCCATAACCCTTTTTATTTTGGGGCTATGAGAGGAGAGTGCTTGCTCCAACAGGTTCTCGTTTTGTGTAGTTTTTTGGCACGAAGCAAAAAATAGTACGGTGAGTAAAAATAACGGTATTGTGTTTTTCATTGAATTTTAATAATTCGGTTTTATAATGAGTGGACCGGATTCATCTTGTGGTATATTTGTACCAAAGGAATTTATAAAGGGCTTGTTTTATTATTCATTATAAACTTCTCCACGATGTGGTTTTAGGGCATCTCTAACCGCAATCATATTTTCTTCTTCCACAACCATAAAAGCTATACCGTGTAACTCGTTTATTTCTTTATGCCCTGTTATATTAAGGGAGATGTTTTCAGATATAATATATTCCTTCAAATGTTTTTCGTGATGTTCCGCAGTTCTAAATGCCGTTGGTCCTCTAAAATCCCAAATCAATTTTATTTTTCTAGCCAATTTTGTCCTTTTTCTACAAAATTAAGACTTAGTCACTGAAGTTCCGTCCTCGGCGAAGGCTTTAAAATCCTTCATATATTTCATAGACTGCTTTTTAAAGGCACCGGGCATTAAAAATCCCATAGTCTTCATCATAAATCCTTCAAACTGAAATTCGCTCTCAGAAATCCATTTTGTTGAATGCCCGTCAATAGATTTGAAATAGTTCTTTTGGATGTTATGAACGTTTTTAGCATCATAGGTAGCATGGAACTCATGTGGTAAATTGCGTTTGATAATCGTCTCAATCAATACCATGTTCCTATTACCCATTTTATAGGATAATTCCATTTTGGCACCTTCCGTTCCGGGAATACCATCTAATTCTTTGTAGCCTATCAGCCCTTGCTGCCAATGCTTCATGTTCTCAGGATTGTCCATTTTTTTAATGAAGGTGTCGAGAGGAACGTTTACCACAATCTCGCTCGTATATTTCATAATATTTCGTTTTACTAATTAATTCCAATCCAACTTCTAAAGTAATCAATTCTAATATGCTCCCCTAAAATTGTGTTAAGGAAAGCTGTTAACGCTTGCAAGGGATTATGTAATTGCTATTTTTGCAGGATGTTTTCTGCAAAACAAAAGACAGTACAACAACATTTTAAGAAAGGTTTTGCCATGTGCTTGTGTGGCCTACTCCTATTTTCTTGTGACTCTTTTTTCAAGAAAAAAGAAGAGCAAGGGGCCTTGGCCAGAGTGGGTGAATCCTATCTGTACGATGAGGATATAAGACCCTTCATGACGGATGGAATGTCTAAATCCGATAGTGCATCTTTTGTAACCAACTACATTAATAATTGGGCTTCTAAACAGTTGTTATTATCCAAAGCGAAAATTAATCTACCCGAAGAGAAACTGGCAGAGTTTGATAATTTGGTCAGTGAGTATCGTGTAGATTTATATACTAGGGCCTATAAAGAGGCATTGGTATCGCAAGGGGCAGATTCCCTAATTTCTACAAATCAATTGGAGGAATTTTACGAAAGGGAAAAGGAAAATTTTAGGCTGAAGGAAAGAATAGCGCAATTGAGGTTTATAGAAATTCCTAACAACTTCTTAGATAAGAATGAGGTAATCAAAAGACTTAAGAGTTTTAAGGAAGCGGATGTGGCCTATTTGGATTCTATAGGCGTACAATTTAAAAAGTTACATTTTAATGATTCTCTTTGGGTCAAGTCCTCTAGGATATTTGAGGAAATCCCGCCTATAACCCCTGAAAATCAGAACAAGTACTTAAAAAAATCACAATTTTTTGAATTGGAGGATGCTAACGGGGTATATTTGGTGAAAATAGAGGATGTTAAGGATTTGAACGAAATTGCACCGCTATCTTTTGTAACACCTACCATAAAGCAAGTCTTATTAAGTCGCAGAAAAATTGACTACCTGCGTAAACTCGAAACCGAAATCATAGATGAAGCAATCAAGGATAAAGAATTTGAAGTTTATACCAAAGATTAAAGGAGCAGTTTTGGCAGCTATATGGTGTGCCGGACTCGCAATATCCGCTCAAGATTCTATACCGGAAGTTCCGGATAATCAGGTTGAGCCCATGGAAAATATTGCTGAGGCTACACCTAAGAAAAAAGATTCAACCAATAATTTCAAAAGAATCAAACTCGATGGCATCGCAGCAGTGGTAGGCGATTATGTAATATTGGATTCTGATATTGAGAAAACGTTGATAGATCTAAAAAGTCAGGGTGCGAATACGGCAGATATTACACGATGCGGTCTTTTAGGTAAGTTAATGGAGGATCGTCTGTACGCACACCAAGCGGTGCAGGACAGTATTTTGGTTTCCGATGACGAAGTAAATGCTACGGGAGACCGTCAACTCCAGTCTTTGGTACAACAGATTGGCTCTATGGACAAGGTGCTTAAATATTATAAAAAAACAGATGAGGCCAGTTTTAGGGAGGAGCTTTATAAAATTAACAAACTGCGTATGCTTTCTGAACGCATGCAACAGGATATCATTAAAGAGATAGAGATAACCCCGGAAGAAGTACGTCAATTCTTTAATAAGATACCAGAGGACGAACGTCCTGTTTTTGGGGCAGAATTGGAGATTGCACAGATTGTAAAGTCTCCTGAGCCTTCCGAGGAAGAAAAGCAAAAGGTGGTTGATAAGCTAAATCAGATAAAAGCTGATGTTGAGGATAATGATGCTAGTTTTAGCGTAAAGGCTATTCTATACTCACAGGATCCAGGGTCTAAATCCAAAGGAGGATTTTATAGTATTACGAAGCAAACTGGATTTGACAAAACATTCAAGGATGTGGCTTTTAGTCTACAGGAAGGTGAAATTTCAGAACCTTTTGAGACTGCTTTTGGATACCACATCATTTTTATTGAGAAGATAAGAGGTCAAGAATTGGATTTAAGGCATATTTTGATTCAACCCGAAATATCTGAAAATGCTTTAGAGGAAGCTAAGACGGAATTGGATAGTATCCGTTTAAAAGTAATGAACGGGGAATTTACATTTGCTGAAGCGGCACTTAATTTTTCCGATGAAAAAGAGACAAAGTTTGATGGTGGACTTTTGAGGAATCCACAAGATTTTAGTTCCCGTTTTGAGTTGACAAAAATGGACCCTGCCTTATATAATCAAGTCAGGAATCTGAAGGATAACGAACTTTCCTATCCTATTTTAGAGCAGGATCCCCGAGGTGGACCTCCAAAATATAAAATTTTGAAGGTGACCAATAGGTTTGATGAACACGTAGCGGACTTCGCCAAGGATTATACTAAAATACAGCAGCTTGCACTGACCGAAAAACAGTTCAACGCCATTAAAGAATGGATGGATGAGCATATTGAGGATACTTATATTAGTGTGAACGAGGCGAACACGGATTGCGACTTTGCCAATAATTGGATAAAGGAATAACTGTATGTCAGATGTTGCCGCTATTAAGCTCCTTGTTGAAAAACATATTGCGCTTAAAAAGGAAATTGCAAAAATAATTGTCGGCCAGGAAGTCGTAATCGACCAAATACTACTGTCCATATATACCGGTGGCCATTCCCTATTGATAGGTGTTCCCGGGCTTGCAAAAACCCTTATGGTCAATACCATTGCCCAAGCATTAGGGTTGGATTTTAAGCGTATCCAGTTTACCCCAGATTTGATGCCCAGCGATATTCTAGGAAGCGAAGTCCTTGATCAGGCTAGAAACTTCAAGTTTATCAAGGGACCTATATTCGCCAATATTATTCTGGCTGATGAGATTAATAGAACGCCTCCAAAAACTCAGGCCGCTTTATTGGAGGCAATGCAGGAGCGCGCGGTGACTATTGCCGGCGTTCAACACAAACTAGAATTGCCGTATTTTGTTCTCGCCACTCAAAATCCAATAGAACAAGAAGGAACTTACCCCTTGCCAGAGGCACAATTGGACCGATTCATGTTTGCGATAGAGCTAACGTATCCATCCGTTGCAGAAGAAATCCAAGTGGTGAAAAACACTACTTCTGCCATGACCTATACGGTAGATGCACAATTTGATGCGGAACAAATTTTGACGGTTCAAGAGTTGGTGCGTAGAATTCCAGTACCCGATAATGTAGTGGAATATGCTGTAAAACTGGTCAATAGCACTAGGCCTAACTTGGCAACCACATCTGATTTTGTTAAACAATATGTAGATTGGGGAGCCGGACCACGAGCTTCTCAGAACCTGATTTTGGGAGCAAAGGCAAATGCCGCCATCCATGGAAAGTATTCACCTGATATTGAGGATGTACATGCTGTGGTAAAAGGTATTCTAAGACACCGGATCATTAAGAACTACAAGGCAGAAGCTGAAGGCATTTCCGAAGAAGATATTATCGAAAAGTTGTTGTAGCTTTTCGTAGTCCTGAGATTAGAATTTTCTTTCCCCCAATGTTTGACTCCTTGGCGATTGCTTCAATAGACAATAGGCCTTTATTTCCCAATTAATCTTCGTGTAAAAATTTTATTTGCCCCTAGTATTTTCTTAATTTTACTGAATTGGTTTAATCTTAAAATAAAAATATAAATGGCATTCGATATCGATATGATTAAGGCGGTTTACGCCAATATGGCGGAACGGGTAGATAAGGCTCGAGAAATAGTGGGCAAACCGCTAACGCTGTCCGAGAAAATTTTATATTCCCACCTATGGGAAGGTAATCCTACCAAGGCATTCGTACGTGGTAAGGATTATGTAGATTTTGCTCCGGATCGTATCGCTTGTCAAGATGCTACAGCACAAATGGCCTTATTGCAGTTCATGCAAGCTGGAAAGCCTAAAGTCGCGGTGCCCACTACGGTTCATTGTGATCACCTTATACAAGCAAAGAGTGGAGCAGCGGCCGATTTAAAATCTGCCAACAGCACAAGTGCGGAAGTATTTGATTTTTTAGAATCGGTTTCCAATAAATACGGAATCGGATTTTGGAAACCGGGTGCGGGAATTATTCATCAAGTAGTACTTGAGAATTACGCCTTTCCGGGAGGAATGATGATTGGAACGGATTCCCACACTGTTAATGCCGGGGGACTGGGTATGGTTGCCATTGGAGTTGGTGGTGCTGATGCAGTGGATGTTATGGCGGGAATGGCTTGGGAGCTAAAGTTCCCTAAACTAATTGGGGTAAGACTTACCGGGACCATATCCGGATGGACCGCACCAAAAGATGTCATATTAAAGGTAGCTGAAATACTCACGGTAAAAGGGGGTACTGGCGCCATTGTTGAATATTTTGGTCCTGGTGCGAAATCACTTTCGTGTACAGGAAAAGGCACTATCTGCAATATGGGAGCTGAAATTGGTGCTACAACTTCAACTTTTGGTTATGATGAGTCCATGGAACGTTATTTACGTGCCACGGAAAGAGGGGACGTTGCGGATGCTGCAAATAAGATAGCACCTTATTTGACCGCGGATGATGAGGTATATGCCAATCCTGAGGATTATTTTGATCAAGTAATAGATATTGACCTGTCCAAACTCGGACCATTATTGAACGGTCCGTTTACACCAGATTTGTCCACGGGCGTTGGTAAGGAAATGACGAAAAAGGCAACTGAAAATGACTGGCCAATCCAGGTAGAGTGGGGATTAATAGGGTCATGTACCAACTCTTCCTACGAAGATTTGTCCAGAGCCTCATCCATTGCACAACAAGCCTTGGATAAAGGCCTGAAAATGAAATCCGAACTAGGAATCAATCCTGGATCAGAGCAAGTGCGCTATACCGCCGAAAGGGATGGTATCCTACAGGTATTTGAAAAATTGGATGCTAAGATATTTACCAATGCCTGCGGACCCTGTATAGGGCAGTGGGCAAGATATAGTGATCCTAAGAATGCACCAAAAAACAGTATTGTACATTCATTTAACAGGAATTTTGCCAAACGTGCGGATGGTAATCCCAATACACATGCTTTCGTTGCTTCTCCTGAACTGACGGCTGCAATAGCCATTGCCGGTCGCTTGGATTTTAATCCTATGACGGATACACTTATTAACCAAGACGGGCAAGAGGTCCAGTTTGAAGAGCCTACGGGGTGGGAACTTCCACCAAAAGGGTTTGCAGTAGAAGATGCCGGATTCTTACCACCAACGGACGATGGTTCCAGTGTGGAAGTAAAAGTGGCTAAGGATTCTGAACGTTTGCAGTTATTAGAGCCTTTTGAACCGATGAGGCCAGAAAACTTACAAGGGGTAAAGTTATTAATTAAAGCTTTTGGTAAGTGTACCACTGATCATATTTCTATGGCGGGACCTTGGTTGCGTTTCAGGGGACATTTGGATAATATTGCGAACAATACCTTGATAGGTGCTGTGAACGCATTTAATAAGAAAACAAATTTCGTAAAAAACCAGTTGACGGGAGAGTATGATGGCGTCCCGGACACCCAAAGAGCTTACAAGGCGGCAGGTATTAAATCCATCGTTGTCGGAGACCATAACTACGGTGAAGGTTCCTCGCGAGAGCATGCAGCCATGCAGCCTAGGCATTTAGGTGTAGCTGCCGTGTTGGTAAAATCGTTTGCCCGTATACACGAGACCAATTTGAAGAAACAAGGGATGTTGGCACTTACTTTTGCCAATGAGGAGGACTATGATAAAATACAGGAGGATGACACCTTTAATTTTGTTGATATTGCAGACTTTGCACCGGACAAACCACTAACTCTAGAGGTAGTTCATGCTGATGGAAGCAAGGATATCATCAAAGCCAATCATACGTACAACAAAGCGCAAATAGGATGGTTTAATGAAGGCTCTGCCCTAAACGTTATAAAAAGGGAAAATGCTGCTTAACATTCTTAAATAATTGAACATAACTCCTGATAATCATCGGGAGTTTTTTAGTTTTGAATCCTATCAAAAATTAATGAAAAGACAGACCGTTTACACGCTCTTGGTTATAGCCTTAGTTCTTTCCTTCTTTGTAACCCCTTTGGGTGATTATAGTAAATTACTCTTGAACAGGTGGTTGTCTACGGCACCAACAATAATAAAGCCAGAAAACCGTGGAAAGATTGAGGATTATTCCTGGAGATTAAAAGATGAAGATTGGAATATTTTTAGTTTTGAAGAAGCAAGAGGTAACGTAGTTTTTATAACGTTTTGGACTTCTTGGCATCTACCTTCAAAAGCACAACTGAAGGATGTGCAATATCTGTACGATAAGTATAAGGGCAAGGTTAAATTTTATATTATCACTAATGAGGAGCGGGAGCCCGTAGAGGAGTTCATGCTTAAAAATGGTTATACCTTTCCAGTAACCTACCAAATCGTTGGTGATTCAAGTCCGTTAACAATTTTGAAACCGCCAGGTTCTTATATTTTGGATAAAAACGGCGCAATCGCCGTACATCAAAATGCAATATCCGATTGGGACAACGACAAAGTCGATAATCTTTTAAATTCTTTGATTTCAGAATAGAAAAGATGTCCCAAATCACCACAATAACTCTTTTCAAATACAAAACACTAGGAAGTAAGTTATGGGCCTTTGGAATGATGCAATTTGCCCATAAACCATTGAAAGAGGTCAATGGTTTACAGTTATACAAGCTTATGGGAAGCGGTAAACCCGGTTTTAATCCCTTTGCCGACTGGTCGGTTTACGCACTAATTCAAATTTGGGATAATGAAGAAGCGGCAAAAGTTTTCTTTGAAGAATCCAATTTAATGAAGAAATATCGGGCTACAAGCTCGGAAAATTGTTCGCTCTTCCTCAAAAATATGAGAGCTAAAGGTGCATGGTCAGGTAAAAACCCTTTTGTGGAAAGCGATACGCTAGATGCGCAAAATCCTTTCATTGCGGTCATTACTAGAGCCACTATCAAAACCAAACTTTTATTTAAATTTTGGAATTACGTTCCTATCTCACAGAGGCCTTTGGAAAACAATGAAGGTTTGCTTTATGCAAAAGGAATAGGGGAAGTTCCTTTTTTTCAAATGGCAACCTTTAGTATATGGAAGGATAAGGAATCCCTCATGAATTATGCATACAATAGTAAAGAACATGCTGAAGCAATTGTTAAAACGAAGGAACTGAATTGGTATAGTGAGGAACTTTTTTCAAGATTCCAACCCTATAAATCCTTAGGATATTTCAAGGAGATAGGTAAACTTCCTTTTTAGGACTTAAGAAAGAAAAATAGAAAGAAGCAAAGCTGTGCCAAATATAGATTGAGAGAGAAAATTTTATCCCCTTTAATTTTAAATGCCTTAAGAATTATTTGGAAAATTATGCCCACTAGAAACCAAGTCCAATAATTTTCTAGAGTTGGCAAACCACCTTCAAAGTGCCAAAAGTCGAAAACTGGCGCACTCTTTTCCATAAAAAAATCAAGTAGGACCATTAAACCAGCTGCACTTATTATTTTTATGCTAGAGGATAGTGTCGTGTAGTCCATAATACTAGCCGTTATGAAGGTTAAAAGCGCCCAATACGTTCCTATCAAATAAGGAACACCGTCCAGTTTGGGGCCAAAATTACGGCCGTAGGTATATTCCCCAAATAAAATCTGATGATTAACACCTAGCCATTCGGCGAACATGCCACCACTAAAAAAGAGCAAGAGCGCCCCAAATTTTTTATAATTGTTTATAGGATAGACCAAAAGAAAAAGGAAAAAACAGATTCCCAGGTTTATCGGTGTCTTTTCAATAAACCAATTCACGTTGCCAAGGGAAATACCAATGATGGCAGAAATGTGGAAAAGCCAAATGACACCTATACTAAACCAAACTTTATGTTTAAGAAGAAAATCATTCATGATTTTCAATTTTTGGAACCAAATCATTAACGATTTTTGCGGATAAAAGGCATAGTGGTATTCCACCACCTGGATGAACTGATCCTCCACAAAAGTATAGGTTGTCAATTGCTCTCGAGAAATTTGGGTGTCTTAAAAAAGCGGCAAACTTACTATTGCTGGCCGCGCCATATAAAGCACCTCTATAAGAACTCGTATCGGTTTCAATACCCACAGGGTCTAGAATATGTTCTGTAGTAATTAATTTTTCTAAATCGATTTTTAGCAGCCTATTCAATTTAGAAATGATGTTCCTTTTTGCTTCTTGTTTAAGTTGTTCCCAATCTTGTCCATAATTGCCAGGAGCATTGATCATCACAAACCAATTTTCATGTCCAACAGGTGCATCAGAGGGGTTCTCTTTTGATGATATGTTGATATAAACAGTGGGGTCATCTATTATCGATTTTTTATTGAAAATTCCATCAAACTCTCTTTCGTATGATTCACTAAAAAAAATATTATGCAAATCCAACTCGGGAAAATTCTTTTCAATGCCCCAATAAAAAATTAGAGCAGAGCTTGAACGTTCTTGGGCCAACGTCTTTTTAGGAAATTTCTGATTCTTTAATAGTTGCTTGTAGGTTGGAAAAATATCCATATTGGATACTATGCAATCCGCTTCATAATTATCTTTTGTTGACATAATTCCTACAGCTTTTTTTCCGTCTACATTAATCTTAAGAACCTTTTCTTCGAAATTGAATTTCACACCCTCTTCCAAAGCCAATTGATAGAGACTACATGTAATTTGGTGCATACCCCCATGCGGAAAAAAGGTTCCGTAGCCCATTTCTAGATGGGGTATCATGGACATTATTCCTGGAGTTCTATATGGAGACGACCCATTATACGTTGCATATCTATTAAATAATTGGACCAGTTTGGGGTTTTGAAAATTGGCTTTGTTGGTTTCGTGCAAGGTTGCATTCACATCGAGTAAACCAATCTTCAGTATGGCTTTTAAGGTGTTTAGCGATAAATAGGTGTCTAATTTATGGAGCGATTTCTCTAAGAAGAGTGATGCTGTTAAATCGTATTTTCTTTTATTCTTTTCAACGTAATTCTTTATATTTTCTGCAGGTTCACTAAAGGCATCGGATGCATCTTTAGTAAATTCCTCTAAATCTCCTTTAGCTGAGAAACGTAGACCGTCCTCCCAAAAGTAATTACAAAGGGTCTGCTTTCTTTTGTAATTGAAATATTCCGTTGGATTCTTATCAAAAAGTTCAAAAAGTTCGGTAACCAAATGAGGCATGGTGAATAGGGAAGGGCCTAAATCAAACCGGTATCCATCTTTCTCAATGGCGTGTAATTTTCCACCAGGGAAACTATTGGCTTCAAATACCTGAACATGGTAGCCTTTTTTACACAGGTACATAGCGCTGGCTATGCCAGCAATACCAGCACCGATTACCAGAGCTTTAGGCATGTTTATTTTTTAAAATATTTGAAAGGCACAAATAGCATACCGAAGCATTCACCTTTATCTTTGCCCAGATGCTTATGGTGTATTTTGTGGGCTCTTCTTACCCCTTTGGCATACCAGTGGTTGGCATTTCTAAAAAGCTTAAAGCGCTGATGTATAAATATATCATGCACAAAAAAATAGGCCACGCCATAGGCAAGAATTCCAAATCCTAACGGATAACCATACCAAAATCCATTAGCGCCGGCGTAAAACAAGGACATGCTTACTATGGCGTAGAAAATAAAGAAAGCGTCGTTTCTTTCAAACCACGAATCATGATTCTTGTGGTGATGATCTTTGTGTAAACTCCATAAAAATCCATGCATGACATACTTATGGGTAAACCAAGCCATGAATTCCATGATTAAAAAAGTCCCTATAAAAATCAATATCCAAAGTACTATTCTCATTATACCAAATTCATTTTATATTTAACGTAAGATCGCGCCAAGAGACCAAATTTTTGATAGTTTGGCACGCGAATTCGAGCATTTTTTATTTCCAAAGACGGGGTGTTTTGAAGTTTCTTCAATAGTTTATAATAATATTTATACGCCGTGTAAACACCAAATTTGGCCTCCGCCGGTAGCCGAAGAATGCCGGTATATCCTAGTTGGAAGTCAGCCTTAATTTCCTCGACAATTCGAGTTTTAGATGCTTCGTCCAATTCCTTCAAGTTGGTATTGGGAAAATAGGAACGGTTTAGTTCTTCGAAATCAGCTTTTACATCCCGCAAGAAATTTACTTTTTGAAATGCCGACCCCAATGCCATGGCAGAATCCTTTAACTCTTCGTAGGATTGTTCGTGACCCTTTACAAAAACCTTTAGACACATTAGACCCACAACATCTGCAGAACCATAAATGTATTGCCTGTATTCCTCATCCGTTCTGTAAATACTTTTAGAAAGATCCATGCGCATACTTTTCATAAAAGAATCTAGCAAGTGTTTTGGAATATTATAGGTATGGAACGTATGCTGAAAAGAATTCAAAATGGGGTTTAAACTAATTTTGTCTATTAAGGCGGCTTCCAATTCCGCTTCAAACTTGTTGAACAATCGCTCCTTATCGTAATCGTGAAAGGAATCCACTATTTCATCAGCAAATCTCACAAAGCCATAAATATTATAGATATCGCTCCTTATTGAGCTATGTAGCATCTTTGTTGCCAAAGCAAAAGAGGTGCTATATTTCTCTGTAACAACTTTGCTACATTGATACGAAACTTTGTCAAAAGTAATTTTCATACGTTGTTACTAGTTATCTTTTACAATTAATTCTGATACAAGTTTACCAGAAATTAAAGAAGGTGGAACTCCTGGCCCAGGAACCGTAAGTTGTCCAGTAAAAAAGAGATTTTTCACTTTTTTACTCTTCAAATTTGGTCGTAGAAAGGCTGTCTGCGAAAGCGTATTGGCCATGCCATAAGCATTTCCCTTGTAAGAGTTGTACCGTTCTATAAAATCGTTCACACAGAACGATTCATTGAATATAATATTATTTGTGACTTCTTGCTCAGTTCTTAATTCAAATCTTTTCATGATTAAATCAAAATACTGCTTTCTGAGTACTGGTGTATCCTCTAAACCAGGGGCAAGTGGAATAAGAAAAAATCCAGTTTCGCAGTCCTTTGGTGCCATTGTTTCATCCGTTACGGATGGGAAATTAGCATAAAACAATGGGTCAGTAGGCCATTGGGGTTCGTCATAAATTTCTTGGGCATGTTGCTCAAAATCTGTATCAAAGAACAGGTTGTGATGCTCAATATTTTTGAGTTTTTTATCAAATCCTGTATAAAACAGTAGTGATGAAGGGGCAAAAGTTTTATTCTCCCAGTAACTTTTAGAGTATTGCCTTGAGCCTTCTTCTAAAAGTTGTTCGGAGTGATGGTAATCTGCCCCACTGAGCACAATGTCAGCATCTACTTGAATCCCGTTACATTTAACGCCGACAGCCTTGCCGTTTTGAACCAGAATATTTTCAACATTTTGGTCTGTATTGATTTGTACCCCAAGTTCCTTAGCCAAACTTTCCATCGCTTTTATTACCTCGTACATACCTCCTTTGGGATGCCACGTACCTAAACCAAAATCGGCAAAATTCATAAAATTATAAAAAGATGGAGTATTATCTGGTTTTGCCCCTAGGAACAAAACAGGAAATTCCAAAGTGGAAACAAGTTTAGGATTCTTGAACTTTTTCCTTACCTGAGAACTAATGGTCTTAAAAAACTGATCCACTTTAAGAATGGTTTCTTTGGTAACCAATTCAAATGGGGAAAGACCTGGTCTAAGTACTATTTTATTAATGGCGATATCATAATTTTCTTGAGCTTCCCTAATAAACTTTCGTAGCAACTTGGAACTACCCTTTTCAACACGTTCAAATTCCATACAAATCTTGTCCATGGAATCGCCTATTGTTATAACGTCGTCAGAAAAGAAAATTTTATAAGCGGGACTTAGTTTATCCAATTCATAGAAATCTTTGGTTTGTTTTCCGAAATCTGAGAAAAACTTGTCAAAGATATCCGGCATCCAGTACCAACTCGGACCCATATCAAATGTAAAACCATCTTTCTTAAACTGGGCCGCTCTACCACCAACTGTCGAATTCTTTTCGTAGATGGTTACGTCAAACCCAGCTTTTGCTAAATAACATGAAGCTGAAAGCGACGAAAAACCAGAACCGATAACGATGACCGTTTTATCCATTTATTAGTATTGATTTTACAAAATGATTAGAGTTTGCTAACAACATCATCAATAGAAGTAAATGTCCTTACGAAAGGTGGTAGCTCTGCGACATCTAAATGCTGTACCTGCCTACCTAGAATCCAGAAATTTGGATTGTCATACTCAGAGACAAGTTTTTCAAAATCGCTTATATATTTTTTAATTCTATCCTTTTCCGGAACTACCGTGAAATAGGAGATGAAGTAAATGTTATCAAAATAATTCATAACATCCGTTAAGTTTTCCATGGGAATGGTTTGCCCCAGATTAATACACTTATAACCCCTTAAAACAATCTCATAATTTAAATACAGTAATCCAATTTCATGAATTTCATTTTCAGGCAAGAACGCAACAAAGACCTTATCCGTTTTGGTTGGTTTCGTATGCTGAAGTTTTTCCGTGTTCAGCAATATTTTTTGTTTTATGAGATTGGTGATAAAGTGCTCGTGAGCAGGACTAATGGTATCTGTTTGCCAGAGTAGTCCAATTTCGTTTAATAAAGGAATAAAGGTATTCTTGAAAACCTCCCGGAAAGAACCTTCACTAATTAAGTTATTATAGGTTTCAAAAAAAATGGTCTGGTCAAAATTGACCATCGCAAGTTTAAAGGAGTTTATGGCATGATTCTTAAAACTCTTTTTCGCAATTATCTCCCTCACCACAATTGGGATATTCTGCTCGGGTATCTTGGCAATTTTAGAGATTTTGTACCCATTATGGTATAAAAGGGTTACGTTCAATAATTTTTGTAGACTGCTTAAACCGTACGTTCTAATGTTGGTGTCCGTTCGTTCTGGTTTTAAAAGACCATATCTTTTTTCCCATATTCGAATGGTATGAGCCTTGATTCCTGAAAGATTTTCAAGATCACGGATACTAAAATGCTTTTTTACATTGTTCATGTTTTCTTAAAAAGGATTAAACAAATCTACAATTTTTAAGATTATTTATCCCAAAAGCGAAGTTAAAATTCATAAAGATTAAAGCCGGGTCGCGACCCGGCTTTTAGTGCCCACGACTAGATTCGAACTAGCACGTCCTTGCGAACACTACCCCCTCAAGGTAGCGTGTCTACCAATTTCACCACGTGGGCCAAGGCAATTTCTCAATTGGTAAAGATAAAAAGGTATCTCTTAAATCAAAGTAAAACGAATAGAATAAAATGGGGCGAGTTATATGTAGTTTGTCGAAGCAATATGAAACAGCACTTTTTTTCATGTTGTTCTCACTTTCCATTTGGACATGTACCCACTAGGAGTCATTCCCTTTAGTTTCTTAAATTTTCTATTAAAATTTGATATCGATTTAAATCCAGCCTTTTCGGAAGCTTCCGCTATGGTAATATCCTTGTTAGAATTTAAAAGTTGGCACACGTGTTCTATTCTAAGTTCTATTAAAAATTGAAAAAATGTTTTGTTGGTTCTTTGTTTAAAAAACCTACAGAATCCGTTAGGCGTCATGTAGGCCAGTTTTGATATGGTTTCTAACCTAATATCTTCGTTAAAATGATGCATGACATATTCCAAGACTGATTGTAAGCGTTCTCCTTCGTTGGACTTTAGTGCTTTTGGATGTCTAAAACCTGTTAAAATTTCTACTTCAGATTCCTCTATTTTCTTCAGAATAAGTAAGAAATGAACAAATCGGTCAAACTTATCCATATTGGGCATTTGGCGTATCAATTCTTTTAAGTTATTCGATGGAGCAATAATTTTGAAACCTTGATCGGATTTAATAAAAAAACCTGATAATTGTTGGACATCGGAAATCTTAAAAAAGTCGGCACCAAATGAATCTCTGGTAAAGAATAGTGATATCATGTGCGATTGTTCCTTGGAAACAGCACTTTGGAAAAGGTGCGGAATTTTACTTCCCACCACTATAATATCGCCTTGTTCATAGCCGTGCACACTATCTCCTATGATTAATTTACCTGAGCCTTTGACCAGTAAGCTAATCTGAATTTCTTTGTGCTGGTGCAGCTTGTCAAAAAACACATATTCTTTGTCCTGTTGAACCGTTAGGTTTTCGGCTACTGGTTTTGGTATTTCAAAAGGATAAACCTTCATAGTGGGCTTAAATTATCTTAGATATTAAAATTAGACAAAATTTTGGTTAAAATAGTCTTATATATGGTTAAGATTCATGAATTCTTTTTACACTGTCCTTGCCTAAATTCGTATCAACTAAAAATATCCTTAAGATGAGTATACAATGGAAAGGGGTAATGCCTGCCGTTACCACAAAATTTACCGCAGAAGACACGTTGGACTTGCAAATGTTCAAAGTTAATATTGAAGCACAACTCAAGGCCGGAGTGTCTGGAATTATACTTGGGGGAACACTGGGTGAAGCCAGCACATTAACTTACGAGGAAAAGAAAACGCTTATAAAGGAAACCGTCAAAATTGTACAGGAAGCGGTGCCGGTTATTATAAATATTGCAGAGCAGACGACAAAGGGCGCCATACATGCTGCCGAAGTTGCCGAGGAATGCGGGGCAATGGGGCTAATGATGTTGCCTCCAATGCGATACAAGGCCAATGATTATGAAACGGTGACTTATTTTAAGGAGGTGGCCACTAGTACAAGCTTGCCCATCATGATTTATAACAACCCTGTGGATTATGGTATTGAAGTAACCTTAGATATGTTCGAGGAACTTCTAAAGTGCGAAAACATTAGAGCTGTTAAAGAGTCCACCAGGGATATCTCCAATGTGACCAGAATTAAATCAAGATTTGGGGATAGGCTAAAAGTCTTGACCGGAGTGGACACCTTGGGATTAGAAAGTATTCTGATGGGTGCCGATGGTTGGGTTGCCGGTTTGGTATGTGCCTTTCCAGCGGAGACTTGCGCTATCTACGAATTGGCCAAGGCAGGCAGGATTAAAGAGGCGTTGGAAATTTATCGATGGTTTCTACCTTTATTGGAATTGGATATTAATCCACAACTCGTACAAAATATAAAGATGGCGGAAGTTGCCACGGGCATCGGAACCGAAAGGGTGAGGGCACCACGTTTACCATTGATAGGCGATGAAAGGCGTCGTGTGGAGAAAATTATCGCTAAGGGAATGGCAACAAGACCAGTTTTACCGGAATACAAGAACTTGAATTCGGTGAACATCTAAAATTTTTAATCAATCTGTAATAAAGAAATAGCATAAAGACGCTACCGTACATTGGCGTTTCTTATTTTTGATAGAAAGCATAGAAGACTATGAACATCTCAGGTGAAAATTATATCGGCTATAAGAATTCGGCCCAGAACAGTGAGACATTTACAACCTTCAATCCACAGCTAAATATACCCAACTCTTGGTCATTTCATGAGGCAAGCGAAGAGGAGATTGATGAGGCATGTAGTTTGGCAGAGATGGCGTTTCCGATATACAAACAGATGCCCGGGGCAAAAAAGGCCGAATTTCTGCGAACTATTGCAGATGAAATAGAGGGTCTGGGGGACGAACTCATATCGGTTTACACCCAAGAGTCCGGATTGCCAGAGGGAAGGGCAATTGGCGAAAGAGGTCGAACCATGGATCAGTTAAGGGCCTTTGCGTCGCTTTTAGAAGAAGGGTCTTGGGTAGAAGCTATCATTGACTCCGCACAACCCAACAGGGAGCCACAACCAAAAGTTGATATTCGTAAAATGCTATTTCCTCTGGGACCGATTGCCGTCTTCGGTTCCAGTAATTTTCCCTTGGCCTTTTCTACCGCGGGCGGCGATACCGCAAGTGCTTTGGCGGCTGGTTGTCCGGTAATTGTTAAGAGTCACCCCATGCATGCCGGCACTGGCGAACTGGTAGCTTCTGCGATTATTACGGCTGCCGAAAAGACAGGAATGCCCAATGGAATTTTTTCCAACTTGAACAGTAGCGGTATTGAGGTAGGGCAGCAATTGGTGTTGAATCCAAAAATTAAGGGCGTTGGTTTTACCGGCAGTATAAAAGGAGGTATGGCATTGTACAACCTAGCTGGCGAGCGAGAGGAACCTATTCCCATTTTTGCAGAGATGGGGAGTGTTAATCCAGTTGTGGTCCTTCCTTCCGCGTTATTGGAAAACGGGGAAAATTGGGCAAAGCAGTATGCCTCATCCATCATGCTTGGCGCTGGTCAGTTCTGTACGAATCCAGGACTTATTTTAGCCATAAAAAGTACTTCGTTGGATAGCTTCATAACGGACTTGGGAAAAGAAATTGGAGAATTGGAATCAAGCTGCATGCTACATCCGAACATCCATGAAAATTATGAAAAGGAAAAACAGAAACTTTCGAACCAAGGCGGGGTGAATGTGGTAGCGGAAAATGAAAAAAGTGTTTCTCCAAATTATGCGCGACAAAAAGTCTTGACGGTAAACGGAAGTAATTTTTTAAAGAACAACAAATTACAAAGAGAAGTTTTTGGTCCCTTTTCCATCGTAGTAAGGTGCGAGGATGCCAACCAGTTGGAGCAAGTGATATCAAAGCTGGATGGTCAGCTGACCGGTACTATTTTAGGAACTTCCTCGGAGCTGGAAAAATATTCAAAAATTGTCCAAGCCATACAAAGTAAGGTGGGTCGTATGCTGTTCAATGGTGTGCCCACGGGAGTTGAAGTCTGCCCGTCTATGCAACATGGCGGTCCTTTCCCTGCATCTACGGATAGTAGGTTCACCTCCGTAGGTACATCGGCCATTAAGCGCTGGGTGCGGCCTGTTACCTATCAAAATTGGCCGGAACATTTATTGCCCATGGAGCTTAAGGATGATAATCCGTTGGAAATTATGCGTATTGTGGACGGAGAACATACCAATCGTAAAATATAAGTGATGGCAGAATTCATCAAAAAGAAACACTTACTACTGTTACTTCTTTGCACCTTCTATGTAAGCTATACCATTGCTCAAAATCCCGCTTCCGAAAAATTAGAAACAATCATTAGTAATGTAGAAAACTTTAAACTTTTTGATTATGAAGAATCTCCTCTTGGCAGGTATGTAGCTGATTTTGAGAAACAGGATGCTGAATTTGCCAAAAAGCAATTAACTGCATTAGCGCAACTAGAAATTGAAAACCTTTCGGAAACAGAGCGGATTTCTGTTGAACTGCTGCGTTTTACGTTACAGAATAGAGTGGATGAGTATGACTATAAAACGTACTTAAATCCAATACAGGCGGATCAAGGATTTCACTTGAATTTAAATTATAGGGTGAAACCCATTTTGACCTATGACGATGCTAAACGCTATTTAAATACGCTTAATGCCATTCCACAATATGTTGATGAGCATTTGGTATTGTTAAGGGAAGGTCTAAAACAAGGACTTTCCCAGCCCAAGATTATTTTTAATGGATACGAGAGTACGTATGACACCCATATCGTTGAGGATATTACCCAAAGTGGTTTTTGGGAACCGTTTAAGGATTTACCAACGGTATTGACGCAGCATCAGAAAGATTCGGTTCTTTCCGCCGCTAAACGAGCCATTACGACAAGTGTTGTACCATCATTCAAAAAAATCAAAGAATTCTTCGAAGAAGAATATATCCCGAATACGAGAGATGCACTTGGAGTGTCGGAAACCCCAAATGGTAAAGAATTCTATCAAAATCGTATAAATTACTATACCACCACAACGGAGTACACGGCAGATGATATCCACCAAATAGGATTACGGGAAGTAGCACGGATAAAAGCTGAGATGGAAGACATTATTAAACGTGTAGATTTCAAGGGAAGTTTTAAGGAATTTTTGACCTTCTTACGAACAGATGCCCAATTTTATGCCAAAACGGGCGATGAATTATTGATGCACGCTAGGGACATTGCCAAACGAATCGATGCCGAACTACCAAAATTTTTCAGCACTTTACCTAGAAGACCATATGGAGTTATCAAAGTGCCGGATGCCATTGCACCTAAATATACCGGGGGTCGTTATTCAGGTCCTTCTTCGGATACGGAACCTGGTTTTTATTTGGTCAATACGTATAAATTGGAAAGTAGGCCCTTGTACACTTTACCTTCTCTTACTGCCCACGAGGCGGTACCGGGACATCATTTGCAAGGAAGCTTAAACAAGGAGTTGGGTAATAGTATTCCCGATTTTAGAAAGAGGATGTACCTCTCCGCTTATGGGGAAGGTTGGGCGTTGTACACGGAGTTTTTGGGAAATGACATGGGCATCTATACCACGCCCTATGAGGAATTTGGGAAACTTACCTATGAAATGTGGCGTGCATGCCGCTTGGTGGTGGATACCAGTATCCACGCAAAAGGTTGGACCAGGGAGCAGGTTGTGGATTATATGTTGGCCAATACAGCCCTTTCTAAGCATGAAATAGGTACGGAAACCGATAGATATATTGCTTGGCCGGGACAGGCTATCTCCTATAAAATGGGCGAAATAAAAATTAGGGAAATGCGTAAGAAAGCGGAAAAGGAATTGGGAAGTAAGTTTGATATTCGGAAATTCCATGAAGTTATTTTGGAACAGGGCACAGTAACGCTTCCCATTTTAGAAAGAAGGATTGATAATTATATTTTGGCCACAAAATAGAGATACATGTCCAAAAGCACTTTTGTTTGTATTGACGCGCATACCTGTGGTAATCCGGTAAGGGTAGTTAAAAGCGGAGGTCCAGAACTTCGGGGCGCTACTATGAGTGAAAAGAGGCAGCATTTTTTAAGGGAATACGATTGGATCCGCAAAGGATTAATGTTCGAACCACGAGGACATGACATGATGAGCGGTAGTATATTCTATCCGCCAACCAACGCCGAAAATGATTTTGGAATTCTCTTTATTGAGACCAGTGGATGCCTTCCCATGTGCGGGCATGGTACCATAGGGGCAATTACCATTGGTTTGGAAGAAGGTCTGATAAAGCCTAAAACACAGGGTAAAATCCTTATGGAAACCCCGGCTGGCTTGGTCCAAATTGAATATCAACAATCGGATAAGAAAGTAGACTGGGTAAAGTTGACCAATGTGAAATCTTATCTTGCCGCCACCGAACTGACAATCAATTGTTCTGCTTTGGGAGAACTAATTTTCGATGTATCCTACGGCGGTAATTTTTACGCCATTATAGATGAACAAAAGAATTTCTCTGGAATACAGGATTTCTCAGCAAGCAAATTAATTCAGTTCAGTCAAGAAATCCGAGAGAAAATCAATCAGAAATATGCCGATAAATTTATACATCCGGAAGATGATACCATTAGAAATGTAAGTCATGTCTTATGGTCGGGGAAAACCATTGCCCCAGAGGCTACGGCAAGAAACGCTGTCTTCTATGGCGACAAGGCTATTGACCGTTCTCCCTGTGGTACGGGCACCTCGGCGCGAATGGCACAATGGTTTGCCAAGGGAAAGCTGGAGCTGGGCGTAGATTTTATCCACGAGAGTATAATAGGCTCTCAATTTACAGGAAAGGTCGAAGCCGAAGCTAAAATAGGTGTTATCCCGGCAATTATTCCAAGTATAAAGGGATGGGCCAAAATTTACGGGCATAATACCATAACTATTGATGACGATGACCCTTATGCCCATGGGTTTCAAGTAATTTGATATGAGCAAGAATATTCTAATAATTGGAGGTGGTATTGTAGGGTTGAGTACGGCCTATTTCCTTTGTAAGGAAGGCCATCAGGTTACGGTAGTAGATAAGTCCGACATTACTTCTGGTGCTTCCTTTGTAAATGCAGGTTATATTACGCCAAGCCATATCATTCCCCTAGCATCACCCGGAATGATACGTATCGGACTTAAAATGATGTTCAATTCTGCCAGTCCTTTTTATATGAAACCCCGATTGGATTGGGATTTTCTTAAATGGTCATGGTATTTTCATAAATCCTCTACGGCAGAGAAAGTAGAACGTGCGATACCTGTTATAAAGGACATCAATATAATAAGCAGGGAGTTATATTCAGATATTAAGAATTCTGGAGATTTAGGGGAATTTCAACTGGAAAGGAAGGGGCTTTTAATGCTATATAAGACCGATGCTTCCTACGAGCATGAGGCTGAAGTTGCGAAAAAGGCAAGTTTTCTCGGATTGGAAGTAAAGGAATTGAATAAAATTGAACTGGACGAAATTGAACCGAATATAAAAATTGATGCTAAAGGAGCAATTCACTATGAATGTGATGGTCATACCACGCCCACCGAGTTCATGCCAAAAATGATGAATTATTTAAAGAGTGCCGGGGTATCCATTAGGCTAAATGAAGAGGTGTTGGATCTGAAGACATCCGACGGAAAAATTAGTGAAATAAAGAGCAATAAACAGGTGTACACCCCTGATGAAGTTGTTTTGGCAGCAGGCTCTTGGAGTGGTAAATTGGCAAAAAAATTAGATTTGAAGTTGCCCTTACAAGCTGGAAAGGGCTATCGAATAAACGTGGCTAGGGAAACCGGAATCTCAATCCCCGCCATCTTGATGGAAGCCAAAATGGCGGTTACGCCTATGAAAGGTTTTACCCGTTTTGCAGGTACTATGGAGTTTTCCGGTATCAATACGAAAATAAGAAAGGAAAGGGTGCATGCCATTGCCAATGGTGCAAGAAGGTTCTATCCAGAACTTGAGATTCGTCAAGAAGAAATTGATCAGGCACAAACAGGTATGCGCCCAGTCTCTCCGGACGGACTTCCATATATTGGAAAATCAGATACTTATAATAACCTTATCATAGCTACGGGACACGCCATGATGGGTTGGAGTCTGGGTCCGGCAACCGGAAAATTAGTTTCGGAAATCATAGACGGGAAAAAAACATCCATGTCCATAGATGCCTTCTTACCAAGCAGAAAGTTTACTTAACTTTAGAAATGTTACTACAAAAGGAATAGTATGAAAAAACTTCTAAAAATGGGTTTGCTATCATTGGGTCTATTGCTCATGAATTCATGTAAACAGGAAACCAAAATGGCAAAGGATACAATCGATGAAAATAAAATACCGGTATATCAAAACGAACCTAAAACTGAAAATTTTAATGCGACATTGGATGGCAAGCCCGTCAAATTATTATGGATTTATAACGGCAACGGGATTAAAGTTGCTTTTACTAACTACGGACAACGCTTAGTGTCGCTTTATGTTCCGGATAAAAACGGAGAATTTAAGGATGTGGTTTTGGGTCTAAATGACTTGAAAGGTTATCAGGAACCTGGTGGTTTGTATTTTGGAGCGGTGATAGGCAGGTATGGAAATAGGATAGCTAAGGGTAAATTTACGCTAGAGGACAAGGAATACCAGTTAGCCGTTAACAACAATGAAAACCACCTACACGGTGGTGTGAGTGGATTTAATGATGTGGTTTGGGATATTGTGGACCATACAGGTAACAGAGTTACGTTCAAAAGAGTTTCTCCGGATATGGAAGAAGGCTATCCAGGCAATCTTACAGTCACTGTGAGCTATACCTTGACAGATACCAATGAACTACGCATAGAATACGAAGCTACCACAGACGCTGCAACACATGTAAACCTTACCCACCATTCCTTTTTCAATCTAAAGGGAGAAGGTGAGGGTGATATCAATGACCACATCCTTAGTATAAATGCAGATAGATTTACACCGGTCGATGCCGGATTGATACCTACAGGGGAGCTAAGGGAGGTTACAGGAACGCCATTTGATTTTAGGACTCCAAAAGCCATTGGACGGGATTTGGAATTGGAGAATGAACAATTAAAGATGGGCGGTGGTTACGACCATAATTTTGTCCTTAATGAAGGCCCGACCAATGAGGATGGACTTGTCTTAGCTGCTAAAGTTTTGGAACCTCAAAGCGGTAGTGTAGTGGAGGTGTATACCAACGAGCCTGGCGTGCAGTTCTATAGCGGCAATTTTCTGGATGGGACAACTATAGGAAAGATCGGCAAACCTTATATAAAGAGAGGTTCTTTTTGTTTAGAAACACAACATTTTCCGGATACGCCCAATCAACCGGATTTTCCTTCTACAGTTTTAAAGCCTGGGGAAACGTATACTTCGGTATGTAGTTACAAGTTTTCTGTCGATATAGAGAAGTAATATCTTATTTATTGAAATTTTCAGGAACCAAAACTACTTGATCAACTGGCAATTTTCAGTTTCGCGTCTACAACGGTCTTAATTTTTTGAAGTAATAATTTTTCCAAAATAGGTTTGGTCATAAAATCGTTCACACCCAATTTTTGTACTCGAGTATAACTTTCTACCGTGCAGTCTGCAGTTAGTACGATTATAGGTATACTATTGGAAATTGTGGGTATACTTTCTTTTCTAATTTTCTCAATGGCCTCGAAACCGTCCATGATGGGCATTTGCAGATCCATCAACACAATATCAAACTTATCAGCCTTCAACTGCTCCAAACCTTCTTGGCCATTATTGGCGATGACCAATTTTACTCCAGGATACTTTTTCATGAACAGCTTAATCACTGTTTGGTTCATTTTGTTGTCCTCCACTAGCAGTATTTTACAATCTCGTAAAGCGGGCTGCTCATCTGCTTCTGCCGAAACCAATTCATAATCCATTTGTATTTTACAGGTGGTGCCGGCATCGGAATTTTTTCTAAGGTTTATACTACCCCCTTGAAGATCAATATAGGCTTTGGCAATATAAAGGCCCAAGCCTAGTCCATCAAACTGTCGTTTATCATCGAAGGAATGTTTGGTAAAGGATTCGAAGGCTGTACGTACTTTCTCGTCTGAAATACCTATCCCGGTATCACGAATATAGAAGGTGAGCCTGGTCTTTGATTTCTGTAAATTTGACACCTTTACCCTGAGAGCGATTTCACCTGCGTTCGTAAATTTAACCGCATTGTCCAACAAGTTGGTTAGGATTTGTGTGAGTTTCTTTTCGTCACCAATAATTTCTTGGGGGAGGTTCTCCAAATAAGGTCGCTCAAAATTAAGGTTTTTTTCCTCGGCTAGCGGAGCAATGTTATCTTGTACTTTCAGTAGTAATTCATGGAGGTTAAAAGGAGCCTCTCTAAGCGTGTAATTTCCTTTTTCAATATCAGTGAAATCAACGATATCGTTTATGGACGATATCAAGGACTTTGAAGATGCCGTGATAAGTTCCACCTGCTCCCTCAGATTGGTCGTAGACGTTTCGCTCTCAATTGAGGAGGCCACGCCCATAATAAGGTTCAACGGTGTACGAAGTTCATGGCTTAGGTTGGACAGGAAGTAACTTTTTATATCGTTCAAATCATTTTTTCGCTGTAAAGAGGTTTTTTCATTTACTTCATTTTCTAACCTTAACGCTTTTACCCTGTTGCTCATGGATATAGAAAAAAGAATGATTTCCAAGCTTGTCCCTAACTTTATAATATTTTCTCTAACTAAGGTGGCAGGTAATATGTTCAGATTGGCGAAAATGAAAGTTACAAAGGCAAGGCACAAAATTCCTATTCCCATTAAATAGAATGAGTCAGGTTTTTTTCCATTTAAAATATTTAGCACCGCGATTGCAACCACTTGAAGCATAACAATAAGCCCCATGATATTTGTAATGGGATAATAAAGAGCTATGTTGTTTTTTGGAATAAAAAGGGAAAAAATAACAAGGGTTACGAACAATCCTGTGATTTTGAAAATATAAGAAAATAAGCGATTACGCTCTATTTGTAAAAATCTATAGGAATAGCTCAAAAAGAATATGAAGGAAAAATTAGCCATTAAAAGAACGGCAACATTATTTAGCCAGCCCCCATTGGGGGTAATGTATTCATGAAAAAGGCCATCAATAGAAAATTGCAGCAAACCAATAAAAAGAATGTAAAAACTGTAATAGAGAAAAATAACATCCTTAAATCCTTTATAGAATAAAAAATAAAAGATAAATGCTAAAAAAAGAATACCATAGAACAGTCCAAATAGTATTTGTTCTTTAAAAATATGTTTAAATAGATTATTTGAGCTATGTAATTTTAGTGGTATAATGAGAGACTCCCCGTCACTTTTAAGATTTATGTAACCTTTTAGGAGGCTATTTGGCTCTAGGGTAATTGCGAAAAGAGTTTTTCTATGAGGAATGCTTTTTTCTTCAAACGGTTTAAGATCACCGCTTTGTTGTACTGTTATTTGTTTATTTCCTGTTTGGGTATATAGTATGACTTCATCAATTATAGGTCGGGCAGTTTCAAGGAAATAGTTAAGCTTCTCGTCGGTTTCATTTTTAATTTCAAAAGTCACCCAAATATAGTCTTGACTAAACCCTATATTGTGTAGGGGTCCTGCCAACGTATCGGAAACCATATGCTTTTGATTTTCTATAAAGCTCTTTATGGAATATTTTTTATGTCTGGCGTTAAAGATTTGGGCATGCTCACTTAGAGATACCTCCTCTAGGATGGGTTGATCAATTATATGTTGAGCCGTAAGATTGTGTATAGAGAGTAGCAACACAATCACAAAATTTATTTTGGCAAAGGCACTTACCTTAACATTGCAAATTGAAAATGAAAGCATACAATAGATTTGGGGCAGCTAAGTACGTGAGGAATTGATAAAAATTAGGTTTAATTAGTCCAAATGCTGGAAAATTCTGTGATATGAGAGGACAACACTTGTTTTGCCCGACGTTACGGATACTTTCTCTTGATAAATACCATCCTGATTAGAACTAAACACAGTGAGCGAATTAATTTCAAAAAGATTCATCGCTCTTCATTATTTTAGCTAATCCTTTGATAAGATTAACTTACATCTTTTGAAAACCGCACCAGAAAAAACACATCTTGAAAAGCTAAAGTCGAAGATTCTGTCCTACACAAAAGTGCCGGACGCAGTCCTTGAAGAAGAGATGCGGTATTACGAATGTCTAGAACTAAGAAAAGGTGATATGTTGGTAGCACCGGGTCAATTCGTGCATCACTTTTATTATGTGGCGGCTGGATGTATTTATTATTACAAATTGGAAGATGGTGAGCAAAAAGTAATGGAGTTTTATACTGAGGATGTATTTTTTACCGATTTGCCAGCCTATGTAAAGGGCACGCCTTCCAATTACTTTCTAAAAGCAACAGAAAAGAGCTTGGTATATGCTGTAAAGAAATCCGATGCAGAAAATTCTTTTAAAAAGTCTCATGAGTTAGAGCGCTTTGGCCGGCTCTCTATGCAAGAAGCTTTTATGAAGATTTTTACACGGGTGGAAAGGTTGAGCAGCCGTACGAATGAGGAACGTTATTTGCGTCTGATGGAAAAACGTCCTGACCTTTTTCAGCGCGTTCCGCAATATTTAATCGCTTCTTATTTGGGAATAACGCCGGTGGGACTTTCCAAACTTAGGAAACGATTGGGGAAGGGTCAATAATTTTAGCCACTTTAATCAATCTTATTTGGTCAGTCTTCACCTCTTCCCAAATACGCACGAATGGAACTTATCTTACCATCTGAATTTATTGAAATCACATCAACCACATAGAGTTCTTCACTGTCATTGATGGTAATTTTCAATTCTGCAGCTAGGGTATTATTATTTTCATAGGTAAACAGTACGTCAATAGCAATAGAATAGGCGGCAGCAAAATTCTTCCGTGTTTCCCTCAAAGCATTCTTCTTGCCATAAACAAGAATCTTCCAATCACGTAAGACGATATCTTCGGAGAATAAGTTTTCGATACTTTTGATGTCTTTCTCTTCATATTTCTGAAGATAGTTTAGACAAATTTCTTTATTTGATTTTTTAGACATACAATCATTTTTATGCTTTAATAATAAGTGGTTTTATGGAAACTACCATCCAATAACCAATAAACAATCCGATGATTGAAAAAATATAAATACAGAAAGGATAATAACCTGAAAATTGGCCAGTTTCACGATATGGGCCAGTCTTTTCTCCATTATTAGACCTTTCATGAGACAATGTTGTATTACTTGGTATAAGGGATTTAGAGGCACTTTCATTTTTTAACCGAATTGAATTTTCCAAAATGCCATAATATTCCACTCGGGTCGTGAAGAAAAAATTCATTTCCCCATTCGTCATATTTTATGTTGGACAATCTCACCTTGGGGTACTTCTGGGTTAATTTCAAATCTTGTATGGTTTTCAGACTTTTTTCCAAATCATCCACTTCAAAGAAAATCATGGAGTTGTCTATCCAATCCTTTACGAAGGCATCTTGTAAATAAAATCCGAAGGCCCCACTATGGAAATAGGACATATTTTTTGACGTGATTATTTCTTCAAATCCTAAATCCCGATAAAAACTACGGGAAATGGAATAGTTTTTCGCACCGATAAAAGGCCTAATGGATTTACCTAATATATTCATATTGCATTTTTTTTAAGGGAAAATGCGTTTTGCACATTAATGAAGATACGTGTATGGAGTAGTTGGAGTACATTGCTTTTGGACAAGGTTGCTTTGATAGTAAAGGTAAAGCTTCAACTAAATTGTTTCTCATGTTCTAATTTGACTTTCATCTGGTCTTCGTAAATTACTAAAATTCCTTTAAGTTTTGACCTCTCCAATTCGGAGTGTTATAAAATACGGTGACATCCGCCGTAATTGTGACAAAACATAGTGATATCAACAAGTTCACAGGATTACACATGCACTCACATTTATTTTATTTCTCTCTAAAATAAATGTTTTTGTGCCCTCTGTAATCTATAATAGAAACTTAAGGGAAAATCTGTAATTTTTATTAAACTAGTTTAACGAGATTCCTTGGAATAAATCCTAACTTGAATACCGTTAAACGTAAACACTCTTGTTATGGCCAATACCTATGTAGACTTAGAAACTTTAAAATTTCTTTTATTCCAAGTACACGACCTAAAAAGTGTGTTGGAACAAGAGCGATTTAAGGATTATGATGAGGAGTCCATACATATGATGCTGGGCTCCATAAAGGATTTTGCCGATAAGGAAATGTATCCCTACTTCCGGGAGATGGACGAGAACCCCGCTCATTTCATGGATGGGGAAATAATAGTGCATCCGCAGGTAACAAAATATATGCAAAAAGGTGGGGAAATGGGTTTCTTATCGGGTCCGTTTTCCTATGAGGATGGTGGAATGCAAATGCCATCCATGGTGGTGCATGCTTCTGCCTTTATTCAGGAAGCTGCCAATAACCACCTACCAGGCTACATAGGTCTTACCGTAGGCGCTGCGGAACTGATCGTGCATTTTGGAAATCAAATCTTAAAGGAAACCTATGTTCCCAAGATGATGGCCGGAGAGTGGGGCGGTACCATGTGCCTTACAGAACCACAAGCTGGAAGTTCACTTTCAGATATAGTCACCACTGCCGTGCCCGACGGGGATGCTTATAAAATTCATGGACAAAAAATTTTCATTTCGGGTGGAGATTATAAAGGGGCCGAAAACATCGTGCATCTAGTTTTGGCGCGTATCAAAGGAGCTCCTGCCGGCACCAAAGGTATTTCACTTTTCGTGGTGCCAAAGAAACGCCCAACGAATGATGGAAATCTAACAGACAACGACGTAACCACGGTTGCTGATTTTCAAAAAATGGGTCAAAAGGGCTATTGTACTACACACTTATTTTTTGGGGATAAGGATGATTGTACAGGTTGGTTGGTAGGTGAACCCAACAAAGGCCTAAAATATATGTTCCTTATGATGAACGGAGCACGCATTGCAGTGGGTCGTGGTGCGGCGGCGATTGCTACGGGGGCTTACCATGCTTCTTTAAATTATGCTAAGGAAAGACCTCAGGGTAGGGAGCTGCAGCGAACGGGAAAGAAAGATGTATCCCAAGAACAGACCCTTATCATCAATCACCCGGATGTTCGTAGAATGTTGCTGTTGCAAAAGGTTATCACCGAGGGAGCTTTGAGCCTGATTTTTTTAACTTCCAGGTATCAGGACTTATCACAATCGCTCCAAGATGAAGCGGAAAGGGAAAAATATAAATTGTTGTTGGAAATGTTAACACCGGTGGTTAAAACGTATCCTTCGGAAATGGGTATCACTTCCGTAAATAACGGAGTCCAGGTTTTAGGAGGTTATGGCTTTTGTTCCGATTACATCTTGCAGCAGTATTTACGGGATATCAGAATTTCAGCTATCTATGAAGGGACCACGGGCATACAGTCGCAAGACCTTTTAGGAAGAAAAATCACGATGGACAACGGAAAGGCCTTGCAGTTACTTTCGGAAGAGATAAAAAACACCATTCAAGAAAGCTTATCTTACGAGTTGTTGAAACCATTAGCGAAACAATTGGGCAGTAAACTGGAGCTGACACAAAAGGTATTACAATCCCTGATGGGATACGCTATGAAGGGAGATTACCAAAGGTTCTTGGCGGACGCAACTCCGTTTATGGAATTTTTTAGCACAATCATTATCGCCTGGCAATGGTTGGATATTGGCCGAAAAGCACAAGAAGCACTGATATCTGGAACTACGGAATACAGTTCGGAATTTTATGAGAACAAGTTGCATGCCATGCAGTTTTATTTCAAATACGAACTCCCCAAAACCTCGGGACTGGCGGAAATACTTACGGATAAACAAGCATTGACACTGAAAACGGACAAGGAAGTATTTTCTTGACCTACAGCCAACAAACAACAACTAGAATACAATGAGCATTAATTCAAAATTCGACCTAACGGGAAAAGTAGCTATTGTTACGGGCTCCAGTAAGGGTATAGGACTTTCCATAGCAAGAGGTCTTGCCGAGAAAGGGGCAAAAGTGGTGATTAGCAGCAGAAAACAAGAGGCTGTGGATACACTGGCTAAAGAATTCTCGGAAGCAGGTATGAAAGCTATAGGAATTGCATGCCATATTGGGGATTCCGAACAGCGTAAACAATTAATTGCCAAAACAATGGATACCTATGGGCGCATCGATATTTTGGTGAACAACGCCGCAATTAATCCCTTTTACGGTCCGTTGGAATCGGCGGGCGAGGAAGTGTTCGATAAAATTATGAACGTCAACGTAAAGGCGCCTTGGTTATTATCAAATTTGGTACAGCCACACATGAAGGAAAACGGGGGAGGAAGCATTATCAATATTTCATCGGTTGAAGGTATTCACCCGGGATTCCGATTGGGCTTGTATAGTATGACGAAGTCCGCTCTGATTATGCTTTCAAAAAATCAAGCTAAAGAATGGGGCCGCTATGGCATACGCTCCAATGTGGTCTGTCCGGGCTTGATTAAAACAAAATTCAGTGAAAGCCTTTGGTCCGATGAAAAATTGGTAGCGCAATATACCGGAGTCGTACCCTTAAGAAGAGTGGCGGAACCGGACGAGATGGCGGGCATAGTCATGCTATTGGCCTCCGATGCGGGTTCTTACATGACCGGTGGCGTGTATACGGCAGATGGTGGATACCTAATTTCGGGATAATACTAAAGAACTATGAATTTTGACTACAGCGAAAAATCAATAGCGCTTCAAGAAAAATTGAAGCATTTTTTGGAGACCCATGTACATCCTGTTGAGAAGGAAGTAGAACTGTTCCATCAAAATCCAGAAAATAGATGGAAACGATGGCCAGGATTGGAGGCGCTAAAGCAAAAGGCAAAAGAGGCCGGGTTATGGAATTTGTTTCTACCCGTATCTTACGGGGAATTGAGTCCAGGACTTACCAATTTGGAATATGCCCCGCTGGCGGAAATCATGGGACGGATTGTTTGGTCCTCGGAAATTTTTAACTGTAGTGCTCCGGATACCGGAAACATGGAGGTGCTTGCCAAATACGGCACTGTGGTACAACAGGATAAATGGTTGAAACCCCTTATGGATGGTAAAATCCGCTCCGCTTTTTTAATGACAGAACCGGAAGTGGCCTCCTCCGATGCCACCAATATAGAAACCTCCATAGTATCCGATGGGAATGAATATGTCATCAACGGGCGAAAATGGTGGTCTTCCGGGGCAATGGACCCCAATTGCAAGATTGCCATTGTCATGGGCAAGACTGATTTTGATGCCCCACGACATGCACAGCAAAGTATGGTTCTGGTACCCATGGATACCCCAGGGGTAAAAATAGAAAGACACCTTAGTGTATTTGGATATACCGACTCCCCAGAGGGTCATGCAGAAATTATTTTGGATAACGTTCGCGTACCGAAGAGTAATCTTTTGTTGGGTGAGGGCAGAGGTTTTGAGATTGCCCAGGGTCGCTTAGGTCCGGGACGTATTCATCATTGCATGCGTTTGATCGGCATGGCACAACGCTCGTTGGAAATCATGTCGGAACGAACGGTGCAACGAAAGCCATTTGGTAGAACTTTGGATACGTATAGTAGCGTGCGTCAGGATATTGCCCTTTCGGCATGCGAGATTGAGCAAACACGATTATTAGTATTGTCAGCGGCCGATAAGATGGATAAGGTGGGGAATAAGGAAGCAAAGGATGTAATCGCCATGATAAAAATTGTAACCCCTAATATGGCGCTACGGGTTATTGATAGGGCTATTCAAATTTTAGGTGGCAAAGGGGTAGGAAGCGATACCCCGCTGGCACACTTTTTTGCTGCCGCACGTATGTTACGTCTGGCTGATGGCCCCGATGAGGTACATATGAGTCAGTTAGGAAAAAGCACGATAAATAAGTACGTAAATAATTCAGATGACTAGCCAAAACGCAGTAAAGGAAGTCAGGGAAGGGGAAGAGCTGGATGAGGTGAAACTTAAGGAGTTTATGCTACGGCATTCACTAATATCAAAAGTAAGCAGTGAATTAACGGTACAACAGTTTACTAACGGCTACTCCAACTTGACCTACCTTCTTAGGATAGAAAGCAAGGAATATGTTTTAAGAAGACCGCCATTTGCCGCACCAAAACGAGGCCACGATATGGGACGTGAATTCAAAGTATTACAAGGTTTGAATCCTATTTATGATAAAAGTCCCAGGGTACATGTCTTCAACGAGGACAATTCCATAATTGGGGCTCACTTTTACATTATGGATAAGGTGGAGGGTCGAATTCTAACGTATAAATCGGCGCAAAGTAGCGCGGTCTCCCCGAAAGATTATAAAACTATTTCCAATACGTGGATAGATGCTTTTATTGAATTTCACAATATCGATTACAAGGAGGCAGGACTTATGGAATTGGGAAGACCAGAAGGCTATGTGGAACGTCAGGTCAGGAATTGGGGCAAGCAATATCTGGCTGCGGCAACCGATGAGGTACCGGCGGCCCTGAAGGTAATGGCATGGATGGAAGAAAATCAGCCAAAAAATTATGATCATACCATCATCCATAACGATTTTAAATATGATAACGTAGTTTTCAAGGACGATAAATGGAAAACGATAACGGCTGTTCTGGACTGGGAAATGTGTACGTTGGGCGACCCGTTGATGGATTTAGGGACTTCACTAGGGTATTGGACAACGGCTAACGACCCAGAATTTATGAAGCAAGGTTTACCTTCACCTACGGTGATGAAAGGTAATCCCACCCGGACGGAAATTGTACAGCAGTATGCGCTTAAAAGCGGTAGAAATATCGATAATCTTACGTTTTACTTTGTGTACGGGTTATTTAAAATCGCCGTCATTGCCCAGCAAATCTATTATCGCTATAAGCACGGGCATACTAGCGATCCAAAATTTGCCAATTTGAACAAGGCGGCGGAATTGTGCTGTAATACCGCTTGGCAGGCCATTCAGAAAAATAAAATCGATAATTTATATTAAGCATGGGAAGTGAAGCGTATTTGGAAATTAATCCTGACCAAGTATCGGATTTTGTTGAAAGTGCATCGGACCGACCTGTGGTGATGTTGAATTTGGTCAAATACAAGGCACTAGTTCCCGATAAAGGTATAACGGGAAAGGAAGCCTATAAGGAATATATGCGGCAGGCGATGCCCTTTTTTAAAAAAGCGAAGGCCGAGGTTCTGTTCTACGGAGCACCTAAACATATGTTGATAGGTCCGGTGGAGGAGGAACTTTGGGATGATGTGCTATTGGTTAAATATGAATCTGTTTCAGATTTTATGAAAATGGTCAAAACCGAAGGATATCCCTCACAGTTACGCGCAGCGGCTTTGGATGATTCTCGGTTGATTCATTGCGCACCAAACTAGCCGCATTAAAAATTAAACAATACGCTAAGAATGAATTTGAAAAACAAGGTAGTGGTCATTACGGGAGCCGGCAGCGGTATAGGGGCAGCTACGGCAAAGCTCTTTGGAAAGCATAAAGCTGACGTAATTGTTTCCGATATCAACATGGAGAATGCGGAAAAGGTATCCACAGATATAAAAAATGAGGGAGGAAAAGCATTTGCATTTGAAACCGACGTCACAAAATTTGAGCAAGTAGAAAATCTGTTGAAAACTGTAGTTGAGAAACATAAGAAGCTGGATGTAATGGTGAATAATGCCGGAATAGGCGGTAAACATCAGGCAAAAACAGCAGACCATTCCCACGAAGACTGGCACAACGTTATTGCCGTGAATCAGACCGGCGTATTCTATTGCATGCAACTTGCCCTACAACAAATGCTGAAACAAGGTCATGGTAATATTGTAAATGTAGCATCCTTGGCCGGTCTAAAAGCTTCAGGAAATAACCTTTCATATTCCGCCAGCAAGTATGCTGTGGTAGGAATGACCAAATCCGCCGCTTTGGAATATGGAAGAAAAAATATTCGCATTAACGCAGTTTGTCCAGGATTCACCCATTCGGCTTTATTGGAGCAATTGTTGGCGGTAAGCCCGGATATGGGCGATAAGTTAAAACGATTCATTCCCATGGGAAGATTTGGGGAGGCGGAGGAAATTGCGGAAGCCATTTGCTGGTTAGCCTCCGATAATTCGAAATTTATCACGGGGCAAACGCTTACGCTGGACGGAGGAACATCATTATAAAAGACGCATGGATACATTAGAACTAATTGAAAAGGAAAACTACACCATTGTTCAAATGAACCGTGGAAAAGTGAATGCCATAAATTATGAGATGGTGAAAGAACTGGGGGAAGTTTTTAAAAAATTGGAAGATGACCCTGATGTAATGGGAGTTATACTTTCTGGTCAACCCCATTATTTTTCTGCCGGATTGGACCTTATAGAATTGTATCAATACGATAAAGAGCAGATACAGCAATTTTTTACGGCATTTGGTGCGCTTTATTTGCAATTGGTACAGTTTAAAAAACCCTTTATTTCGGCTATCACCGGACATTCGCCTGCGGGCGGCTGTGTGTTGGCCGTTACAAGTGACAATCGCTTTATGGCCGATGGAGAGGCCTACGTAATAGGTCTTAATGAAGTGGCCGTAAATATTCAAATAAGCCAAAACCTTACGGAAATTTATGCTTTTTGGATGGGTGATGGACTTGCGCATCGGTATATTTTGGAAGGAAAATTGTTGAGTGGAAAAGAGGCTCTAGATGCTGGTCTCGTCGATGAATTGGTTCCTTTAGATCAGGTTTTTGAGCGGTCGGAGAGACAGATGAAACACTACATGAAAGCCGATCAGGAAATCTTGATAAATACAAAGAAAAAACTACGGAAGCGCCTTTGGGATAAGTTGGATTTGAATGCAGAGAATGCATTACAAGAAGCTTCTGTTTTATGGTGGAAACCAGAAATTAGGGCAAAAATGAAGGCTTATCTAGAGAGTTTTACAAATAAGAACAAAAAATAAAAGAATAAAAAGATGAACAAACAACTCATATTTAAAGAAAGACCAGTAGGGGCCGCAGATGAAAATACATGGTCCTTAGAAGAGAACCCTATTCCAGAAATAGAAGAAGGCCAAGTATTGGTGCGGAATCATTACATCTCTCTGGATCCAGCCATGCGAGGCTGGATGAACGAAGGAAAATCCTATATAGCGCCCGTAGAAATCGGAGACGTTATGCGGGCAGGCTCGGTTGGCGAAGTCATAAAGGCCAAAAACCATCCAACGTTTAAAGAGGGGGATTATATTTCAGGGCATGGGGGAGTTCAGCAATATGTTGCCACTGATGGAAAGGGCTATTACAAGGTTGATCCGAACTTAGCTTCCTTACCCACCTACATTGGTACGTTGGGCATGCCAGGAATGACGGCCTATTTTGGAATTTTGGAGGTTGGTAAAATAAAGGAAGGTGACATTGTTCTGGTTTCTGGTGCAGCTGGTGCGGTAGGTAGTATCGTAGGACAAATTGCCAAGATAAAGAGCTGTAAGGTAATTGGCATTGCCGGTGGATCGGAAAAATGTAAATATGTAGTGGATGAACTTGGATTCGATGCCTGTATCGATTATAAAAATGAAGACATCAAGGAGCGACTAAAGGAGGAGTGCCCCAAAGGATTGGATGTGTATTTTGATAATGTGGGTGGTGAAATATTGGACGCTGCGTTGGGAAGATTGCGGATGCACGCTAGAGTAGTGATATGCGGCGCAATTTCACAATACAACAACAAAGAAAATATGAGAGGGCCTGCCAATTATTTATCCTTGTTGGTGAACAGGGCTACCATGCAAGGAATGATCGTATTTGATTGGGCGGATAGATATGGAGAAGCCAGTCAGCAAATGGGCAAATGGATGGCCGAAGGAAAGTTGAAATCCCGTGAAGATGTCTATGAGGGAATCGAGAACTTTCTAGAAACGTATAACCGACTTTTCACAGGGGAAAAACTAGGAAAATTAGTATTAAAGGTTATTGAAGATTGATTTCGAAGCATGTCGTTCTATCAAAAAATAGCGAAAATAGGCTCAAAGTTTATCGGGAAACCTAAGATGTTCAAGTATGGTTTTAACCTTTCACCAATGTACAGGCGTAGCACCGGTCGAATTGTAGATGTTTCTGAGGATATGATGGATATAAGAATTAAGCTACCCATCAGCTATAAAAACCGGAATTATGTGAACACTATTTTTGGTGGAAGTATGTTTGCTGCCGTGGATCCGATTCCAATGGTGCAACTCATGGATATTTTAGGCTCCGACTATGTGGTTTGGGATAAGTCCGCTGAAATATTTTTTAAGCGTCCCGCAAAGGAAAACCTCTATGCGCACTTCTCTTATTCCATAGAAGAGATTGATAGGATAAGGGAAAGCGTTGCGCTTAAAAATGAAACGGAAATCGTTAAGAAGACAGCACTCACCAATAAAGAGAGGGACATTGTATTCTGTGAGGTATGGAAAACAATTTATATTGCAGATAAGCCCTATTTTAAAAATAAAAGAGCAAAATCTAAAAAATGAAAGCAATTCGGTGTACATCTTATGGACCACCATCCAATTTAAAGTTGGAGGAAATTGATGGGCTGCATGCAGGTCCCAAAGAGGTTTTAGTCGAAGTTAAGGCGTGCGGTCTAAATTTTCCGGACACCTTGATCATTCAAGGCTTGTATCAGTTTAAGCCTGAATTACCATTCACTCCAGGAAGCGATATTTCTGGTATTGTAAAGGAAGTTGGAGAGGGGATAAGTCATTTAAAAGTGGGGGATGAAGTTTTTGGATTTGTAGCACATGGAGGGCTTGCGGAAGAAGTCATTGTACCGGGTAATGCTTGTTTTCCAAAACCTGACCAAATGGATTTTCCCATAGCAGCATCCTTCATGATGGCCTATGGCACATCATATCATGCTTTAAAAGACAGGGCAATTTTGATGGAAGGAGAGACCTTGCTGGTACTGGGCGCTTCTGGCGGAGTAGGTCTGGCAGCTGTTGAATTGGGAAAATTGATGGGCGCAAAAGTAATTGCAGCTGCATCAACGGACGAAAAGTTATCACTATGCAAACAGTATGGTGCCGACGAACTTATCAATTATACTACACAGGATTTAAAATCTACTTTAAAAGATATCACAGGTGGTAAAGGAGTGGATGTCGTTTATGATCCTGTTGGGGGAGATTTTTCAGAACAGGCGCTAAGAGGTACGGCATGGAACGGACGATTTTTGGTCGTAGGGTTTGCGGCTGGGAAGATTCCAAAAATTCCACTAAATCTCCCCTTACTTAAAGGAGCATCAATAGTTGGTGTTTTTTGGGGCGGATTTGCTATGAAATATCCGAAAGAAAATATGGCCAATACCATAAATTTAATGCAGTGGTATACCGAAGGAAAACTAAAGCCGCACATTCACAAAATAGTCTCCTTAGAAAATACTAAGGAAGCCTTAGAAGAGATGATGGATAGAAAGGTAAAGGGAAAAATGGTGGTTAAAATCTAATAAAAATATCGATATGAGATTAAAGGATAAGATTGCAGTAGTAACGGGTGGTTCTAGAGGAATCGGAAAGGCTGTTTCAGAATTATTTGCCAAGGAAGGCGCTACCGTAATTATTATGGACCTATTGCCTCAAGGTCAAGACGTAGCGGATGATATTAACGCATCTGGAGGAAAAGCTGAATTTCACGATGTTTCGGTAACGGATAAATCAGCTGTCGAAAAACTTTTTAAACAAGTGAATTCCAAACATGGTAAAATTGATATACTAATCAATAACGCCGGGATTACGCGTGACCGCACCTTGGAAAAAATGAGTGAGGAAGAATTTGATGCCGTAATCGATGTAAACCTAAAGGGGGTCTTTATCTGTACACAGGCCGTTGCACCCTATATGAAGGCAAATAAGTACGGCAGAATCGTAAGCGCTGCCTCCAATGTCGGATTGCGTGGCAATTTTGGACAAACGAACTACGCCGCAACCAAGGCAGGGGTAATTGCCATGTCCAAGACATGGACGATGGAATTGGGAAAGTACGGTATCACCGCTAATGCCATAGCTCCGGGCTTCACCATGACCGATATGGTGGATAAGATTCCGACTGAGCATTTTGATGCTATAAAGGCTAGCATTCCGCTAAAGACCGTAGCGCAACCTATTGATATTGCATATGGGTACTTATATCTGGCATCGGACGAAGCACGCTTCGTCTCTGGAATTTGTTTGACTATTGACGGCGGGACCTCAAGATAAAATACATAGTATGGGAAAATTAGTTTTGAAGGATTTAAATGAGTTTCGCAGTTTCGAGGGTAAGTCTCCTCCCACTGGGGAGTGGATTCCTATCACTCAGGAAATGATCAATAATTTCGCCAAGGCTACACTAGATTTCCAGTGGATACATGTAGACGTTGAAAAGGCTACCAAACATTCACCGTTTAAAAAACCTGTTGCACATGGTTTTATGTCAGTATCCCTCTTATCCAAAATGTTGGGAGATTTGATTGAGGTACAATCGGTCCAGATGGGTGTAAACTACGGGTTGAACAAAGTCAGGTTTCCCCATCCGGTTACGGTGGACAGTAAATTAAGGTTACATGCGAAAATAACTACTATTGAGGACTATGCTGATACGGGTGTAAAAGTTACATGGCAATGTTCTGTAGAAATTGATGGGGCGGATAAACCGGCCTGTGTCGCAGAATTTATAAGCTTAATGTTCGAGTAAAATCAACCGATTCCAGAGATTTTTACAAAATTGAATATACATTATTTTGTATATTCCAAGGTTGCCAAAATATACCAAACCAATGACCAGACTCTTCGATTTATTAGACTATCAATTAGAAAATACACCCTTGGAAGCTTCCATAAGCGGAAGGGATAATAGCGGGAATTGGCAATCCTACAGTACCCAAGAATTAAAGGATGCTGCCAATAAGGCCGGAGCAGGCTTGCTCAAACTTGGCCTCGTGCCTGGCGACAAGGTGGCCATTGTAGCGTACAAGAACAGGCCGGAATGGGTCATAATGGATTACGCCATTCAAATGGCAGGTATGATTAGTATACCATTATATCCGACCATAAGCGTATCGGAATATGAATATATTTTGACCGAGGCAGAAGTGAAAGCGGCTTTTTGTGGCGGTTTGGACCTTTACGATAAGTTATCCAAAACGCAGAAAGCGGTATCTACATTGGAACATATTTTCACTTTTGATGGTTTCGAAGGCAGCCCTTTTTGGGAAACAATGTTTTATCCTGATGGTGTTTTGGGTCTTGAAAGTATCAAATCTGAAATAAAAGGGGAGGATTTGGTAACGATTATCTACACATCTGGGACTACCGGAAATCCTAAAGGAGTGATGCTGAGTCATAATAATATAATGCATGTCGTGATTGCGACTTCTGATTTGCTTGTGGCAAAGCCAGAGGAGAAAGTTTTAAGTTTTCTTCCGCTTTGTCATATTTATGAAAGGGCGGTTTCTTTTTGCTATTGTTATAAAGGAGTTTCAGTATTTTTCTGCGGAACGGACAATCTCAGTGGACCCGAGGGCGACTTGGCAGCTGTGCAGCCCGTAGCTTTTACAACAGTACCACGATTATTGGAAAAAATATATGAAGCTATTTATAATAAAGGTCTGGCACTGGAAGGTGTCAAAAGAAAACTCTTCTTCTGGGCTTTAAGCTTAACGGACGATTATGAAATAGAGCAACGTTTGTCTTTTTTCGAGAAATTGAAATGGAAATTAGCGGACAAATTAATTTTCAGCAAATGGCGAGCTGCTTTAGGCGGAAATGTTAGGCAGATTGTTACCGGTGCTGCTCCATGCCCCATAAAAATATTACGTGTATTTTGTGCTGCAGGTATACCCATTCGGGAGGCTTACGGATTGACGGAAACTTCACCCACATTGACCGGAAACACTATGGAGCCGAATGGCACCTTGATCGGAACGGTTGGATACCCTATTGATGGTGTTGAGTTGTTCATAGATAAAACATCTGGGGATTACAAAGAGGATGAAGGAGAAATTTTGGCTCACGGCCCTAACGTAATGCTTGGCTACTACAAGAAACCAGAAATTAATGAGCGAGTTTTTAAAACAATTGATGGTAAAAGATGGTTTTGTACAGGAGATATTGGAAAATTAGTAAACGGACCCGGCGGGAGAAAATTTTTAAAGATTACGGACAGGAAAAAGGAATTATTAAAAACCTCTGGAGGAAAGTATGTAGCCCCTGCACCCATTGAAAATAGGATAAGGGAAGATTTTCTAGTTGAACAGATGATGGTGATCGGCGATAAACAAAAATTCGTTTCGGCATTAATAGTTCCTTCAGAAGAAGCACTAAAGAATTGGTGTATTCATAAAAAAATGAATTGGACCACTTTAGAGGAGATGATTCTGCATGAAAAAGTGACGCGAAAATATCAGAAAGTAATAGATCGATATAATCCCGAATTCGGACATATTGAGCAAATCAAGAAGTTTAGATTGATTGCTACTGCTTGGCTACCCATTCACGAAGACGGTTCCGATGCCGAATTAACGCCTACTTTAAAATTGAAAAGAAGAATTATAAGGGAAAAGTATAGTAGCGAAATAAGCGCTATTTATGAGGATTAGAAAATTCGTAAAAAACCAGTATTCAAAAAGTAAAGCCACCGCTCTTAAAAAGAAAAAACCTTCCGAAAAGGAAGGTTTTTTGTGACCTGGCTGGGGCTCGAACCCAGGACCCTCTCCTTAAAAGGGAGATGCTCTACCAACTGAGCTACCAGGTCAAAAAATAAGCATTCAATTCTCTGAATGCGGGTGCAAATATAAGGGGATTCATTTATTTTCCAAGTCGATTTTAATAGAAATTTCTTTTTTTTTGAAATGAGTATAATTTAGTTCAATTTTACACAAAGCAAATAAGTGAAAATAGTACTTGTAGGTTATATGGGGAGTGGTAAGACCACAATCGGTAAAATACTCGCCAAGGATTTGAATATTAAATTCTTAGACTTGGACGATTACATAGAGGAATCCGAATCCATTTCAATAAAAACTATTTTTAAGGAAAGGGGAGAGATATATTTTAGAAAATTGGAATTTCAATATTTAAAGGAAATTTTAGCCTTAGAGCATGATTTTGTGCTCTCATCCGGTGGGGGAACTCCATGTTATGGAAATAACATGAAAATCATACTGGCGGCTACACCAAATGTGTGCTATATTAAAGTGTCTATCGCTGAACTGGTTGCCAGACTAGCCAATCAAAAAGAAACCAGACCGCTGATAAAGAATATTGATGTGGAAGAGCTACCGGAATTCATTGGTAAACATCTCTTTGAACGTAGTTTCTATTATAGTCAAGCTTTTCATACCATTAATGCGGACCAAAAAAATCCAATGGAGCTATCGGAAGAAATAAAACAAATCTTAGTTTAAGTAGACGCGGTCGTTTTTGGCTTCAAACCTCACATTAACATGTTCTTGTAAAGATGTACTTAACGAGATTCCCTTAAAATCTGCCTTCACGGGATATTTTTTATGGTTTCTATTAACGAGCACAGCGGTCTTTAGTTGCTTCAGTGGAGTTTTTAAAAAATGCTGGACCCCGTAAATCAATGTAGTTCCAGAATTAAGGACGTCATCCACCAGTACAACCGATTTATTTTTATAGTCTGCTTCAGGAATCGAGGTGGTAACTCCGCTCTCTAATGGATTATTTTTGTCCATATGAACTTTGCACAGAATGATTTCTGCTTCAGTAATCTTTTTTAGAACAGCCACAATTTTTTTGGCAAAATTAATTCCTCCCCCTTCAATCCCAGCAATGATTATTTCTTTCTGGGAAACATTTGCTTCATAAATTTGATAGGCAATGCGCTCAATTTTATGCTGTATTTGCTGATGCGAAAGTATAGTCTGCTCCATAAGATTTCAATAAGAATTAAAGATAGGGATGTTTTTAAAAAAGATTCAATCCTTTTCGTCTTTTGTAGACTTGGGAGATTCATTTACCTCATGGTCCATACTATGGGAAGGGCTTTCCAGATAATCGTCAATTTCCCTACGGTCCTTTTTCGTGGGCCTACCGGCTCCTTTTTTTCTATAATAGTCCTTTGAATATTGGAGCAGTTCATTATGCTCAAAAGCGGATGCGGGCGTGGTGTCTTTTCGGTACATGTCGACCAACTTGGCACCAACCCTACTATCTGGGATATCCAAAACGGTTAGGGTATAGTTAATTTGGTTCTTTCTTACTATAAGCTTGTCCATAGGAAATATTTCCCTACTGGGTTTGGCCACCTGTCCGTTAACTTGTACGTGACCTTTTTTACACTGTGTGGTAGCCAAGTTCCTAGTCTTAAAATAGCGCGTACACCATAAGTATTTGTCTATTCGCATGGTAATTAGAAATCTTTGTTAAGGTCTCCTGCAAAAATAGGGGAAAATTGTATCTTGCGCCCTTAAAAATCTGTGTTGATGAAATTGAAGAACGCCTGTTTAATAGGACTCGCTATTTTGGGAATTTGGTCCTGTAAGGATGATGATAATCCAATTGGAGAAATTGTACCTCCCAGATTGATGAGCGAGGTGGCCGTTGAGGACGATGCGGAAATTCAAGCTTTTTTATCCACTCATTTTTATAATTACGAAGAGTTTCAGTCTCCTCCCGCTGATTTTGACTATAAAATCCGTTTCGATACCATTGCGGGTGAGAATGCGGACAAAGTTTCTATTCTGGAAAGCGGAATGCTAGATGGTGTAGAATTTATCACCGAAACCATCTCGGTTGCGGCATCGGATTTTGGAAGAAGTGACGAGGAAGTAGTTGATCATAAATTATATGTTTTGGTTGCTAGGCAAGGATCTGAAGAAGGAAATCCAACCATTGGAGATAATGTAGTTTTAAGATATGAAGGTCTCTTGTTGAATAGAACATTGTTTGATGCCTCGTCGAACCAGCCAGTAGTTTTAAATTTATCTGCTGGAACAAGACGTGGATTTGGAAACGGTGTTGAGTATTTTCAAACCGGTATGGGTCCAATTGAAAATGGGGATGGAACCATAAGTTATGAAGGTTTTGGAATTGGTGCTATTTTTATGCCTTCAGGGCTTGCATATTTTGACGTTTCCCCGAGTAGTTCTATACCGTCATATTCACCTTTAATTTTTAAAATTGACGCTTTTGCTTATGAGGAGGATACTGATTTTGATGGCGATGGTATTCCTTCAATCTTAGAGGATTTAAATAATGACGGAAATTTAGATAACGATAATACGGATGGTGATACGGAACCAATAACTATTTATTTGGCCAATTATAACGATACCGATGATGATGGAGATGGTATTCCAACAATAGAAGAAATAGAATTAGATGCCGAAGGAAATTTCGTAGGTTTTTTAGATACCGACGGAGATGGTATTTTTGACCATCTGGATAATGACCTTTAAGGCATTGCACAAATAAAAAAAGCCCTCGAGATTTTGCTTGAGGGCTTTTTTGTTTAATATAAATACACTTATATTTTTAGACTAAGACTTATAATTAGTTGATCAGGTCTCGTATCTATGCGGCTAGGACCAACCGTTGTAAGATTCGTGTTAATGAAATTGGCTTCGTTATCACTAAAACCACGTTCGTAACGCAAGTCTATTCCCAACTTACCTAGATTAACACCGGCACCAATGTTTAAACCAACCGTAAAATCATTGTTCACATCATCAATGGTAATCCCATCGAATTCTGTGTTCAGAATATACTGAAAAGAAGGTCCGGCAAACAGATGCAAAGGTCCTATCACTTTAACTCCCAGTAGTAAGGGGGCATCCAATTTACTCATATCAAAATCATTTCCGTCATAATCGGATTTGGTCTTCGTGTACACCAATTCAGGACGGAAATAAATTCTAGAAATACCTATTTTACCGAAAACGCCCAGATGATAGCCTACATTTCTGTCAGGGTTGCGAGCGGCCTCCCCGGCCGATTCAAAATAATCTCCGTTGGCATTGTAATTCAATCCTCCTTTAATACCAAAACCAGATTCACTTTGGGCCGTTGCAGAAAGCCCAAACAATACCATAGCTGCAAGCAAAAGTGTTTTTTTCATAATCGTTTTGTTTTTAGTGATAAATGGGCATCAAGAATAATACCACATCATCAAATTCTCGTTATACCATCAAAACGTAAAGGATAGTCCTTTATTGCGCTTTCTAAAGTTCGCATTTGTAACATATGGCCTAGTATCTTTTCAACTGAAATATTGACGCGAACGGTATAGACATCTTTAGTTTTTTATTAAGCTTAAAAGAAATCCGGTTCATTATCTTTGCAACTTCATTCCTAGCCATTGAAATTTACACTACATAAAACAGATTTATTAACTAAGGCAAGGGCTGGTACCCTTGTCACCGACCATGGTGTTATAGAAACTCCGATTTTTATGCCCGTAGGTACGGTGGCCTCGGTTAAAGGAGTTCATCAAAAGGAATTGAGGGAAGAGATTAAACCAGACATTATTCTTGGAAATACCTATCACCTGTTTCTACGTCCAAAAACCGATATACTCAAAGCCGCTGGCGGCCTTCATAAATTTATGGGTTGGGATGGTAATATCCTTACAGATAGTGGTGGTTATCAGGTGTATTCCCTTTCGGCCAACCGAAAAATAAAAGAAGAGGGCGTAAAGTTCAAATCACATATAGATGGTTCCACACATTTATTTACGCCGGAGAATGTTATGGAAATACAACGGGTAATTGGTGCGGATATCATTATGGCCTTTGATGAGTGTACCCCGTATCCTTGTGATTACAATTACGCGAAGCGGTCCATGCACATGACCCATAGATGGCTGGACAGGTGTATTGCCCATTTGGAGAAAACTCCTTTTGAATATGATTATGCACAAGGTTTCTTTCCTATCGTACAAGGTTCTACCTATAAAGACCTAAGAAGACAATCGGCAGAATATATTGCCAACGCTGGTGCTGAAGGGAATGCTATAGGGGGGCTTTCCGTTGGAGAGCCTGCGGAGGAGATGTATGGAATGACGGAGGTAGTGTGTGAAATATTACCAGAGGACAAACCTAGATACCTGATGGGTGTTGGTACACCCATAAATATTTTAGAAAATATAGCCTTGGGAATAGATATGTTCGACTGTGTAATGCCGACCAGAAATGCCCGTAACGGCATGCTCTTTACCGCCCATGGTACCATCAATATAAAGAACAAGAAGTGGGAGGATGATTTTTCCGTATTGGATGACATGGGAACTACGTTCGTGGACAAGGAATATTCAAAGGCCTATCTACGCCACCTATTTGCTGCCAATGAGTATCTTGGGAAGCAAATAGCAACCATACACAATCTCGGTTTCTATCTTTGGTTGGTACGCGAAGCAAGGAAACATATTTTGGCAGGTGATTTTATGGAATGGAAAACGGTAATGGTTAAACAAATGGACAAACGATTGTAATGCTTTCCATCATAGACAAATACATACTAAAACGTTACTTAGTCACTTTTTCTGTGATGCTATTGTTGTTCATCCCCATAGGAATTATGGCCAATCTTGCGGAGCAGATCGGTAAGATGATTGATAATGAGGCACCCTTGAACGAAATTCTGGTGTATTACATGAATTTCACCATTTATATTGGGAGCTTGCTTTTCCCTATTTTCCTCTTTTTATCGGTCATATTTTTTACCTCCAAATTGGCGAACAATACGGAAATCGTGGCAATTTTAAGCTCTGGAGTCTCATACGGTAGGTTTCTCAGACCCTATTTGATTGGGGCCACTTTGGTTGCCATTCTTATGTTTTTTATGACTATGTTCATTGTGCCTAAGGCGAGCGTGGGCTTCAACGAGTTTGTATATAAATATCTAAAAAAAGGAAAGAAGGATAGGATTACCAATAATATTTTTAATCAACTCAACGAAACTGATTTTATCTATGTAAGTAGTTTTGACCCGTCCAGACAGTTGGGCCATAACTTCACGTTTGAAAGGTTCGACAATAATAATGAATTGGATTTTAAGATTTCTGCAGCCAACATACGATGGGTAGATAAAGACAGTATCTATCGGCTCACATCCTATAAAAAAAGAACCGTTCGGGGAGATACATCCATAATTGAAAGCAAAAGACGGTTAGATACCTTGTTCACCTTTAAAATAGATGACCTTACCCCAGTTTCCTATGTAGCGGAAACTAAAAACCTATATGAGCTGGATAAGTTCATTGCCGACCAAAAAAGAAAGGGAGCGTCTAACATCAATACTTATATTTTGGTGAAATATAAAAGATGGGCCTTGCCGCTCACCGCATTTATCTTGACCATTATTGCGGTAGCCGTTTCCTCTGTTAAACGCAGGGGTGGAATGGGCGTAAATTTAGCCTTTGGTATTCTCGTGGCTTTCGTTTTTATCTTTTTTGACAAAGTATTCGGGACATTGGCGGAACAATCTGGCTTTTCACCACTTTTGGCAGTCGTGATTCCCAATGTAGTTTTCGGCGTCTTAGCTTTTTATCTGCTACAAAATGCAAAAAGATAGAATAGGGAATCTTATCCACCTTCACTTTATCGTTTTTATCTGGGGTTTTACGGCTATTTTGGGCAAGCTCATCTCCATAGATTCCCTTCCGTTGGTCTGGTACCGTATGGGTCTTGCATCGCTATTCATTTTGGTTTACATTTTTTTGTCAAAATTTGATTTAAAAATCACAAAAAGGACTTTGGGCTGGTTTTCTATTGGAGGTATTGTGGTCGCTTTGCATTGGGTGACTTTCTTTTTGGCGATAAAAGTTTCTACTGTTTCCGTGGCATTGGCCATGATGTCTACCGGAGCTTTTTTCACGGCGTTAATGGAACCGTTCTGGTATGGAAGAAAAATTATTGTTTATGAAGTCTTTTTCGGATTATTGGTTATTATAGGGCTATACCTCATATTCCGAGTAGAATCCAAATATGCCTACGGTATGGTTATTGCCCTGATTTCAGCATTTTTGGCGGCGGTTTTTGCGCTTATCAATGGAAAATTGGTCAAAACCCATAAACCATCTATCATTTCATTTTACGAATTGGGAATTGGTGTGCTATTCCTTTCTCTGGTGCTCGGCGTAAGTGGAAAATTCAACAGTGCTTTTTTTGTTTTGAATATTATGGATTGGACCTATTTATTGGTTTTAGCGCTTGCATGTACGGCGTACGCCTTCATTGCTTCGGTTAAAATAATGCGCGTTCTCACCCCTTACACCGTAATGCTTACAACCAATTTGGAACCTGTTTACGGAATAATTCTGGCATGGTTTATTTTTGGCACCGATGAAAAAATGAATCCATTGTTTTATGTTGGTGCCGCAATAATATTACTCACTGTAATCGCCAATGGAATTTTAAAGAACAGGAAGATTTAAGACTTTACGGCTTAAAGTTCTATATTTGTGGTGACCAAAAAACTAAAGCTTTTTTACTATGGAATATTTGGATTTTGAACTTCCAATCAAGGAATTGGAGGAGCAATTGGACAAGTGCATGATTATTGGAGAGGAGAGTGATGTTGATGTAACGGAGACCTGTAAACAGATAGAGCAAAAACTTACGGAGACCCGTAAAGAAATTTATAAGAACCTCACCGCTTGGCAAAGAGTACAGTTGTCCAGGCATCCCAACAGACCTTATACCTTAGATTATATTAGAGCCATTTGCGGTGAAACCTTTTTAGAGCTTCACGGTGATCGTAATGTAAAGGACGACAAGGCCATGATCGGAGGTTTAGGAAAAATTGGTGATCAAAGCTATATGTTTATCGGTCAGCAAAAAGGATATAATACAAAGACCCGGCAGTACCGTAATTTCGGAATGGCGAACCCGGAGGGTTATCGCAAAGCACTCCGCTTAATGAAATCTGCCGAAAAATTTGGTATCCCTGTAGTTTGCCTTATTGATACCCCTGGTGCTTATCCTGGTATTGAAGCCGAGGAACGTGGGCAAGGCGAGGCTATAGCTAGGAATATTCTAGAAATGACCCGTCTTAAGGTTCCTATTATTGTGGTGATTATTGGAGAAGGTGCCTCTGGAGGGGCCTTGGGTATTGGAGTGGGGGACAAGGTCCTTATGTTGGAAAATACGTGGTACTCCGTTATTTCTCCGGAATCCTGTTCATCAATTCTATGGCGCAGCTGGGAATTTAAGGAAAGAGCGGCTGATGCCCTAAAACTTACGGCAACGGACATGAAAAAATTAAAACTGATTGATGAAATTGTTCGCGAACCTGCTGGAGGAGCACATGCCAATAGGGACAAAACTTTTGAAATTGTAAAGAATAAAATCGTTGCTACTTTTGAGGAGTTGCAAAAGTTATCACCAAAAGAACTGGTGACACAACGTATGGATAAGTACGCAGAAATGGGTGTTTTTAATGGCTAATATGCCGTTTTAGCAACCTCAGAAAAATCCGAAGCTATATACCTTCGGATTTTTTTGTTATCAACATAAAATCGTAACTTATTAACACGTAATTGTTAGTCAACTGTGAACATCCTAAAGCACAAATTTCACGTTAACTAAAGGTTAATTGCATATTTTCGCACTCATGGAGAACACAAACCCTTTAATCGGTCGTAAGATCGCTAAATCTACTATAATTAATCTTGAAAGAGGTAAAATACCACCTCAAGCGGTTGATTTAGAGGAGGTTGTGTTAGGGGCAATGATGATTGACAAAAAGGGTGTGGATGAAGTAATAGATATCCTACATCCAGATGTATTCTATAAAGACTCCCACAGATTTATTTATGAGGCCATTTTTGTTCTCTTCGAGGAATCGCAACCGGTTGATTTATTAACCGTTTCCGCCCAATTAAAGAAAGCAGGAAAATTAGAGGCTGCCGGAGGGGATTTTTATCTTATAAAACTGACCCAAAAAGTGGCATCTTCTGCTCATATTGAGTTTCATGCCCGGATTATTTTACAAAAGTTCATTCAACGTAGCCTTATTAAGATTTCGAATGAAATTATTGAGGATGCCTATGATGAAGGAACGGACGTTTTCGATTTATTGGACAACGCGGAATCCAAATTATACGACGTAACCCAGGGTAATTTAAAAAGGTCCGCCGAAACTGCCCAAAATTTGGTCATCCAGGCCAAAAAGCGAATTGAAGAAATCGCCAATAAGGAAGGCCTGAGCGGTATTCCATCCGGATTTGACAAAGTAGATAAGCTTACTTCTGGCTGGCAACCAAGTGATTTGGTAATCGTTGCGGCACGACCGGGTATGGGTAAAACGGCGTTGACACTTTCAATGGCCAGAAACATTGCCGTTAACTCCAATATCCCAGTAGCATTCTTTTCGCTGGAGATGTCTTCTGTACAGTTAATTACAAGGTTAATTTCTTCTGAGACAGGATTGTCATCGGAAAAATTAAGAACAGGTAAATTGGAGAAGCATGAGTGGGAGCAATTGAACGTTAAAGTCAAAACACTGGAGAAGGCGCCTTTGTTTATAGACGATACGCCCTCACTTTCCATTTTTGACCTAAGGGCCAAAGCTAGGCGTTTGGCATCGCAACATGGTATCAAAATGGTCATTGTAGATTATTTACAGTTGATGACAGCTGGTGGTAGTCAGAAGGGCGGAAACAGGGAACAGGAAATTTCGACCATTTCCCGAAACCTAAAAGCATTGGCCAAAGAATTGAACGTACCGGTGATTGCACTATCGCAACTATCCCGTGCGGTGGAAACCAGGGGCGGTAGCAAAAGACCTATTCTTTCAGATTTACGGGAGTCCGGGGCCATTGAGCAAGATGCGGATATCGTTTCCTTCATCTACAGGCCGGAGTACTATAAGATTGAAGAATGGGATGATGAAGAACGAACACCTACTCAGGGTCAGGCGGAATTTATTGTGGCCAAACACCGTAACGGTGGGTTGGATAACATTCGATTAAAGTTCATTGGTAACCTTGGTAAGTTCGATAATTTAGATGATTTTGATTCCCCTTTTGAGTTTCAATCGAAAATGAACGCCAATGAGGAGAATCCATTCTTAACTAAAAATCTACCTAGTACGGATGAAGCTTTTGGCAGCTCCCTGAACGACGGTTTGGGCCCTGAGGACGATAACGATGTGCCTTTTTAAAAATAATTTGTAGATAGACGTTTGGGTTTATTGTTATTCTTCAATAACCATTGAATCTTCTGTATTACGAAATCTTTAACTCACCACGCAATTCATTATTTGATTTTCTCGTTAACTTTGAATAACGCCCACAAAGTTAATTCATGAGTAAAGGTCTTGTTTCTTGGTTATTTATTCTTTTCAGTATCCTGCAAATGACTGCGTCATCCATCCTTATCCCAATGGATGCCGAAGGGCAGAAAAATCATTTAAAGGCATATGGAATAACGTATTGGGTGCTTTCAAAGCAGCAGAAGGTACAATGGTTATTGAATTATAGAGGAGGTTCATTTTTATTTCCTGACGGGGAAAGCATTCGAAAAGAATGTCAAATACGAGGGGTGTCGTTCGAAATTCTTTCAGATAGCCAGGCTAATGCCATTTTGGACGAGATTAGTAGTCCGTCTAGAAATCAGGATGCAGTCATATTAGAAAAGCCACCTAAAATAGCGGTGTATTCCCCAAAAGGAAATCAACCATGGGACGACGCCGTTACTATGGCGCTTACATACGCAGAGATTCCTTATGTTACCATTTATGACGAAGAAGTTCTTAACGATAAATTGGCGCTGTATGATTGGCTTCATTTACATCATGAGGATTTTACGGGACAGTATGGTAAATTTTATGGGGCCTACAGGGCAACACCTTGGTATATTGATGGAAAGAAGGAGGCTGAGCAATTGGCCAAGAAGTTGGGGTATGATAAGGTCTCCAAAGAGAAAGGCGCCGTAGCCTCAAAGATTAGGAATTACGTTATTGGTGGTGGATTTATGTTTGCCATGTGCTCCGCAACGGATAGTTTTGATATTGCATTGGCAGCCGATGGCGTAGATATCTGCGAACCTATGTTTGACGGGGATGCTTCCGACCCCAACTACCAAGCAAGTTTGGATTATTCCAGAACCTTTGCCTTCAAAGATTTTACTTTGGAACGTAGTCCTCTAAAGTATGAGTTTTCATCAATCGATATGACAAACAAAAGGGGCAATGTTCCAAAGGAATCGGACTATTTTTCTTTGATGGACTTTTCGGCCAAATGGGACCCTGTTCCTACGATGCTATGTCAGAACCATACATCCCTAGTCAAAGGTTTTATGGGGCAAACGACAGCTTTTACACGTTCTGAACTCAAACCTACGGTACTGGTTCTAGGAGAGAATAAATTAAACTCAGAAGCTAGGTACATTCATGGGATAAAGGGAAAAGGTTTTTTTACCTTTTACGGCGGACATGATCCTGAGGATTACCAGCATAGGGTAGGGGACCCGAAAACAGAATTGGAACTACATCCCACCTCACCCGGCTATCGTTTGATACTGAACAATGTGTTGTTTCCTGCCGCAAGAAAGAAAAAGCAAAAGACCTAAAAAATCAATTTTTCTAAGATTTTCTCAACACCATAATTGTCATTACTGCTTGTTGAATAGCTCGCGGCTTTTTTTACATTAGGATGCGCATTTTCCATAGCAAAACTAAAATCTGCCAAGGCCAACATTTCTAAATCGTTGTTGTAGTCGCCAAAGACCATTAATTCGTCCGGCTTTATGTTATAAAGCGACATGACTTTATCCAATGCATATCCTTTATTGGCATTAGGACTGGATATATCCACCCAATTCTCCCCGGAAATTTTTACCTGCAGCGTATCCTCTAAATGACTCACAAAAGGATAGATGTAACGTTCGGAGCTTTCAAAATGGTAGATGGCTATTTTAATGATTTGCTCTTCAAAATGGTAAAAATCATCAACCAAACTAAATTCGGTATAATATTCTTTGAGTTTGTTGATGAACACTTCGGAGGTTCTGGAAACATAAGCGTTATGTTTACCACATAGTATGGGGTAAATATTAGGAACATTTGCCAGGGTATCAAGGATTTCAACGATGTTTTTTTGGGGCAATGGCGTAGAAAGTATTTCCTTCCCTTTGTTCATTGCAAATCCCCCATTCTCGGCAATCACGATTATATCATCCTTAATTGGATGAAGCTTTTCAATAATACTATTATATTGTCTGCCACTTGCCGCTATGAATTGAATGTCCTGAGTCTTTAATTGTTGAAATAATTCAAAAAAACGGTCGCTCACCTCATGCTTGGAATTTAACAAGGTCCCATCCATATCCGATACTACCATCTTCACTTTGGATAAATTCATAAACTTCATACTATTAGTAGGCAAAGGTATTTCAATATGGGTTATTTATGGGTATTCATCCTAAAGTTTTACCTTTAATTCATATTTGCAGCTAATGAGTTTTTTTCAAAAGGAAATTAGACTTCGTGCCTACCCTAGAGGTTTTCATTTAATCACCAATCAGATAAATGACACACTACGTGAAATGGGTAATATAGAAATGGGCATCTGCCATATTTTCATCAAACACACTTCCGCAAGTTTAACTATGAATGAAAATGCCGATCCTACGGTTCGAACCGATTTTGAAAGTCATATGAATGTAATGGTCCCTGAAAACGCACCATATTATATTCACACCTATGAAGGGGCCGATGATATGCCGGCTCATATAAAGGCATCTTTAATGGGCGCATCCGTGCAGATCCCCATTACAAAGGGAAAATTAAATTTAGGTATCTGGCAAGGGATATATCTCTGTGAACATCGGGATCGAGCTTCTGGTAGGAGTATTGTAATTACAATAATTAATTAAAAAAAATAATTTATGACAACGGAAGAATCTATTTTAAATAAAATTCAAATTTTGATTACCAATCATTTTCAAACACCGGAAGAGGCTTTTGAATTTTTTGACCAGGACAACGATAGAAAACTTAATAAAGGGGAAATCGTGAAGTTATTGAAAGAAGCAGAAATCAATGGCTTTTTAAGAGGAATTGTTTCTTCAAAACTCATTGAGGGATATGACAAGAACAAGGATGAATTGATTGATTGGGAAGAATTTAAAATGGCCGTCTCCAAGATTAAAAAGGCCTAATTCTATTGGTTAATAAAAAGAAAAAATCCGGTCCACCTACTGGCGGACCGGATTTTCTAAAAGTGAGATTTCTTATTTTTATTTTACCTGTTCTACAACAGCTTTAAAAGCTTCCGGATGGTTCATTGCTAAATCGGCAAGTACCTTTCGGTTCAATTCTATTCCTTTAGCTTTTACACCGCCCATGAACTGGCTGTATGACATTCCGTGTAATCTGGCACCGGCATTAATACGGGTAATCCATAGGGCACGAAAAGTTCTTTTTTTGTTTCTACGGTCTCTATAAGCATATAACATTGCTTTTTCCACCGCATTTTTTGCTACTGTCCAAACGTTTTTACGTCTTCCAAAGTAACCTTTGGCTTGCTTCATTACCTTTTTCTTCTGGCTCTGGAAGCTACTGCATTTACTGATCTTGGCATTTTTTTCTAATTGTTTTTGTAGTAGGCGGTCTAAAATCGACTCTTTGTTTTTTAACTTCTAGTTGTCTCACTGTGGACAGTTAAAGTTTTGGCCTAACTCCATGGTTAATAATTTTACCTTTTGAGCTATTTTACTTTAAACGTAATTGCTCTTTAATACTGTTAACATCATGTGGATGAACCAATGTGTCATGAGTTAACGCAAGCTTCCGCTTTTTAGACTTCTTTGTAAGAATATGGCTCTTAAAAGCGTGCTTTCTTTAATTTTACCGGTACCCGTAAGCTTAAAACGCTTTTTGGCACTGGATTTTGTTTTCTGTTTAGGCATTTTCTCCTAGTTTATATTAATTGATCTCACTTTGTACCGAAACCTGTTTTAGCTACAAAGCCAATTCAAGTTCCAGTATTTTTTTTCATTCAACAAGCCCTAAAACGGGCTTGATAAAATGCTTCCATCATTACACTTTAGTGTAATGTTGGACTAATCCTTATTTTATTTGCTCTTTGTCTTAGGGGCAATGAACATTGTCATTCTCTTTCCTTCCAATCTAGGCATTTGCTCCACTTTGCCTAATTCTTCCAGTTCGGATGCTAATTTTAAAAGCAAAATTTCACCCTGGTCTTTATAAACGATAGATCTTCCCTTGAAAAAAACATATGCCTTTAATTTGGCACCATCCTTAAGAAACTTCTCAGCATGTTTTTTCTTAAACTCATAATCGTGATCATCCGTGTTGGGACCAAATCTTATTTCTTTGACTACCACCTTGGAAGCTTTCGCTTTCATGGCTTTATCCCTTTTTTTCTGCTCGTACAAAAACTTTTTATAGTCTATGATTTTACAAACAGGAGGTTTCGCTTTTGGCGAAATTTCAACCAAATCCAACTCTAATTCATTGGACAAGTCCAAAGCCTTTCGAATGGGGTATACACCTACTTCCACATTGTCGCCTACCAACCTTACTTCTGGAGCAAGTATTTTTTCATTGATATTGTGAGGGTTCTTATTTTCCCTTCTAGGTTGGGGTCTAAATCTTTTACGTATTGCTATGACTAATTATTTTTAATTAAACTTATAAATTTCAAAACGACTTTAAGGTACTATTTATTTCCGTATCGACCAAGTCAGTAAACTGTTCTATAGAGATGGCTCCTAAATCTTCACCGCCATGTCTGCGGACAGAAATTGTATTCTCATTTTCATCGTTTTCACCTACAATCAACATAAAGGGAATTTTATTCATTTCTGCCTCCCTTATTTTCTTGCCAACCGTCTCGCTCCTATTATCAATGAGGGCGCGAATTTCGTTATTTTCTAGGGATTTTAAAACTTTTTCCGCATATTTTTCATGTTTCTCACTCACGGGCAGTATAATCGCCTGTTCTGGAATTAACCACAAGGGGAAATTACCACCAGTATGTTCCAACAAAAGGGCTATGAACCTTTCCATGCTACCAAAAGGAGCCCTATGTATCATAATAGGCCTATGGAGTTCATTGTCACTACCTTTATAGGTTAGGTCAAATCGCTCAGGAAGCGTATAATCTACTTGTATTGTACCTAACTGCCATTGCCTTCCCAATGCGTCCTTCACCATAAAATCTAGCTTAGGTCCATAAAATGCTGCTTCACCCTCCTCAACAACAAAATCCAGTCCCTTTTCCTTGGCGGCATTAATAATGGCGTTTTCCGCTTTTTCCCAGTTCTCCTTTGTTCCTATATATTTATCTGGATTTTCCGGATCACGAACAGACACTTGGGCGGTAAAATTATCAAAACCAAGGGACCCTAATACATAAAGGGAAAGATCAATGACATTTTTAAACTCTTGATCTACCTGATTAGGGGTACAAAAAATATGCGCATCGTCTTGGGTAAAACCCCTGACCCTAGTAAGTCCATGCAGTTCCCCACTCTGTTCGTATCTATATACTGTACCGAATTCGGCATATCTTTTGGGTAGTTCCCTATAGCTAAAAGGTTTGGCGTTGTATATCTCACAATGGTGAGGACAGTTCATAGGTTTCAGTAAAAACTCCTCATCCTCTTTTGGGGTTTTGATAGGCTGAAAACTATCCGCCCCGTATTTTTCGTAATGTCCGGAAGTTACATACAGCTCTTTTTGTCCAATATGAGGAGTGACCACCATTTCGTAGCCTGCTTTTTTCTGGGCCTTTTTCAGAAAATCTTCAAGTCGTTCCCGCAAAGCTGCTCCTTTAGGAAGCCATAACGGCAAACCTTGTCCTACTTTTTGTGAAAATGTGAACAACTCCAGTTCCTTGCCCAACTTCCTATGGTCTCGTTTTTTTGCTTCTTCCAAAAGCTCCAAATATTCTGTGAGCTCTTTCTGTTTCGGGAATGAAATTCCGTATACCCTAGTTAGTTGTGGATTGTTTTCGTTTCCGCGCCAGTAGGCGCCCGCAACACTCAGGATTTTTATGGCCTTTACGATACCCGTATTGGGTATATGTCCCCCGCGGCACAAATCTGTAAATGTATCATGGTCACAAAACGTAATGGTCCCGTCCTCCAAGTTTTCGATCAGTTCAACTTTGTACTCGTTACCTTCGCTTTTATAAAATTCCAATGCGTCCGATTTGGAAACGGACCTCATGTTAAAATCATGTTTGCCTCGGGCGATATCAATGGCTTTTTGCTCTATACGCTGAAAATCTTTTTCAGAGATAGTGCCATCCGGTAAATCTACGTCGTAGTAGAACCCATTTTCAATGGCTGGCCCTATAGTAAGTTTAACCCCCGGGTATAGCTCCTCCAACGCTTGTGCAACAATATGTGAGGTAGAATGCCAAAAAGCGGTTTTACCCTCCTTATCGTTCCAAGTATAAAGTATTAAAGCCCCATCCTCGTTCAAAGGAGTAGAAGTTTCAACGACGGTATCATTGAACTTTGCGGAAATAACGTTTCTCGCAAGCCCCTCGCTAATACTCTTGGCAACCACCATTGGGGTAGTGCCTTGTTCAAATTCTTTTATAGAGCCGTCCGGCAAAGTAATTTTAATCATCGTTGTATATGTAAGTGGGCAAAGATAATATCTAGTATTCAAGTCCACAATTTATTGGAACTATGTTTTGGGCGTTCCCCACGGGGTAATATGGGGTCGGGCCACACATTATATCCCTCACTGCGCTCGGGGATATCATTTCTGTCCCTAACGCAAAATTAATTTTTCTATTATCTCCGTTGTTTATATTGCATTTATTTGCTAAATTCAATGCCCTTTAAATTTTTATGGTTCATAATAACCTAGGGTTGAAGAGGTTAAAAATTGAGTAAAAAAAAGTGTAAAAAAGAGGTTAATTTTATTTTTAATTAAAAAAACACTCTTATATTTGCACCCGCTTTGGGAGATACCTGGGGCGATGTCCGGGGAGTTTTTCCCGGGTTTATGGAGTTCATTGACATATTGTGGAGAACAAAGCTATCATCGGGAGGGGTCTTCGGGTCTTTTCCGGTGGTGGCGGTAGAGAATATATTAAGATATCAAGAATTAGATCGATCGGATCGGGGCCGGGGACGGAAATTTCGGAGACGTTGGGACGAATACAAATGAAACAACGATGAAGAGTTTGATCCTGGCTCAGGATGAACGCTAGCGGCAGGCCTAACACATGCAAGTCGAGGGGCAGCGGGAAGTGCTTGCACTTTGCCGGCGACCGGCGCACGGGTGCGCACCGCGTATGGAACCTACCTTCTACAGGGGAATAGCCCAGGGAAACTTGGATTAATGCCCCGTGGTACCGGCTAACAGCATTGTTTACCGGTTAAAGGCTTCGGCCGGTAGAAGATGGCCATGCGTCCCATTAGCTCGATGGTAAGGTAACGGCTTACCATGGCTACGATGGGTAGGGGCCCTGAGAGGGGGATCCCCCACACTGGTACTGAGACACGGACCAGACTCCTACGGGAGGCAGCAGTGAGGAATATTGGACAATGGAGGAGACTCTGATCCAGCCATGCCGCGTGCAGGAAGAATGCCCTATGGGTAGTAAACTGCTTTTATACGGGAAGAAAAAGGGCCACGTGTGGCCTGTTGACGGTACCGTAAGAATAAGGACCGGCTAACTCCGTGCCAGCAGCCGCGGTAATACGGAGGGTCCGAGCGTTATCCGGAATTATTGGGTTTAAAGGGTCCGTAGGCGGGCGATTAAGTCAGTGGTGAAAGTCTGCAGCTCAACTGTAGAATTGCCTTTGATACTGATCGTCTTGAGTCATGGTGAAGTTGGCGGAATATGTAGTGTAGCGGTGAAATGCATAGATATTACATAGAACACCGATTGCGAAGGCAGCTGACTAACCATGTACTGACGCTGATGGACGAAAGCGTGGGGAGCGAACAGGATTAGATACCCTGGTAGTCCACGCCGTAAACGATGGATACTAGCTGTCCGGGTCCTTGAGACCTGGGCGGCCAAGCGAAAGTGATAAGTATCCCACCTGGGGAGTACGTTCGCAAGAATGAAACTCAAAGGAATTGACGGGGGCCCGCACAAGCGGTGGAGCATGTGGTTTAATTCGATGATACGCGAGGAACCTTACCAGGGCTTAAATGCATTTTGACAGGGGTAGAGATACCTTTTCCTTCGGGCAATTTGCAAGGTGCTGCATGGTTGTCGTCAGCTCGTGCCGTGAGGTGTCAGGTTAAGTCCTATAACGAGCGCAACCCCTACCGTTAGTTGCCAGCATGTCATGATGGGGACTCTAACGGGACTGCCGGTGCAAACCGTGAGGAAGGTGGGGATGACGTCAAATCATCACGGCCCTTACGTCCTGGGCCACACACGTGCTACAATGGCCGGTACAGAGAGCAGCCACGTCGCAAGGCGGAGCGAATCTACAAAACCGGTCACAGTTCGGATCGGGGTCTGCAACTCGACCCCGTGAAGCTGGAATCGCTAGTAATCGGATATCAGCCATGATCCGGTGAATACGTTCCCGGGCCTTGTACACACCGCCCGTCAAGCCATGGAAGCCGGGAGTGCCTGAAGTCCGTCACCGTAAGGAGCGGCCTAGGGCAAGATCGGTAACTAGGGCTAAGTCGTAACAAGGTAGCCGTACCGGAAGGTGCGGCTGGAACACCTCCTTTCTAGAGATTGTCCTTTTAAGGACGGTCCCCGACGGTTTTCGGAAACAAGTTTCCGGTCCCGGTCTTTCGGTCTATTTTTTTCATGATATCGTTCCCTCTACGTAGCCTCCACAATCATAATATACAAGTAATTGCCCTTTTGGTACATTGCCAAGAGTGGTAGGGACAGTCCCATAGCTCAGCTGGTTAGAGCGCTACACTGATAATGTAGAGGTCGGCAGTTCGAGTCTGCCTGGGACTACAGGCCCCCTTTTTTGGAAGGGGAACGTTCATTGAGATTGAAATATTGAAGGAAATTCTTGAAGTTGGGTAACCCCAGTTGGCGCATAGTCATCAATTAACCGATAACTGTTAACTGATAACCGACAACTGAATTACGGGGGATTAGCTCAGCTGGCTAGAGCGCCTGCCTTGCACGCAGGAGGTCATCGGTTCGACTCCGATATTCTCCACTAGGCGATGCCTAGGGATAATTTATATTATTCCCTAGTGTATCAAGGTCGACACGACGGTTAAATCTGTACGTGGCGACCCCGCCACACGTTCATTGACATATTGGAACAGGATATACGACATCAGTGTCGTATATACCTAAAAAGAAAGAAACACGAATCTTAGTCGTACGCACTTGTGCGTACGATGAAAGTAAAGAGTACGAACATAATAATAAGTAAGCAATAAGAAGGTTTGGCGACAAGCTGGAAAAGGGCGTATGGGGAATGCCTAGGCTCTCAGAGGCGAAGAAGGACGTGATAAGCTGCGAAAAGCTGCGGGGATCGGCACACACGATATGATCCGCAGGTATCCGAATGGGGCAACCCACCATGTTGAAGACATGGTATCCCGCAAGGGAGGCAAACCCGGGGAACTGAAACATCTAAGTACCCGGAGGAGGAGAAAACAAAAGTGATTCCGATAGTAGCGGCGAGCGAAATCGGATTAGTCCAAACCGTTGTCGTTTCGGCGACAGCGGGGTTGTAGGACCACGACGTTCGAGCGGTGATGAACTAGAACAAGTTGGAAAGCTTGGCCATAGACGGTGATAG